>NZ_JBUPWE010000004.1:0-371348 GCF_055502615.1 Pseudoduganella sp. jia 9 | reverse complement strand
GACCGAATTTGGAGTCGAGGCACGGCGCGGCCTGACAATCCTGGCGATCGTCGCGGCCGTACCGTCGCACGCGCAAACCGTTACGTCGTACAGTGAGCAGAACAAGCTGATTCGCGCGCCGAACGCCGTCATCAGGCTCGGTGACGACCTGTTCGGCGACAAGGTCAATCTTTATACGGGGACGCTCGAGTTCTCCCAGACTGACGTCAGCCTCCCCGGAAACAGCACGATTCCGGTGTCCGTCGGACGTCGCTTGGTGGCAGGGCAGGAAGCGAAGACGGGCACCTTGTTTGGCGGTTGGGATCTCGAAATTCCGCATCTGCACGGCATATTTTCATCGGCAAAAGGCTGGACCAATCCCCACGGGACCGGCGCTCGCTGCTCGAGTTTCGGCGTTCCGCCAACGATTTCCACGCCCGCAAGCGGCGGCACCGCTTCCTGGATTGGCACCGAATACTGGCACGGCAGTTTCCTCTACATCCCCGGCCAGGGCGACCAGGAAATGCTGGTGCGTACGGCGTCCTACATTGCCGCACCCGCCGGTAATCCCACCGCCGCATATCCGCTCGTGACACGCAATAACTGGCAGATCCGCTGCCTGCCCTCGCTGGCCGCCAGCAATGGCGCCACGGGAGAGGGTTTCGTTGCCGTCTCCCCCGACGGCACGCAGTACCAGTTCGACTGGCTGGCGACGCGCTCGCTGCCCGCGATGCAGAAATCGTCACTGGCGCCGAGTATGGGCATGGCACCCGGCCCGCAAGGCGATGCCAGTGCCGGAATCGATACCAACCTGCCACAAGAAATAGTCGCAAGCCCGCAACTGAACCGCGTGGAAGTCTGGATCCTGCCAACGGTCATCACGGATCGTTTCGGCAACAAGGTCAGCTATACCTATGACACGGCGAACAAATGGCAGCTCAAGTCCATTGTGGGAACCGATGCAGCGGGCAGCCCAAGGACGCTGACATTGACGTACGTCAGTCCTGGCTCGACCAATCCTGCCGTGAAAAGCGTGTCCGACGGTACGCGAACCTGGACCTACAGCTACAGCGGCTCCGGCCTCGCAGCCCGGCTCAATACCGTTACGTTACCGGACGGCTCGGCATGGCAGCTTGCCGGAGCAAGCCCGCTCGCCGTCGGGCTTGCGTACCAGGGAGACGGCAACTGTGACGGCCCCGGGATCGTTTATGACACCGCCGCAAGCGGATCCATGCGGCACCCTTCCGGGGCAACCGGCACATTTACATTGACCCCGACCCGCCACGGCCGTGCCGGCGTACAAAACAATTGCCGATTCGATGTGATGGCGCAAACGTACACGGCCACGTACCCACGCTTGTTCGACACCTATGCGCTGACGAGCAAGCAACTGGGCGGACCCGGTCTCGATACGCTGACATGGACCACGCAGTATCCGGAGGCGAAGTCGAGCTGGGCACCATGCAGCGCCTGCCTAGCCGAGAAAACCGTCCGCGTCACCAACCCCGGCGGAGACATTACCGAGCACACGTTCGGCACCCTGTCCCGCGAAACCGAAGGCCAGCTGCAAAAAAAGGAAGTGGCCAGCGGTTCCGGCGACGTTCTCCGCTCGATCACGATGCACTATCGCGCCGCAGTCGCCCCTTTCGGGGTGAGCCTGCAGCCGCGCGGCGATGGCTACCTGTCGGCCCAGGTCATGGAGGTGGACCGGCGGGTCACCTCGCAGCAAGGCGAGGAGTTCACCTGGGAGGCGAGCACCTTCGATGCATTCGCTCATCCGACCGAAGTGACCAGATCGAGCAGCCTGGGTTTCTCGCGCAAGGAAAAGACCACCTACGACAACAACCTGTCGAAGTGGGTGATCGGGCAGGTCGGGGAGGTGACGGTGGAGGGCAAGCCGATGACCAGGCATACCTACGATCCCGCCACGGCCGCGCTCTCCAGCGTCAGCAGCTTCGGCAGCCTGCAACGGTCGATGACCTATCATGCCGACGGCACATTGCAAACGCTGTCGGATGGCGCCCGGCAGACAACCACGTTCAGCAACTACAAGCGCGGCATCGCCCAGAACATCGGCTATGCGGACGGCAGGAGCGAGAGTGCCGTGGTGAACAACCTGGGCCGGATAACGTCGCTGACCAACGAGGCCGGATCGACGACGGCCTTTGGCTACGATGCGATGGGGCGTATCGCATCGATTACCTATCCTGCGGGCGATACGGTAGCCTGGGCCGCCACGGGCATCTCGTTCACCCGCGCCACCAGCAGCCAGAACGGCTTGCCGGCCGGCCATTGGCAGCAGCTGGTCTCGACCGGCAACGGACATGCCAGGACCTACTTCGACGCACTATGGCGCCCTGTGTTCGTCGAGCGCTGGGACAGCGGCGACAAGGCAAATACCTTCCGCATCACGCGCCAGCGCCACGACCACGCGGGCCGCACCACGTTCGAATCGTATCCGCAGCGCAGCCATGAAACGCTGGGCGGCGGGATATCGACTTCCTACGATGGCCTGGGCCGCATTACCGGCACGACAGCCGACAGCGAGCTTGGCAGCCTGTACACCAGCAATTCCTACGATGCCGGTTTCAGGACCACGAAGATCGATGCCCGCGGCAACCAGACTACCCATGAATACCAGGCCTTCGACGATCCCGACGACGGCGCCCTGGCCAGGCTTGCCATGCCGGAGAACGTGACGGTCGCCATCGCGCGCGATCTGTTCGGCAAGGCGAAGACCATCGTTCGCAGCGGCGCCAATTCGAGCGTCACGCGCAGCTATGTGTACGACGCCAATGAGCGCCTGTGCAAGACCATCGAGCCGGAAGCCGGCGCAACGGTGCAGGCCTACGATGCCGCGAACAACATCGAGTGGCGCGTGACCGGCGCGGCCCTGGCTTCGGCGGGCAGTTGTGACACGGCCACGGCGAAAGCCATGACCGCATCGCGCACCACCTTCGGCTATGACAAGCGCAACCGCATGACGGCATCGACGTTCGGCGACGGCAGCCCGCCGGTCACGCGGACCTGGACGGCCGACGGCCTGCCGGAAACGATCACGTCGAACGGCGCGAAATGGACCTATACCTACAACAAGCGCCGCCTGCTCGAACGGGAGAGCCTGGCCTATGGCGCGCGCGTGTACGACATCGACCGCGGATACGACGCCAACGGCTCGGCCGCGAAACTGGCGTATCCCGCCAACAGCCTCACCATCGATACGCGCCCAATGCGCTCGGCGAACCGACCAGGGTGGGGAGCTACGCTACCAACGTCACGTATCACCCGAGCGGGGCGATCGCCGGTTTCGTCTACGGTAACAATATCGTCCGCAGGCTCACGCAAAACACGCGCGGCCTGCCGCTCGCGGCAAGCGATGGCGCGGTGTTGAAGGACACCTATTCATATGACGGGAACGGCAATGTCAGCGGCATTGCCGATGGGGCGGGAGCAAATACCAGCCGCACCATGCAGTATGACGGCCTGGACCGGCTGAAAAGCGTGACCGCGTCCAGCCTGTGGGGAACCGCCACCTACCGCTATGACGCGCAGGACAACCTGACCGCCGTATCGGTGTCGGCCGGCGCCAATGCGCGCAATACGCTGCTGGCCATCGATGCCGGCACCAACCGGCTCAAAGCCGTCAGCGGTGGGCCGGCGAAATTCACTTTCGCCTATGGCTACGATGCCCGCGGCAACATCACCGCGCGTGGCGCGCAGGTCTACACGTTCGACCTCGCCAACCGCATGACGGCTGCGAAGAATCTCGCCACGTACCAGTACGACGGCCTGGGACGACGCGTCAGCATTGTCGGCACGGACGGCCATAACCGCGTGCAGGTCTACAGCCAGGCCGGTCAATTGCTGTATTCGACGGTTGGCACGCAATCGGCCACCCGCTACGTCTATCTGCACAACCACGCGATCGCGGAGGTGAAATGATGCGCGCGCCCCAATCCCGCCGCGCCGACGCCGGCGCGGGCCACTCGACGTGGCTCGAATTCGTGCTTGGCCTGCTGATGGCACTCATGCTGTGCGTGGCGGTAGGGGGCGGCGCCACTGCCCAGGCGCAAACGCTGCCTGCGCCGAACGTGCAGGCGCCGCCGGGCGAAGGCGACGATCCCTACGACGATGCGGCGGTGACCAGTTACTCGGTCCCATCCAGCATGGAGGCCGGAAAGTGGTATGACGTGTCGGTCACGATGAAAAACACCGGCAACACGAGCTGGCGCCAGGCCGCCGTCCAGCCCTACCGGCTCGGCTACCTTGCTGCCGGCAACCAGTTCGGTGTCGGCCGGATCGACCTGGGCGGCCGCACGATCGCGCCGGGGGCCAGTTTCACCTTCGCCTTCAGCGTCAAGGCTCCCGCCACCCCCGGCAATTACGATTTCGTCTACCAGATGCTGGTGGAGCACGTACGCTGGTTTGGCCAGACGTTTCGACGAACCGTTGCCGTCGTGGTACCGGCCCCCATCCACAATGCGCAGATCACGGCGCTTTCCGTGCCCACCTCGATGGTGGCCGGGAAGAGCTACGGCACATCGGTCACGCTGAAGAATACCGGGAACATCACCTGGGTCAAGGCCGATGGCTACCGGCTGGGCACGTCGAGTCCCATCGACAACACCATCTGGGGTATGGGGCGGATCGAAATGGGCGCTGCCACGGTGGCTCCCGGCGCCAGCACCACCGTCAGCTTCAACGTCACCGCGCCGGCCACCACCGGTACCCATGCATACGACTGGGGCATGCTGTGGGAGCGTCACCTGCGCTTCGGGGCGACGACGAAGACGATGGTCACGGTCACCGCCCCGGCAGCGACACCGAAACCGAAACCGACGATTTCGGTGTCGCTGCCGGCAATGACCGCTGGCCAGGCGGTGACCCTGGCATGGTCGACGTCCAACGCGACATCGCTGTCGCGCGTGTGCACGGCGTCCGGCACCGGTTATGCGGTGAACGAAACGGTGGCGGTTAATGGCTCACGCACGGTGACGCCGCAGGCCGCCTGGGTCAATTACCCGTCGAACTGCACCTGGAAGGCGACAGGCGCCAGCGGCACGACGACCTACACCCACACGATGACGACGGCGGCGGCACCGACGCCGCCAACGACGCCAACGACACCGCTTCCCACCATCAGCGTTACCCGGCCGGCGCTCGTCGTCGGCCAGGCCGTGACCATGAAATGGTCCACGACCAATGCCACGTCGCTGTCACGCGTGTGCACGGCATCGGGGACCGGTTACCAGGTCAACGAAACGATGGCGCTCAGCGGCTCGCGCTCGATAACGCCGCTGGCGGCCTGGGTAGGCTATCCGTCGAACTGCACCTGGACGGCAAGCGGTGCCGGCGGGAAGACGGCCCATGCCGATCCCATGACGACCGCCGCGAATGTCAACGTCACGTATATCCACACCGATGCGCTGGGCAGTCCGGTGGCCCGGACGGACGGCACGGGCAATCTCATCAGCCGGACTGCCTACGAACCCTACGGCTATACCGCTGCGGGCGTGGTGCCGACGCTGGGGTTCACGGGGCATGTGAACGACTGGGACAGCGGGCTGGTTTACATGCAGCAGCGGTACTATGATCCGGTGGCGGGGAGGTTTTTGAGTATTGATCCGGTGGTGACGGATGCGAGTACTGGGGGCGGCTTCAATCGCTATGTCTATGCGAACAACAGCCCGTACAAATACATTGATGCTGATGGTCGAAATCCTACAATGGCAGCCTGTGCCGCAGGACCGGCTGGATGCGCTGTTGGCCTTGCTTTAACTGCCGCGACAGCATGGTATGGTACTAAGGCTATCAACAATACGCGCCGTGCTTTCCAGAGCCGCTCGGCTCCCTTGAAGAATGAGGGTGCCGACGCGGAAAAGTCTGGTGGGCAGAGTGGTACAAACAACGGAGACGCCAAGCCTGCGGACCCTGGAGACAAGGACCCAAGCACGCCTACAGGTCAGCGCGGTAGTCCGATTGATGTCACACCGGGAACGAACAAGCCAACAAAAATTGGTGATCGAGAATATACCGGACACGCATTAGACCAGGGCCAGGGGCGAGGTGTTCCTCCTTCTGCGATTGAGGATGCCATTCGGAACGGAAAAACGTCCCCAGGAAATCGGCCAGGCACCACTGTGCATATTGGCGATAACGGTGTGAAAGTCGTAACTGGTGAGCGTGGGCAGGTCATTACTGTTATTCCAAAATGAGGCTAGTGGTATGGACGAACTAATTCGCCGGCAGTTTTTAGTAATGCGGCAATCTATTGATGACTATAGAGCAGGCCACTTGAGCCTAAACTCGCTGATTCAGCGAATCGAGGGCGCTGGTGGCGTGATAGATAGTGATCGATGGGAAGATGCTGTTTCCATGGTTCTGCTGGAAATGGAACAGATAAACGCTGATGTGCTGAACGCGGGAACGAAGCTGTCAGAGAAGGATAAATCTGACTTGGAAAAGTTCTTGCTTGATATCGAAGAACTGATTGCTCGTTTCGAGAGGGAGTTACCAACAGGCGACGAGGTCTGACATTCGAGCGGCGACGGGGCCAGGTCTGACATTCGGACACGACCTCGTCTGTAGCGGCGGACAACCTGCCCCGTCACTGTGCGGTTCCGCCGTAATTTGTATCCTGTTCGTATCCCATCGGCTTATGCGCCGATCAATTCGTCATGGATGGCTATGGTTATTCAGTCTTGGATCAACCTTGTCATGATGAAAAATATGAACTTGCATCGTTTTGCGAAATTTTCCTTGATCCGGGGACTCAATGCCCGACGGGATCCGACCAAGGCTTCGCAGTGAAAGGTCGCCACTCCAACCGCTCCAACGATGCGCAACAGGAGCGCGATTCGTCACGTGGCGAAAAGACGCAACGGTCGAAGACTGACTTCATTGGCAGCAGCTCAGGCGATGCGCAACAGGAGGACCGTCGCTACTGGTTAAGCGCGGATGAATGTGGAAAGGCGATTCAATGATGACAGTATTGCTGGAGCACATACCTGAGCACTGAAAGGAAAAGCGTGCAGATCTCAACAGTCGAAGCAAATTCTCAAGGGCGCGTCGGCAGAAGCGGAATTCATGACGCGATTCTTAAGGAAACTGTGATCTGCTCCGGGATCGAACAAGCGCGGCCGGCAGCAGGTCGACGCCCGGTGCCCACGCCTGCGCTCAGGGCATGCCCCGCGGAGGTCTCCGGCAGCGCCTTCTGTTTCCACCAAAACTCCGGGATAATCCACCTTTTCCCACTGCATACTGCACAGCGCGCCATGACCATCCGCCTGATCGTCGGCCTCGGCAACCCCGGCCCCGAGTACGAGCAAACCCGCCACAATGCCGGCTTCTGGCTGGTCGACAACCTTGCCAACGGCCGCCTGCAGCGCGAAAGCCGCTTCAATGCGCTGGCCGCGAAGACGTCGATCGGCGGCAGCGAAGTGTGGCTGCTGGAGCCGCAAACATACATGAACCGTTCCGGCCAGTCGGTCGGCGGCCTGGCGCGCTTCTTCAAGATCAATCCCGACGAGATCCTCGTCGTGCACGACGAACTCGACCTGCCGCCCGGCATCGCCAAGCTGAAGAAGGGCGGTTCGTCCGGCGGCCACAACGGCCTGAAAGACATCACCGCGGCACTCGGCACGCAGGACTACTGGCGGCTGCGCATCGGCATCGGCCACCCGCGCACGCTGAACCTGGCGCAGAACGTGGCCGATTTCGTGCTGCACCGTCCACGCCGCGAAGAGCAGTTGCTGATCGACGAAGCGGTTCAGAAAAGCCTGAATGTCATTCCCCTTGCCGTCGCCGGCAAGATGGCGCAGGCCACGATGGAACTGCACAGCAGCTGACCTGGCGGCGCCAGCCGAATGCTGGCGCCACCTTTCCCTCCCAATATCCCCGCCGCACCAGCTGCCTCGACCGTGAGGCGCGCCCTTCCTGCCGGCCTCATCTAGCAAGCCCGGCACACGCTGTCGTCCCCACTTTATTACCTGTACACATTTTCGACAAATGAGGTACATGTCCGCGATGGATTGTGCTGCGCACCATGGATAACATGCCCTCACTCGATCGGAAGCGCGCATGGAAACATCTTCTTCGCGCAACATCGTGTCAGGCACACGATTATTATCTTTTTGTCATTCCGACGTCATATCGCCTCGCTACAGTCGCGAGCAGACCAGGCGGCCATCCCGGCCGTTGCCAGCCGTTAAAGACAGAACCGGGCAGTAAGCAGAGGTAACTTGAAGTAACAACTGCCGGCATTGATCGACACCCAGAGTTACAGCATCCGTAGCAGCCAGCATCGTCAGTAATCGGCATTCGCAGCACTTCGTCATCATCAGCACCCGCCAGCGATCGACGCAGCCCAACCGCTGCTCACTATCCGGCAACGCCACGCGCGTCGCCGCGGGCCCCGTTTTGCCTGATATTTCAAGGAGCATCCATTGAACATCATTGAACTGACCCATGTCGAAAAGGCGTATGGGAAAGACCAGGGCAGGGTTGTCGCACTGCACAAACTCAGCCTTCACGTGCAACCCGGCGAATTCACCTGCGTCTGGGGCGCTTCGGGCAGCGGCAAGTCCACGCTGCTCAACCTCGTCGGCCTGCTGGACCGTGCCGACCTGGGCACCGTGCGCGTCGACGGCACCGATTGCGCCACCCTCGGCGAAACCGACGCCGCGCAATTTCGCAACGCCACGATCGGCTTCGTGTTCCAGGGTTTTAACCTGGTGCCGGTGTTGAGCGCGCTGGAAAACGTGATGATGCCGCTGCAGATCGCCGGCGTGTCCGCCGCCGAGGGCAAGGCCCGGGCCTTGCGCATGCTGGCCGACGTGGGCCTCGAACAGCAGGCCCACAAGCGGCCGGACGAGATGAGCGGCGGCCAGCGCCAGCGCGTGGCGATCGCCCGCGCGCTCGTCAACGATCCGAAACTGGTGCTGGCCGACGAGCCCACCGCCAACCTCGATTCCGTCACTTCCGAATCCGTGATCGGCCTGATGCGCAGGCTGAACGACGAAAAAGGTGTCACCTTTGTGTTCTCCACCCACGATGCGCGGCTGCTCGGCTATGCCAGCCGGCGCCTGGAACTGTCCGACGGCCGCATCGTCACCGATACCCGCAACCCCAGCGAAAGGGCCGCATGATGGACCTGATCACCCGCTTCAAGCTGGCCGCCCGCAATGCGGTCCGCAACCGCCGGCGCAGCATGGCCACGCTGGCCTCGGTCGTCATCGGCTTCGTCGCCCTGTCGCTGTTCGAAGGCTACTTCGTGTCGGTCTACAGTTCGCTGGAAGACGAAGTCATCGTCGGCGAACGGCTCGGCCACCTCACCGTCGGCAAGCCCGGCCTGTATGACAAGGGCGCACAGGACCCGCGCCGCTATGCCTTCACCGAGAGCGAACTGGCGAAAGCCACCGTCAGGTTGGCGGCGATCCCCGGCGTGAAGCTGGTCAGCCCGCGCATCACGATGTCGGGCCTGGTCAGCAACGGCGACACGTCGCGCATCTATATCGGCGAAGGCATGCGCGCCGACGACATGGTTGCGCTGCGCGGCGAAAAGTATGCGAACCAGCCGGGCAAGCTCGATCCGCAGCGCACGCAGGGCGCCGTGTTCGGCAAGCGGCTGGCCGAATCGCTGGGCCTGAAGCCGGGCAGCGATGCCACGCTGCTGGGCGCGACGCTGGACGGCATGGTCAACGCGGTCGGCATCGAGGTGCTGGAAGCCTCGGCCACCGGCAGCCTGGGCACCGACGACAAGTTCGTGCTCACGTCGCTGGAGACGGCGCGCCGGCTGATGGCCTACGAAGGCGCCGAGCGCATCGTGCTGCTGCTCGACGACGGCACCGACCTGGCCGCAACCGCCGCCGCCGCGAAGGCCGCGCTGGCCGCCGAGGGCATTGCCGTCGACGTGCGCGACTGGCGCACGCTGTCGGTCTACTACAACCAGGTGAAAAGCCTGTTCGACATGATGTACCTGTTCATCAGCGTCGTCGTCGCCATCGTCGTGCTGGCCAGCGTGTTCAACACGATGGGCATGACGATCACCGAACGCACCCGCGAGATCGGCACGCTGCGCGCGCTGGGCATGCAGGTGCGCACGCTGGATGGCCTGTTCGTGCTGGAAGGCATGCTGATCGTGGCCATCGGCTGCGCCCTCGGCATCGCCGTCACGCTGGCTGCCGGGTTCCTGATCAACGGCGCCGGCATCACCTATATGCCGCCGGATGCGGCAGCCGAGGTGCCGCTCGTCGTCGAGCTCGTCGCCGGCAATCTCGTCGGTTCCCTGTTCACGCTGGTGGTCCTGGCCGCCCTGGCCTCGTACCTGCCCGCCCGGCGCGCGTCGCGCCGCAACATCACAGGAGCACTCTCCCATGTTTAACGCGAAACACCTGGTGCGGCTGTTGCTGGCAGCCACCGTCACATCGGCCGTTACCTTCCATGCGCAGGCCGGCACGGAAGCGGGCGCGCCCGATCCCAACAAGCTGCTCGAACAGAGCGACATGGCGCGCGGCGGCGGCCTGAAAGGCGTGCAGCTGAACAGCAGCGTCACCGAGATCCGCGACGGCCAGCCGGGTTCCGAGCTGAAGCTGCAGATCCAGGCCGCCGCCACCGACAGCCTGATCAGCTTCACGGAGCCGCCGCGCGTGCGCGGCAACCGCATGCTGATGCAGGGCCGGAACATGTGGTTCGCCTCGCCGGACGTGCGCAAGCCCGTCGCCATCTCGCCGCGCCAGCGCATGCTGGGCGAAGCATCGAACGGCGACATCGCCACCACCAGCTACAGCCGCGACTACGATGCCGCGCTGGCCGGCGAGGGCACCGTCGACGGCCGGCCCGTGTGGGTGCTGGACCTGAAGGCGAAATCGGGCTCGGTGGCGTACGACCGCATCCGCTATTTCATCGACAAGGAGAGCGCGCTCGGCATCAAGGCCGAGTACTTCGCCGTCTCCGGCAACGTGCTCAAGACGGCGCGCATCGAGTACGACAACCACGTGCGCCACAACGGCCAGACCGTGCGCTTCGTCAGCAGGATGGAAATCGCCGACGCGCTCGAACCTTCGCGGCGCACCGTCCTCAAATACTGGGACGTCAAGGTGAACGACATATCGTCGTCCACGCTCAGCCTGGCGAACCTGACGCGCAACTGATATCCGGTTGATCGACAACTGATACCCGACTGCGCCCAGGCTCAACCAACCACCAACGAGGTTTTCCATGCGATGTGCTCTGGTAGTGCTGGCCACCCTGGCGGCCGGCACGGGGGAAGTGTTTGCCCGCGATCCGGAATTCGGCGCCGACCTGGTGCTGTTCAGTTCCCTGTACGACGTGCGCGCCGACAGTGACTACAACCCCGGCAACCTGCTGGCAGGCCTGCCGCGCATGCAGCACGGCGCGCAGGCCCGGCTGCGCTGGCGCATGGAAGGCGAATACGGCGTGCTGGCCATCGGCCCGCGCGTCACGTTCAGCAAGGCCACCGGCAGCAACGCGGCCAGCGGCGATACGCGCGACAGCAAGGCCTATCTGCAGAACTGGTTGGTGGAAGGGCGCATCGGCAACGTCGACCTGTTCTACAGCCGCGAGCTGATGCTGTGGGGGCCGTCGCAGTTCGCCTCGCCGTCGAACCCGTTCTTCACCGAGACCAACCAGGTGAACCCGTTCACGGAACTGCCGTCGCGCGATTTCGCTGGTGCCCGCTGGCGCATCGACGGCCGCAACACCGTGGCGCTGGTGCGCAACGTCGACGAAGGCCGCGACCGCGAACTGCTGCGGCCGTTCAAGGCCGAGACGGCGCTGCGCGCCGACCACGTCGGCGACGCCTTCGCCGTCGGCGCGGTGGCCTCGCACCGCGCCGGCCGCAAGCAATACGGTGCGTACGGTCAGTGGACCGTCAACGATGCCGTGCTGGTGTACTTCGACGCCGCCACGTTCCGCGGCTCGCGCCGGCTGCTGGCACTGGCTCCGGGCGTGGCAGGCAACGGCGAAGACTGGCAGCTGGCAACCCGCGACGACGACCGCAAGCGCCACTACGACGTGCTGCTGGGCGGTTCGTACACCTTCGCCGGCGGTAGTACCGTGAACCTGGAATACCGCCGCAATACGGAGGGCTACACGGCGGCCGAGCGCGCGGCGATCGATGCCTTCGCCGCAGCGCAGGCCGGCCGCTTCCGCGGCAGCGATCCGTTCGCGGCTGGCGCTGCGGCCGGCCAGCTGGGCGCAGTGGTGGAACCCTATGCCCGCACGTTCGGCCGCGACACGGTGTATGCGCAATACGTGAACCGCAGCATCGCCCCGGCCACCAGCCTGGTGGCGCAGGTCAGCTACGGCCTGAACTCGAAGGACGGCAGCACCACGATCGTGATTTCCCACGACCTGAACGACCGCATCAAGCTGGCCGCCAACCTCACGGTGCCGTTCGGCAGCCGCCATGGCGACACCCGCCGCTACCTGGACAGCGTGCTGTTCTTCGGCATGACGGCAAGTTTCTGAACTCGACCAAAACAATCAGGGGTAGAACAGATGAACATGCATGACGACTTCAATCCGCGCAACCTGGTGGACCTGCTGCGACAGCAGGCCGCCCGGCTGCCGGATTTCCCGGTCCTGACTTACCTGCGGGACGGCGAGGAAGCTGCCGCCACCGCCACCTTCGCCCAGCTGGACAGGGAAGCGCGCGCCATCGCCCAGGCGCTGGCCGACACCACGCAGCCGGGCGACCGCGTGATGCTGCTGTACCTGCCGGGCATGGAATTCACCAGCGCCTACTTCGGCTGCCTGTATGCCGGCCGGATCGCGGTGCCGCTGCCGCCGCCGCGGCCGGCCCGCCTGCAGCAGACGCTGGAAAAACTGCTGGCCATCGCCGCATCGGCCGCGCCGCGCGCCGTGCTGACCACGCGCCTGCTGGCCGACAAGGCCGCCGAATCGTTCGACGCCATGCCGGCCCTGCGCGGCATGGCCTGGATCGCCAGCGAGGAAGTCGACATGGCACGCGCCGCCGAATGGCAGTGCCCGCACATCGACCCGCAAGGCGTGGCCTTCCTGCAGTACACGTCCGGTTCCACCGCGCTGCCGAAAGGCGTGATGCTGACGCACGCGAACCTGCTGGCCAACACCGATTACTTTGCCCGCGGCTGCGCGCACGGCCCCGGTTCGAGCCTGCTGAACTGGCTGCCGCCGTTCCACGACCTCGGCCTGATCTATGGCCTGCTGACGCCGGTCCGGCTGGCGATCCGCGGCTACATCATGCCGAACGCATCGTTCGTGCAGCAGCCGTCGCGCTGGGTGCGCGCCATCAGTCGCTATCGCATCACGCACACCATGGGCCCCAATTTCGCCTTCGATCTCGCGATGAAAAGCGTCACCGCCGGCGAACTGGCGGAGCTCGACCTGTCGTGCTGGCAGGGCGCGCTGAACGGCGCCGAACCGGTGCGCATGGAAACCATGCGCGCCTTCACCGAAAAATTCGCGCAGGCGGGCTTCAATGCCGGCGTGTTCAATCCCAGCTGGGGCCTGGCCGAAGCCAGCTGCATCGTCACCGGCAGCCACCTGAAGACGGCAAAACCGGAGCCCAGCGGCCTGTTCGTGGATGCCCGCGCGCTGGAACGCCACTGCGTCGCAGTGCGCACCGGGGGCGGGCCGGGCACCGCGTGGCTGGCGTGCAGCGGCTACCCGATCGGCGACACCGAACTGGCGATCGTCGATCCCGCCACCCGGCGGCATTGCGCGGCGGACCGCGTGGGCGAGATCTGGGTGCGCAACGCCGCCGTCGGCGCCGGCTACTGGGAAAACCCGGAGCGCACCGAAGAGACCTTCGGCGGCGTGCTGGCGGACGACGCATCCGGCGACGACATGGGCCGCCGCTGGATGCGCACGGGCGACCTGGGCTTCCTGCACGGCGGGCAGGTCGTCATCGCCGGGCGCATGAAGGATGTGATCATCATCCGCGGGCGCAACCACTACCCGCAGGATATCGAGCATACCGTCGACAGCGCGCACCCGCTGCTGCGGCCGGCCGGCGCGGCCGCGTTCGCGGTACCGGTCGACGGCGAGGAGCAGCTGTGCGTGGTGGCGGAAACCGACCGCCGTTTCAACCCCGGGCGGGATACCGAGGAAGTGCTGACGGCCATCCGCCGCGGCATCGCCGACAGCCACGAGCTGAAGGTGGCCGGTATCGCGCTCATCCGTCAGGGCACGATCCCGAAGACCACCAGCGGCAAGGTGCAGCGGCGTGCCACCAGCGCGATGTTCCTGGACGGCACGCTGGAAGAAAAAGCCGGCTGGCGCAGCCCGGCACTGCTGGCGGCGCGGCAGCACGGCGATACCGCGGCAGCGCCGGTGTCGGCGGACGCGGCCCGCATCGAGGCGTGGCTGCGCGGGCGTGTGGCCGAGCTGGCCGGCCTGCCGGTCGAGGCGATCCGTCCCGAGCGCGCGTTTGCCGACTGGGGCCTCGATTCGAACGACGCGGTACGGCTGTCCGGCGAGCTCGAACGCCAGTTCCAGCTGACGCTGCCGACCACGCTGCTGTTCGACCATCCCACGCCGGCGGCCTGTGCCCGCCACCTGGCCGCGCTGGCCATGCCGGCGGCACCGCAGCCGCCGGCGGCTCCGGCGCGGGACAGCATCGTCGTCGTCGGCATGCATGGCCGCTTCCCCGGCGCGCCGGACCTGCCGTCGTTCTGGCAATTGCTGCGGGAAGGCCGCCGCTCGGTGGGCGCGCCATCGGCGGCGCGCGGTGCGCTCGGTGCCGCCGGCCAGGCCGGCTGGCTGGACGACATTGACGGCTTCGATGCGCCATTCTTCCACCTCGCCGCGCACGAAGCGGCGCGCATGGACCCGCGCCAGCGCCTGCTGCTGATGAGCGCCTGGCATGCGCTGGAAGCGGCGCGTATTCCGCGCGAACAGCTGGCCGGCAGCCGCACCGGCGTATTCGTCGGCATCAGCGGCCAGGAATACGGCCAGCGCGTGCTGGAGGAAACGGAAGGCAGCCATGCCGCCACCGGCGGCGCCAACAGCATCGTCGCCAACCGGCTGTCGTATTTCCTCGACCTGCGCGGCCCCAGCGTGGCCATCGACACCGCGTGCTCGTCGTCGCTGGTGGCGCTGCACATGGCCTGGCGCAGCCTGCGGGATGGCGAGTGCGATACCGCCATCGTGGCCGGCGTCAACCTGCTGCTCGACGAGCGGCTGTCGGCCACGCTGCGCCGCGCCGGCATGCTGTCGCCGAGCGGCGCCTGCCACAGCTTCGACGCGGCGGCCGACGGCTATGTGCGCGGCGAGGGCGTGGCCACCGTCGTGCTGCGCCGCCGCGACGTGGCCGAGGCGTACGGCAATCCCATCCTGGCCCGCATCGCCGGCAGCGCCGTCAACCAGGATGGCCGCAGCTTCGGCCTGACGGCGCCGAACGGCAACGCCCAGCAGCAGCTGGTGCGCGCCGCGCTGGAGGCCGCCGGCATCGACGGCGCCGCCGTGCAGTACGTGGAAGCGCATGGCACCGGCACCGCGCTGGGCGATCCGATCGAGTGGAACGCGCTGAACGCGGTTGTCGGCGCGGATCGTGGCGGCAACGGTGCGCCGTGCCTGGTCGGTACCGTGAAGGCCAATATCGGCCACCTGGAAGCGGCGGCCGGCCTGGCCGGCTTCGTCAAGGCCGTGCTGTGCCTGCGGCACCAGCAGGTGCCGCCCGTCGCCGGGCTGGCACGGCCCAATCCAAGGCTGGACCGTGCCGACGGCCGCCTGCAACTGGCCGACGGCAAGCCGCTGGCCGCACCGCTGCGCCACGTCGGCGTTACGTCGATGGGCTTCGGCGGCAGCAATGCCCACGTGATCCTCGAGCGCCACGATGGCATGGCACCGGCCGCCGTGCCATTGCCGGCCAGCTCCCTGGCCGTTGCCGTGCTGCCGGTTGGCGCCGAATCGGGCACGGCACTGGGCGCGCTGTGCCGTGCCTATGCCCGGCAACTGCGCGAAGAACCGGCCGCATTGCAGCGCGTGGCCCGCGCCGCCGCAACCGGCCGCGCCGCGCTGTCGCACCGCGCGGTGGCGATCGGTACCGATGCGGCGGATCTTGCCGCCCAGCTGGAAGGCGGCGCCGGCCTGCTGCGCGGCGACGTGACGGGCCGCGCGGCGCCCCGCATCGCCTTCGTGTTCGGCGGCCAGGGCGGGCAGCAGGCCGCGATGGGCGCGGAACTGTACCGCGACGTGCCGGCCTATCGCGACGCGTTCGATGCCGCCGCCGCCGCGTTCGCCAAGCATGGCGTTCCGGTTACGGAACACCTGTACGGCAGCAAGCCGCTGGATGACGCAACGCTGGCGCAGACCGCGTTTGCCCAGCCGGCGCTGTTCGCCTGCGAGTACGCGCTGGCGTGGACGCTGATGGCCGCCGGCATCCAGCCGTCCGCTGCGTTCGGCCACAGCCTGGGCGAATACGTGGCGGCCTGCATCGCCGGCGCCATCGACCTGGACGACGCGGCGCTGCTGGTCGCCACGCGCGCCCGGCTGATGGCGCGCTGCACCGGCGGCGCGATGCAGGCCGTCACCGGCCGGGCCGACCTGCTCGACAGCTGGCTGGCACACCTGCCGGCCGGCGTCGAGCTGGCCGCAGTCAATGCGCCCGGCGTGGTCACGCTGACCGGCCCGGCCCCGGCGCTGGATGCCGCCCGCGCGGCGGCGCAGGCCGCCGGTTTCACGGTGCAGCCGCTGCACGTCGAAACGGCCTTCCATTCCGCGTTGATGGACCCGGTGCTGGAGGAATTCGGCCGCGTGGCCGCCGGCATCGCCTACCGCGCGCCCGTGATCCCGCTGTACGGCAACCAGCATGGCACGCGGCTGGGGCAGGTCGACGGCGGCTACTGGACCGGCCACCTGCGCCGCACCGTGCGCTTCGCCGACTGTGTTGCCGCCGCCCAGGAGGACGGTACCGACGTCCTGCTGGAAATCGCCCCGCAGGCGGTACTGGCCGGGCTGCTGCGGCGCGGTGCCTCGCCGGGTACCGACGTGGTGTCGTGCGTGCCCGGCGGCCTGGCCGCGGCGCTGGGCCGGCTGTACTGCATCGGCGCGCGGCCAGACTGGGCGGCGCTGGTCGGCACGGAAACCGACCCGGCCGTCGCGCTGCCCGCTTACCCGTTCGATCTCGCTTCCCACTGGATTTCCCGTCTCGAGGTTCCCGTCATGAATGCTCCCCACATGCCCGCGGCGATGCATGCCGCCGATCCGGCTGCAAGCCCGGCTGCAAACCAGGCTGCAAGCCCGGCCACCGGTTCCGATACCGCCGGCTGGCTCCGTACCACGCTGGCCGAACTGCTGCGCTGCCCGGCGGACGCGGTGGACAAGCGCCGCAGCTTCCTCGAAAGCGGCGCCGACTCGCTGGTGCTGACGGAATTCGGCGGCCGCATCGAAACGCACTTCGGCGTGCGGGTCGAACTGCCCGCGCTGTTCGAAGGGCTCGACACGATCGAACGGCTGGCAGCGCACCTGGCGCCGCATGCCCCGGTGGCGGCCGCCGAACCGGCTGCACCGGTCGCCGCCATAGCCGCCACAGCCACCGACACCGCAACCAGCGCCGCAACCAGCGCCGCAACCAGCGCCGCCACGGCGCTTCCGGCCGTCGGCGGTCTCGGCGACCTGTCCCGCCTGTTCGAGCAGCAACTGGCCACGCTGCGCGACGTGATGGCGCTGCAGCTGTCGCAAGCCGGCGGCCAGGCCCCTCCCGCCACGCCGTCTGCGGTGCCGGCGAATCGCGTCCAGCCGGCCGCCGTTCAGCCGATCACTCCGCAGCCGGCCGCCGCGCCGGCGCTCGACAGCCGCAAGCAGGCCCACATCGACGAGCTGGCGCGTGCCTATACCGCGAAAACGGCCGGCTCGCGTGCCTACGCCGAGCAGCACCGCGCCGTGTTCGCCGACTACCGCAGCTCGCTGGGCTTCAAGCGCGCCACCAAGGAAATGATCTACCCGCTGGTGGTCGACCGCGGCATGGGCAGCCACGTCACCGACATCGACGGCAACGACTATGTCGACCTGACGATGGCCTTCGGTTCCTGCCTGTTCGGCCACAACCCGCCGATGGTCGTCGATGCGCTGCGCCGGCAACTGGTGGACGGCATCCAGGTCGGACCCAAGTCGCCGCTCTCCGGCCGGGCCGCCGCCCTGGTGGCGCGGTTGACCGGCGCCGAGCGCGTGGCTTTCGCCAACTCCGGCACCGAAGCCGTGATGACGGCCATCCGGCTGGCACGCGCCGTGACGGGCCGTACCCGCATCATCCGCTTCACCGGCTCCTACCACGGCCATGCCGATGCCACGCTGGCCAGCGCCGGCCGCAACGGCCCGGAAGGCCAGCCCGGCGCGCCAGGCGTGCCGGCGTCGAGCGCGCGCGAAGTGGTGATGCTGGAGTGGGGCACCGAAGCATCGCTGCAAACGATCCGCGAACTGGCGCCGCACGTGGCCGCCATCATCGCCGAGCCGGTGCAGAGCCGCCGGCCCGGCCTGCAGCCGAAGGCGTTCCTGCAGGCGCTGCGCGGCATCGCCGACGAAGCCGGCTGCGCGCTGATGTTCGACGAGATCATCACCGGCTTCCGGCTGCACGCCGGCGGTGCCCAGGCCTGGTATGGCGTGCAGGCCGATATCGCCACGTACGGCAAGGTGGCCGGCGGCGGCATGCCGGTCGGGATCGTTGCGGGCCGCGCGCGCTTCATGGATGCGATCGACGGCGGCGCCTGGCGCTACGGCGACGATTCCGCGCCGCGCCAGCCGCACACCTTCTTTGCCGGCACGTTCTCGGCGCATCCGCTGACGATGGCGTCGTGCATCGCCGTGCTGGAACGCATCGAGGCCGAAGGCGAAGAGCTGTACCGCACGCTGAACGGCCGCACCGCTCAGCTGGCGGCACGCCTGAACGCGCACTACGCCGCCGCCGGGTTCCCGATCCATGTCGATCACGCCGGCTCGCTGCTGCGCTTCGTGTTCTTCAACAATTTCAGCGTCGAGTTCCAGCCGCTCGAAGCCAACCTGTTCTTCTATCACATGACCCTGCGCGGCGTGTACATCTGGGAAGGCCATACCTGCTTCCTGACCACCGCGCACGACGATGCCGACATCGAACGCATCGTCGCCGCCGCCATCGACAGCGCCAATGCGATGCGCGCCGGCGGCTTCTTCCCGGCGGAGGGAGGCGGCGGTGGCATCGTCGCGGCGAAAGCCGGGGCGGCACCGCAGGAGGCGGCGCTGGCGCTGGACGATTTCGCGCTGGCCGCCTTTGCCGATGCCCTCGCCAGGCTGGGCTGGCGCGAGGATGCGGCGGCCCCGGTGGCACCGGCCCATGCCAGGCTGCTGAACCGCATGCTGGAACACCTGGGTACGGCCCGCGGCGACGCGCTGCGCCGGCTGGCCGCCACGCTGCCGCAGCGCCGCGCCGTGCTGTCGGAACGGCTGCCGCATGCCATTGCCGCGCTGGCGGCCCGCTGCGCAGAGGCCTTGCCGGACGTGCTGGCCGGCCGCCGCGAGGCGGTCGACGTGCTGTTCCGCGGCGAAGGTTTCGAGTGGCTGGCGCGCCTGTATGCGGAAGCGCCGGGGGCCGCCGCCGCCAACGAGCGCCTGGTCCAGGCCGTACTGGAATGCGAACGTGCCGCCGGCCGTCCGCTGCGCATCCTGGAAGCCGGCGCCGGCACCGGTACCGTGGCGCGCCAGCTGCTGGCCGGCCTTGGCGGCGGCAGCGAATACTGGTTCACCGACGTCTCACCGGCCTTCCTGGCCCGCGCCGAACGCGAGCTGGCGGACCGCCGTGTCACGTACCGGCGCTTCGACGTCACCCGTTCCGCGGCGGAACAGAAGATCGGCGGCAGGTTCGACGTGGTCATTGCCGCCAACGTGGTTCACGCCACGCCCGACGTGGCCGCCACGCTGGCCAACCTGGATACGCTGCTGGACGATGGCGGCACGCTGCTGCTGCAGGAATGCACCCATCCGCATGCGTGGCTGGACCTCGTCTTCGGCATTACCGAAGGCTGGTGGCAGCGCCAGGACACCGACGTGCGGCCCGCGCACGCGCTGCTGGCGCCGGAGCGCTGGCACGAGCGCCTCGCCGCCGCCGGCTTCATGCAGCCGGAAACCCTGATCCTCTCGGCCGGGCAGGCCGTGCTGAGGGCCCTGCCAGCGCGTGACCTGCTGCTGCCCATGTCGGATGCGCAGCGCCAGATCCTCGTCCACCTGGAACTGGGCGAGCAGATCGCACCGGCCTACAACGAGGGCGCGCTGTTCTGTGTGACGGGCGAGCTCGATGCCGACGTACTGGCGCAGGCATGGGCCGCGGCCGCGGCGCGCCACCCGCTGCTGCGTGCCCAGGTGGCCGGGCAGGGCGACGGTTTCGTCATCCCTGCCGATGCGTCCGTGACCACGCAGCAGGACGCCCTTCAGCAAGTTGACTTTTCGATGTTGGGCGATGGCGCGAAGGGCCGTGCGCGCGACTGGATCGCCGTGCGCCAGCGCACGCCGCTCGATCCGCGCCGCGGCCCGCTGGCCGGCGCCTGGCTGCTGCGCCTGCCGGCCGGCGAGGCCTGGCTGTACCTGCTGGCGCACCACCTGGTCATCGACGGCATGTCGTTCGGCCGGCTGGCCGGCGAGCTGTGGGCGCTGTATGGCGCGCTGAAGGACGGCGGCACGGCCGCACTGAAGCCGGTGCTGCCGGTGGCGGCGGCCTGCCATCAACTGGACGAGATCGACCCGGCCGCCGCCGCATACTGGCGCGAACGGCTGGCGCAGGTTCCGCCGGCGCCGGAACTGCCGACGGATCGCCCGCTGCCCGCCGTGCAGCGCTTCGAGGCGGGCCGCGTCACGCTGCGGCTGCCGGCGGCGATGCTGGATGCCGTGCGCAAGCTGGGTGCCGCCGCCCAGGCCACGCCGTTCATGACGCTGAACGCCGCCTGGCGCCTGCTGCTGGCCCGGCTGAGCGGCGCGGCAAGCTTCGTCATCGGCGTGCCGGTGTCGGTGCATCCGGCCGGCGCGGCCGAGTCGTATGTCGGCTTCGCCGTCAATGTGCTGCCGTTGACTGCCGGCGTGGTGCCGGAACAGCCGTTCACCGATTTCCTGCGCACCGTGCGCACCGAGGTGGCCGATGCGCTGTCGCACCGCGCATTCCCGTTCGCCGACATGGTGCGTGCCGCCGGCCTGGAGCGAGATCCGGCCCGTCCCGCCCTGGTGCAGGTGCTGTTCAACTGCGAGGCGCACGATGCCTGGCAGGGCGCCGGCGTCAGGACGCAAACCATGGTGCCGCCCGCCACGCACACGAAGTACGAACTGACGCTGGATGCGCTGCTGGCCGCCGACGGCATCGAACTGGTGCTGACGTATTCGTCGGCGCTGTTCGACGACACCACCGCGCAGGCCATGCTGCGCCGCTATGCCGGCCTGCTGGAACGGATCGCCGCCGCGCCTCAACAGCCGCTGGCTGCCTTCGATGTGCTGCTGCCCGAGGAACGCGAAGCGATCGCAGCGCAACCGGCGGTGGCGGTAAACGAAGGCTGCCTGCACCGCCTGGTCGAAGCGCAGGCCGCGCGCGCACCCGAGGCGGTGGCGCTGCGCTGCGCAAGCGAAACCCTGACGTTCGGTGAACTGGATGCGCGCGCCAACCGGCTGGCCCATGCGCTGCTGGCGCGCGGCATCGGGGCGGAGGACCGCGTCGCCGTGTGCCTGCCGCGCACGGCGGACCTGCCGGTGGCGCTGCTGGCCGTGCTGAAGGCCGGCGCGGCCTGGGTGCCGGTCGACCCGGCTTACCCGGCGGCGTACATCGACACCGTGCTGCGCCTGTCCGGCGCGGCGCTGGTGATCACCGCGGACGGTACCGGCGGCGTGGCGCTGGGCGCATGCCCGCGCTTCATCCTCGACGATGCCGCGCTGGCGGGCTGCCCGGAAGAAGCGCCTGCGCTCGACGTGTCGCCGCACCAGCTGGCATACGTGATCTTCACGTCCGGCTCCACCGGTGAACCGAAAGGCGTGGCGATCGAGCACCGCACCGTGTGCACCTTCCTGGACTGGGCCGCCGCCGAATTCACGGCCGAGGAACGGGCCGGCATGCTGGCCTCGACGTCGGTGTGCTTCGACCTGTCCGTGTTCGAGCTGTTCCTGCCGCTGGCGCACGGCGGCAAGGTTGTCCTGGTCGACAACGTGCTGGCGCTGACGCAGGAAGGCGATTTCGCCGACGTGACGCTGGTGAATACCGTGCCCAGCGCCGCCGCCGAACTGGCCCGCCAGCAGTGCTTGCCGCCGGCCGTGCGCGTGATGAACCTGGCCGGCGAAGCGCTGCCGCAGGTGCTGGTCGACCAGCTGCGCGCGCTGTGGCCACAACTGACCGTCTGCAACCTGTATGGCCCGACCGAGGACACCACGTATTCCACGTGGCTGCGCCTGGCCCCGGGCGAGGGCGGCAACGTGACGATCGGCCGGCCGCTGCCGGGCACCCGGCTGTATTTGCTCGATCCTTTGCTCGATGGCGGGCTGCAACCGGTACCCGCCGGCGCCCAGGGCGAGATCTGCCTGGCCGGCAACGGCCTGGCGCGCGGCTATCTGGGCCGCCCCGGCATGACCGCCGAGCGCTTCATGCCCGATCCGCTGTCCGGCATCGCCGGCAGCCGCATGTACCGCACCGGCGACCTGGGCCGGCTGCTGCCCGACGGCACCGTGGAATACCTGGGCCGCCGCGACGACCAGCTGAAGATCCGCGGCCACCGCGTGGAACTGGGCGCCATCGATGCGGCGCTGCGTGCCGTGCCCGGCGTCGATGCGGGCGCCGTCGTGGCGTATGGCGAACCGGCCCGGCTGGCGGCGTTCTACAGCGCCGGGGCCAGCCCGGATGACCTTGGCGACACCATCCGCACCGCGCTGGCCGGCCGCCTGCCGCGCTGGATGGTGCCGGCGTCCTTCCACCGGCTGGCGCAACTGCCGCTGACGCCGAACGGCAAGACCGACCGGCGCGCGCTGGCCGGACTGGCCGCATCGGCTTCTGGCGAGGCGCCCGGCGAAAACCGCCAGGCACCGCGCAACGCCGTCGAAGACGACCTGGTACAGCGCTTTGCCCGCCACTTGGGCCTGGCCCCCGAAGCGGTCGGCATCGACGGCGACTTCTTCGCGCTGGGCGGCCACTCGCTGCTGGCCACGCGGCTGCTGTTCGACGTGAACGAGCACTGGCACGCGGCGCTGCGCCTGTCCGACCTGATGACGCGGCCGACCGTGGCCGAACTGTCGCAAACCCTGCTGGCCGCGTTGGCCGATGGCGTCGGCGACCTGCATGAACTGGTGGCCGAAGTGTCCACCCATTCCGCGCTGTAAGGAGAAGCACATGGATATCATCGACAAGATCGCCGGCCTGTCCCGGACGCAGACCGAAGCGCTGCTGGCCCGCGTGCGCGAGCGGCGCGAGGGGGTGTCGCGCGGGCACGGCGTGCCGCAACTGGCGCCGGATGCCAGCCGGCGCCGCAAGCCCTTCCCGCTGACGGAAATCCAGCAGGCCTACTGGGTCGGCCGGCAGGGCAGTTTCGCGATGGGCAACGTGTCCGCCCATGGCTACCTGGAGGTCGAGGCGCATGGCGCGGACCTGCAGCGGCTGGAATGCGCGTTCAACCGCGTCATCGCCCGGCACGACATGCTGCGCGCCGTGATGCAGTCGGACGGCAACCAGCGCATCCTGGCCGACGTGCCGTACTACCGCTTCAGGGTCGAAGACCTGGCGGCGCTGCCGGCGGCGGAACGCGGCGAACGGCTGGCCGCGCTGCGCGAAGAACTGTCGCACCAGGTACTGCCGGCCGACGTGTGGCCGCTGTTCGAGATCCGCGCCAGCCGGCTGCCGGATGGCGTGCTGCGGCTGCACCTGTCGCTCGACGTGCTGATCCTGGATGCGCACAGCTTCGACCTGATCAGCGCCGACTGGCAGTACTACCACGATCACCCGGACGGCGAACTGGCGCCGCTGGCGTTCTCGTTTGCCGACTACGAAGCGGGACTGCGCCAGATGGAAGGCACGCCCGCGTTCCAGGAATCGCTGCACTACTGGCGCAACCGGCTCGACGACCTGCCGCCGTCGCCGGAGTTCCCGCTGGCGCGCAGCCCGGAATCGATCGCCGCGCCGAAGTTCACGCACCGCAGCCTGCGCCTGCCGCGGGCCGACTGGGAATCGCTGAAGAAACGCGCCGGCGCGCTGCGCATCACGCCGGCCGCGCTGCTGCTGTCGATCTATGCCTGCGTGGTGCGGCGCTGGTCGCAGTCGCCGCGCTTCACCCTGAACCTCACCCTGTTCAACCGGCTGCCGTTCCACCCCGACGTCGACCGCCTGGTCGGCGATTTCACCACGGTCACGCTGCTGGCGCTCGACCTGTCGACGCCGCGCCCCTTTGCCGACATCGCGCTGGGCGTGCAGCGGCAACTGTGGCAGGACCTCGACCACCGTGCCGTCAGCGGCGTGCGCGTGCTGCGCGAGCTCACGGAACGCCGGCGCGGCGCCGGCTCGGTGATGATGCCGGTGGTGTTTACCGGGGCGCTCAATGGCAACGGCAATGGCAACGGCAACGGCCAGGGCGAGGCGGAAGAGGTGCCGCTGGACTGGCTGGGCCATACCGCCTACGCCGTCACGCAGACGCCGCAGGTGTGGCTCGATTGCCAGGCCGGCGAATACGGCGGCGAACTCGCCATCGACTGGGACAGTGTCGACGAACTGTTCCAGCACGGCTTCGTCGACGCGATGTTCGATGCGTTCACCGGCCTGCTGCAACGCCTGGCCCGCGACGGTACCGCGTGGCACGATGCGCGGCTCGACCTGGTGCCGGCCGCCCAGCACGCACTGATGGCGCGCAGCAACGCCACGGCGGCGCCAGTGCCGGCCGGGCTGCTGCACGAGCCGCTGCTGGCGCAGTGCCGTGCGCGGCCGGACAGCCTGGCCGTGGCCGATGGCGAACGCACGCTGACGTTCGGCGCGCTGTACCGCGAAGCCAATGCGCTGGCCCATGCGCTGTGCGCCCGCGAAGTGCCGACCGGCGCGCTGGTGGCGGTGATGCTGCCGAAATCGGCTGCCCAGGTGGTCGCCGTGCTGGGCATCCTGGAAGCGGGCACGGCCTACCTGCCGATCGAGCCGGGCCTGCCGCAGGAACGCATCGACGAGGTGCTGCGCCTGTCCGGCGCGGCGGCCGTCGTCACCGATGCGGCCACGCTGCGCCAGCGTTCCATTACCGGCTGCCCGGTCATCGAGCTGGACACGCTGGCACCCGTCACGCCGCGGCCGCTGCCGACGCTGCGCGCGCCGGCCGACCTGGCGTACGTGATCTACACGTCCGGCTCGACCGGTACGCCGAAGGGCGTGGCCATCGACCACCGCGGCGCGCTGAACACCTGCGCCGATGTCAACGAGCGGATGCAGGTGGGCGCGGACGACCGCGTGCTGGGCCTGTCGGCACTGAACTTCGACCTGTCGGTGTGGGACATCTTCGGCGTGCTGGGCGCCGGCGGCGCGCTGGTGCTGCCGGCCGCCGGCCATGCGCGCGAGCCGGCGCACTGGGCCGGGATCATGTCGCGCCACGGCGTCACGCTGTGGAACACGGTGCCGGCACTGCTCGACCTGTACGTCGGCTACCTGCGCGACGTGGCCGAGCGGCCCGACCTGCGCCTGCGCGTGGCGATGATGAGCGGCGACTGGATCTCGCTGGCGCTGCCCACGCAACTGCGCACCTGGTGCCCCAACGCGGCCATTTACAGCCTGGGCGGCGCGACGGAGGCGTCGATCTGGTCGATCCTTCATCCGGTCGAGGAAGTCGACCCGGCCTGGCGCAGCATTCCGTACGGCCGGCCGATGGTCAACCAGAGCTTCCATGTGCGCGATGCGAACCTGGACCACTGCCCGGTCGGCGTGCCCGGCGAACTGTGCATCGGAGGCATCGGCGTGGCCATCGGCTACTGGAAAGATGGCGAGCGCACCGCGCAGGCCTTCGTCCATTGCCCGCACAGCGGTGCGCGGCTGTACCGTACCGGCGACCTGGGACGCTGGCTGCCGGACGGCACGCTGGAAATCCTCGGCCGCATCGATTTCCAGGTGAAGGTCAACGGCTACCGGGTCGAGCTGGGCGAGATCGAAAGCGCGATGAACGCCTGCCCGGGCGTGCAGACGGCGGTCGCCAATGTGGGCGCCGGAAAGTCCGGGCAGCTGGTCGGCTATTACCTGCGCGATGACGCCGGCAGTACCGGCAAGCTGCATGGCGTGCTGTCGCAACCCGGCCTGCGCCGCCTGCACGGTGTCGAGACGGCGCTTGGCGGCCTGGCGCCGCAGCGCATCGCGCGGCGTTCCACGCGGGTGTTCGCGGCGGACGTGGTGCCGCCCGCCGCGCTGGCCCGCCTGCTCGAACCGCTGCGCCAGGGCGGCGCGGACGGCATGCCCCGCTACCGCTATGCGTCGGCCGGCGGCCTGTACCCGGTGCAGCTGTACCTGCACGTCAGCCGCGTCGAAGGGATCGAACCCGGCATGTACTACTACCACCCGGTGCGCAACGCGCTGCAACGGGTGGCGACCGGCGTTGCGCTGGACATGGGGCCGGGCCTGGATCTCTACCCGCGGCGCAACCAGCCGGTCGCCGCCGCCGCCGCATTCCGCCTGTTCCTGGTCGGCTCGCGGCAGGCGATCGAGCCGCAGTACGGCGCCGCGGCAGCCACCCTGTGCCTGCTGGAGGCGGGCGCCATCAGCCACCTGCTGGAAGACGCCGCCGCCGCGGCCGGCCTGGGCCTCGTGCAGCTGGGCGGCTTCGATGCCGAACGGGCCGGCGATCCGTTCGCGCTCGGCGCCGATGCAATGTACCTGCACATGCTGGCGGGCGGCCTGCCGGGCGAGGAAGCACCCGACACCGAGGCGCCGTTGTCGAAGGCCGCGTTCGAGGACGGCCTGCGCGCCCACCTGGCGCGCCGCCTGCCGGAATACATGGTGCCGCGCCACTTCGTGCGGCTCGAATCGCTGCCGCTGTCGGCCAACGGCAAGGTGGACCGCAAGGCCCTGCCCGAACCGGTGGCGAAACCGGCGCAGCGTGCCGGGCGCCCGGGGAATGCCACGCATGCCGGCCCGCTGGCCGCGGAGATCTGCGCGTTGTGGGCCGAGGTGCTCGGCGTGGCGCAGGTCGGCCCGGACGACAACTTCTTCGACCTCGGCGGCACCTCGGTGGACATGATCCGCATCCACACGCGGCTGCAGCCGCGCCTGCCGCGCGAAACGAGCCTGCTCGACATGTTCTTCGGCCACCCGACCATTGGCGACCTGGTACGGCACGTGGAAGGCGACGCCGCACCGGCCGCCAGCGCGGGAATCAACGCAAACGCCAACGCAAAAACCAACGACAGCGCTCCGCGCGGCCGCCGCCGCCGGGCTCAATGAACCACATTCAGGGGAATCACATGAAAGAGAATCGAGTCTCGTCGGGCAAGATCGCCATCATCGGCATCAGCGGCCGCTTTCCGGGCGCGCCCGACGTGGAAAGCTTCTGGAACATGCTGTGCGAGAGCCGCAGCGCGCTGCGCCACTTCACGCCGGAAGAAATCCGCGCCGGCATCGACGCGCACGACTACCTGACGGCACCGTTCGTCGAACGCCAGGTCGGCGCCGGCACATGGGTCGGTGCCGGCTACCACCTGCCCGACGTCGACAAGTTCGATGCCGGCTTCTTCGGCTACTCGCCCAGCGAGGCCGAGCTGATCGATCCGCAGCAACGGCTGTTCCTGGAAGCCTCGTGGGCGGCGATGGAAGATGCCGGCTACGCGCCGGACGGCTACCGCGGCGTGGCCGCCGTGTATGCCGGCACCGGCCTGTCGCGCTACTTCCTCAACAATGTGTATGCCAACCGCGAGATCGTCTGTGCCTCGGACCGCGACCTGATCGCCGGCATCGGCAACGAGCCCGATTACCTGAGCAACCGGGTCGCCTACAAACTGAACCTCACCGGCCCTTCGGTGACCGTGCAGACCGCGTGCTCGACGTCGCTGGTGGCGATTCACATGGCCTGCCAGGCGCTGCGCGCCGGCGAATGCGACCTGTCGCTGGCCGGCGGTTCGATGGCAACGGTGCCGGCCGGCCACGGCTACAACTACACCGAAGGCAGCCTCAATTCGGACGACGGCCGCATCCGCGCCTTCGACGCGGGCGCCAAGGGCACGGTGTTCTCGGAAGGCGGGGTCGGCGTCATCGTCCTGAAACGCCTGGAGGATGCCGAGGCCGACGACGACAATATCTATGCGGTGATCCGCGGCTCGGCCGTCACGAACGACGGCGCGCACAAGGCCGGCTATACCGCGCCCGGCATCGATGGCCAGGTGGATGCGATCACCCGCGCGCTGAAGGCGGCCGGCACCAGCCCGGCCGACATCGGCTACATCGAGGCGCACGGCACCGGTACGGCGCTGGGCGATCCGATCGAGATCACGGCATTGACGCGCGCGTTCCGGGCCCACACCGACCGCACCGGCTACTGCGCGATCGGCTCCGTGAAAACCAATGTGGGCCACCTGGCGCCGGCCGCCGGCGTGGCCGGCGTGATCAAGGCGGCGCTGGCGGCGCGCTCCGGCGTGCTGCCCCCGAGCCTGCATTTCGATACGCCGAACCCGCGCATCGATTTTCCGGCCACGCCGTTCTTCGTCAACGAGCGCCTGAACGAATGGCGCACGGCGCCCGGTGCCAAGCGGATCGCGGCGGTCAGTTCCTTCGGCATCGGCGGCACCAATGCCCACCTGATCCTGGAAGAGCCACCGATCACCAAGCCCACCGTGTCGGGCGACAAGCTGCGCATCTTCCCGCTGTCGGCGAAAACGCCTGGCGCGCTGGGCCGCGCCGCCGGCCAGCTGGCCCGCTTCCTCGAACGCCATCCGGAAACGGACCTGGACGATGTGGCATTCACGCTGCAGGAAGGCCGCCGCGCATTCGACCTGCGCGGCGCCGTGGTGGCGCGCGACAAGGCTGAGCTGATCGGCAGCCTCGACGCCTTGGCGCAGGAACCCGGCAAGACGCCGGCGCTGCCGGCGGCGAAAAAGCTGGCGCTGCTGTTCACGGGCCAGGGCTCGCAGTACGCCGGCATGGCGCGCGAGCTGCACGGGCAGTTCACGGTCTTCAGCGAAACCTTCGATGCCTGCTGCGCCACGCTGGCCCGCCACGTGGATACCGACCTGGCGCGGCTGCTGCTGGCGCAGGCACCCACCGAAGCGGACAGCGCGCAGCTGCGAGAAACGCGTTATGCACAACCGGCGCTGTTTACCGTCGAATATGCACTGGCAATGCAGCTGCGGGCATGGAAGATCGAACCGGCCGCGCTGCTGGGCCACAGCCTGGGCGAGTACGTGGCCGCGACCATGGCCGGCGTGTTCACGCTGGACGATGCACTGCGCCTGGTGGCGCTGCGCGGGCGCCTGATGCAGGCGATGCCGGCCGGCGGCATGCTGTCGATCGGCGGCGGCGAAGCCGAGGCGCGTGCCCATCTGGGCGAAGGCATCGAACTGGCCGCCGTCAACAGCTCGCGCGCCAGCGTCGTTTCCGGCCCGCTGGCGGCGATCGACGCGCTGGCGGCCGCACTGGAAGCGTCGGGCACCGGCTGCCGCAGGCTGCAGACGTCGCATGCCTTCCACTCGGCGATGATGCGTCCCCTGGCCGCCGAGTTCCGCGCCGCCGTTGCCGCCGCCGTGCCGCAGGCACCGGCGATTCCCGTCGTGTCGAACGTCACCGGCACCTGGCTGACGGCCGCCGAGGCCACCGATCCCGATTACTGGGTGCGCCACCTGCTGTCGCCGGTGCTGTTCCAGGCCGGCGTGGAAACGCTGCTGGCCGACGGCTGCGGCTTCTTCGTCGAAGCCGGCCCGGCGGGCGTGCTGAGCACCTTCGTGCGGCATATCGCCGGCACTGCCGGGGGCAAGAGCGCCGGCCGGCCGGCGGCGGTGGCCGTGCCGCTGCTGCGCCACCCGCAGGATGCGCTGGCGGGCGACCGCTTCCTGATGGCCGCGCTGGGCAACCTGTGGGCCGCCGGCCACGCGCTCGACTACGCCGGCGTGGATGCGTATAACCTGGGCCGCCGGATTCCGCTGCCCACCTATCCGTTCGCGCGCGAACGCCATTGGGTCGAGCCGCCGCCGGCACCGGACGGGCTGGCCGACGCGGGCCTGCGCCGCAGCGCCGACATGGGCGACTGGTTCCATGCGGCGTCGTGGCGCCGGCAGCCCTGGCTGGAAGCCGTACCAGCACTGGCCGGCCGCAAGGTTCTGCTGCTGGCGCACGACGACGGGCAGGGCGATGCGCTGGCGGCCGCCCTGCGCGGCGCCGGCGCCACCGTGGCCTGCGCCGAGCCGGGTCCTGCCTTCGGCGTGCTGGACGAACACGCGTACTGGGTACGCCCGGGCCAGGCGGCCGACTGGGAAGAACTGGCGCGGCATGCCGGCCGGCCGGACGCCATTGTCCATGCCTGGCTGCTGCCGGCCAGCGGCGGCGATACCGTCGCCAACAGCGGCGCCACGCTGGACCTGGGATTCCACACGCTGCTGGCGCTGACGCAGGCGTTTGCCGACGACGCCGGTACGCGGCTACCGCTGCTGTCGGTGGCCAGCGAAGTGTTCGACGTGCAGCCGGGCGAGGCGGTCGATGCCGTCAAGGCGGCCATGCTGGGCGCGCACCTGGCGATCGGTTACGAACACCGCGGCATGGCCAGCCGCGTGCTGGACGTGCCGGCGGGCCATAACGGCGTCGGGCGGCTGGTGCTCGACGAACTGGCGCGCCTGCAGGCGGAACCGCATGCGCCGGCCGGCCCGGCCGACCAGTTCGTGGCCGAACGGGCTGGCGCGCGCTGGCTGGCGCACGTCGAGGCGATGACGGTGCCGGAACCGGCGGTGCCGGCCGCGCTGCTGGCGGATGCGACATACCTCGTCAGCGGCGGCCTGGGCGGCCTGGGCCTGGAATTCGCCGACGTGCTGGTCGAGCGCGGCGCGCGCCACCTGGTGCTGGTGGGCCGCAACACGCTGCCGCCGCAGGCGGAGTGGAATGCGTGGCTGGCGGCGCACCCGGACGATGCGGCCGGCCGCGAGCGGATCCGCCGCTTGCAGCGCTTGGCGGCGCGCGGCGCCCGGGTCGCGACCGAGCGTTGCGACATCACCGAGCCGGCGGCCGTGCGGGCCATGGTCGAACGCGTGCAGGCAGTCATGCCGCCGGTGCGCGGCGTGGTCCACGCCGCCGGCATCGCCGGTGCCGGCGTGATGGCGCTGAAGACCCGCGCGCAGGCCGATGCCGTGCTGGCGCCGAAGGTGCTGGGCGCGCTGGCGCTGGAGCAGGCGCTGGCCGGCCAGCCGCTCGATTTCTTCGTGGCCGTGTCGTCGCTGTTCGGCACCATCGGCGGAGTGGGGCAGGCCGACTACGCGGCGGCCAACGCCTTCCTCGATGCGTTTGCCCGCAGCCGCAGCGCACGCGGCCGGCGCACGCTGTCGCTGGCCTACGGCGGCTGGCGCGAAGTGGGCATGGCGGTGGCGATGGGGCACACCGCATCCGCCCCGGCGCTGCCGGCCGGCCGTACGCTGGCCCACCCGTATCTGTTCAGCCGTGCCGAAGACGCTGGAACGTTGCGCTTCACCGCGCACCTGCGTGCCAAGGATCACTGGGTCTTGCAGGATCACCGCATCCACGGCGAACCCGTGATGCCGGGCACCGCGCTGATCGAGATGGTGCGCGCCGCATGGCAGGAAGCGGCCGGCACCGGCGATCCGTGCACCTTGTCCGACGTGTTCTTCTACCGCCCGCTGTTCGTACCGGCCGCCCGGCTGGTCACGGTCGAGGTATTGCTCCAGCCGCTTGCCGGCGGCTATGCGGTCGAGGTGAGGGAGGGCGACAGCCCGGTGCTGTCGGCCAGCGTGGCCGGCGGTGCTTGCGCCGCCCCGCGCGCCGACCTGGCGGCGATTGCCGAGGAGTGCCGCGGCGAAGTGCTGGACTTCCCCGGCGGCGCCGCGGCCATGGTGGGCGAGGACGGTTTCCTGGAGCTGGGACGCCACTGGCAGGTGGTGCGCCGCATCCGCCTCGGCGCCCGGCAACTGCTGGGCGAGCTGGCCCTGCCGGACGGCGTGGCGGACGATGGCCCGCTGGGCCTGCACCCGGCCTTGCTGGACATGGCCACCGGCCCGATCACCGGCCACCTGCTGGCGCGGCTGGACCTGGGGCTGGAAGACGAGTACCTGCCGTTCACCTACGGCGCGCTGAAGGTGCATGGCCGGCTCGGCACGCACCTGTACAGCCATGTGCGCTTCGGCGACATGTCCGAGGACCGCGACACGATCCGCTTCGACATCGCCCTGTACGCGCCGGACGGCACGGTACTGGCCGAGGTGGCGGACTTCCAGCTGCGCCGCGTTCCGGCTGGGGCGCTCGGCGGGCTTGCCGGCAAGCCTGCCGGCGCTGCGCCGGCGGTGGACGACGGTTCGATCTCGCCGCAGGAAGGGCGCGCGCTGTTCGCCCGTGCCCTGGCGCTGAAGCACGGCGGCCACTGGATCGTCAATCCGCACCCGGTCGATGCGCTGCTGCGCAAGCTGCGCGCCGAACGCATCGCGCCGCCCGCCGCGACGGAGAAAAAGAAGGTGGTGCGCGAGGATGTGATCGCGGCGCCGCCCACCAATCCGACCGAGGAAGTGCTGGTGGCGATCATCGAAGGGGCGCTGGGCATCACGCCGGTGGGCATCCACGACAACTTCTTCGACCTGGGCATCGATTCGGTAATCGGCATCCAGGTGGTATCGCACGCCCGCAAGCATGGCGTTCTGCTGAAGCCGAACCAGCTGTTCGAGCACCAGACGGTGGCCGAGCTGGCCGCCGTGGCCACGCTGGCCGATCCTGCGGCGGATGCCGCGCCGGTCCCCGCACGGGCGCCCGAACCCGACAGGGCGCCCGCCGACGACCTGGACGCCGTGCTCGATGCACTGGCCAACTGAAGCATTGGCCACCTGAACGCCTACAAGCATCTGAAAGAGACCCATGAACAAGCAGGATATACAGGAAGTACACCGGCTCACGCCGCTCCAGCAGGGCATGCTGTTCCACACGCTGGAGGCGCCGGGCAGCGGCGTCTACGTCGAGCAGTTCGCCTGCCCGACGGCGGGTCGGATCGATGGCGCGCGCTGGCAGCAGGCCTGGAACATTGCGCTGGATGCCTGCCCGATGCTGCGCGCCGCCATTGCCTGGGAGGGCCTGGAGCACCCGCTGCTGGTGGTGACCAAGGCCGCAACACTGGAAGTACGCGAGATCGATGCCAGCGGCGACGACGACGCGGCGTTCGCCCGCCGTCTCGATGCGCTGCGCCGCGACGAAGCGGCGCGCGGCTTCGACCTGCGCCGGCCGCCGCTGCTGCGGCAGGCGCTGCTGCACCGCGCCGGGCACAGCGTGGTGTTCTGGACCTATCACCACGTGCTGCTCGATGGCTGGTCGGCCTTCGTGGTGCTGGGCTCCCTGCTGTCCGCCTATGCCGCACTGGAGGAGGGGAGCGCATGGGCGCCACGTCCGGCGCCCGGCTGGGGCGATTACCTGGGCTGGCTGCGCGGGCGCGACAAGCCGGCGGCGCAGCAGTACTGGCGCGAAGCGCTGCGCGGCTTCCATGCGCCGACGCCGCTCGGCCTGGCCAGGCGCCCGCAGGCCGATGCCGGCCTGGATGCCGGCGCCACCGCCACGGCGGAACTGGGCGAGGCGCTCGGCAGCCGGTTGCGCGACACGGCGCGTGCCCTGCGCGTCACACCCGGCACGCTGCTGCAGGCCGCGTGGGGGCACCTGCTGGCTCTCTACAGCGGCGAGGACGACGTGGTCTTCGGCGCCACTGTCGCCGGCCGGCCGGCCGAGCTGGCGGGAGCCGATGCGATGGTCGGCCTGTTCATCAACACGGTGCCGGTGCGGGTGCGCATCGACCCCGCGGAAACCGTGCGCAGCTTCGCCGTCCGGCTGGGTGCCGCGCTGCTGGCCCAGCGCGAGCACGAACATGCGTCGCTGACGGACATCGCCGGCTGGAGCGAAGTGCCGCGCGGCCGGGTCCTGTTCGATTCCATGCTGGCCATCGAATCGTTCCCGTACGCGGAAGGCGTCAGCCTGGCGGACGTCAGCGTCTGGCAGCACACCAGTTTCCCGCTGGCCCTCGTCATCGACCCGGTCGGCCGGATGCGCGTCAAGGCGCTGTACGACGCGCGCCAGTTCGACGGTGGCGCGGTGGCCGGCCTGCTGGCCCATTACCGCGAACTGCTGGCGCGCATGGTGGACGGCGTGGATCTGCCGGTCGGCATGCTGTCGATCGCGCCGCCCGCGGACATGGCACGGCAGGCCGGCTGGAACCACCGGCCTGCCGCCGGCACGGAAACGGAACTGGGCGAGCTGCTCGCCCGGCAGGTGGCCGAACGGCCCGATGCGCTGGCCGTGGTGTCGGAAGGCGGCCACGCCACCTATGCGGAGCTCGACCTGCATGCGCGGCGGCTCGGCGCGCGGCTGCTGGCCGCCGGCGTGCGGCAGGGCGACACGGTGGCCTTCGCGTTCGAGCCGGGCGTGCCGATGGTCGCGGCGCTGGTGGCGATCACGCGGCTGGGCTGCGCCTATGCGCCGCTCGATACGCGCCTGCCTCCGGCGCGGCTGGCGCAGATGGTGGCCGACCTGGATATCCGCCATGTGGTGACGGACGATGCCCATGCGGCGCTGTTCGACATTGCCGGCACGCCGTTGCCATTGACCATCCTGCTGACCGGCCCCGATGAACCGGGTGCCGCGCTGGCGCAGTGGCCGCAGGTGGACGCGGGCCGCATCCTGTACGTGATCCACACCTCCGGCTCGACCGGCAAGCCGAAGGCGGCCGGCGTGTTCCACGACAGTTTTACCCGCTTCCTCCAGTGGTGGAACGGCGAATTCGCCTTCGGCGCGGGCGAGCGCTGCCTGCTCGTCAACAAGATCACGTTCGACCTGGCGCAGAAGTGCGTGTGGGGCGCCCTGACCACGGGCGGCACGCTGCACCTGGCGCCGACGCGCCACTTCGATCCGCTGCATGCGCGCGAGTTGGTGGAACGGCACGGCATCGGCTGGATCAACTGCACGCCGAGCATGGCGTATGCCATGGTGGAAGCGGATCCCGGCCGCCATGAAGCGCTTGCCTCGCTGCGGCTGCTGTTCGTCGGCGGCGAGCCGGTGGACAAGCGGCGGCTGGCGCCGTGGCTGCTGGCGCCGGGCGTCGACACGGCACTGGTCAATACCTATGGCCCCACCGAATGCACCGATCTGTGCACCACGCACCGCTTCACCCGCGACGAATTCGTCGACCTGGCGGCGCCGGTCACCGTGGGCAGCGTGCTGCCTGGCCTGGCCGTGCACGTGCTGGACCGTTTCGGCAACCGCCTGCCGGTCGGCGTGACGGGCGAAGTGGCGATCGCCGGCGGTTCGGTGGGCGCCGGCTACCTGAACAACGCGCGGATGAGCGCACAGAAGTTCTTGCCCGATCCGCTGCCGGCCGGTCCGGCAACGCCGGGCGCGCGGCTGTACCTCACCGGCGATCTCGGGTATTTCCGTGCCGACGGCACGCTGGTGGTGCATGGCCGCGTCGATTTCCAGGTGAAGCTGCGCGGCTACCGCATCGAGCTCGATGCGATCGGCCACGAACTGCGCGGCCACCCGGCCGTGCTGGATGCGGTGGCGGCCGTCACGCCGGACGGGCAACGGCTGGTCGCCTACGTGGTGCCGGCCGACGCTGCCGCATGGTCCGCCGCGCTGCACGACGAGTGCCGCGCATGGCTGGCGGCGCGCCTGCCGGAATACATGGTGCCGGCGCGCTATATGCCGCTGGCGGCGCTGCCGCTCAATGCCAACGGCAAGCTCGATCGCGGCGCGCTGCCGGTGCCCGACATGCCGGAACCCGGCATGGAGCGCATCGCGCCGCGCGACGCGATCGAGGAGAAGCTGGCCGGCATCTGGACCGCCGTGCTGGGTGTCGACAGCGTCGGAGTGACCGACAATTTCTTCGACCTGGGCGGCCATTCGCTGTCGATCACGCAGGCGTATGCGCGCTTGCAGAAGACCTTCGGCGTGCGCATTCCATTGTCGGTGCTGTTCGAGCAGCCGACTATCGAAGGGCAGGCGGCGGCATTGCGTTCGGCCGGAGCCGATGGCGGCGCGGCATCCGCGCGGCAGCCGGCGATCGTGCCGGGCCAGCGGCCGGAACGCCTGCCGCTGTCGTTCTCGCAATCGCGCCTGTGGTTCCTGCACCAGTACGAGCCGGCCAGCATGGCCTACCACGTGCCCAATGCACTGCCGCTGGCCGGTGAAGTCGACCGTGCCGCGCTGCAGCGGGCGCTGGACTGGCTGCATGCGCGCCACGAATCGCTGCGCACCCGCTTCCCCGAGGTGGATGGCATGCCGTGGCAGGAAGTGCAGGCCGCCGGCCCGGTGGCGCTCCGCTACGACGACCTGCGCGGGGTGGAGGACGCGGCCGCGCGCCTGTCCGCCATCGCCACCATGGAAGCGGCGCAGCCGTTCGACCTGCGCGCCGGCCCGGTGGCGCGCTACCGGCTGGTGCAGACGGACGGGCGGGGTATCCTGCTCGTGTCGCTGCACCATATCGCCACCGATGGCTGGTCGATGGACGTGATGATGCGCGAGCTGTCGGCCGCCTATGCCGCGTCTGCCGGCGGCGGTACGCCCCAGGCAGCGCCGCTGCCGATCCAGTATGCCGACTACGCGCTGTGGCAGCACGCCGACCTGGCCGGCGACAAGCGCGCTCGCCTGGTCGACTACTGGCGCGCCGAGCTCGATGGCAGCCAGCCGCAGATCTCGCTGCCGTACGATTTTCCTCGGCCGGCTACCCGCTCCTCCACCGGCGGCCTGCACGTGACGCACCTGTCGGCCGACGTGTGCGCCGCCCTGCGCGGTGTCGCATCGAAGTCGGGTGCGACGGCGTTCATGGCGTGGCTGGCCGTGTACGAGCTGCTGCTGCACCGCTGGAGCGGCCAGGCGGACTTCAATGTGGGCAGTCCGATCGCCAACCGCAACCTGGAAGAGACGGAAGGCGTGATCGGCTTCTTCGTCAATACGCTGGTGCTGCGCGCCCGCGTCGATGGCGCCCGGACTTTCGCCGGGCTGCTGGAGTCCGTGCAGCGCACCGCGCGCGGCGCCTACGACCATGCCGAGCTGCCGTTCGAGCTGCTGGTGGACGAGCTGAACCCGCCGCGCAGCGCCAATACACTGCCGTTCTTCCAGGTCGGCTTCGCGCTGCAGCGCGCCTATGAAGACACCTCGCTGATCGACAGCAGCGAGTGGATCTCCCGCTTCGACCTGCAACTGGTGCTGCATGAATGCGCGGACGGCGGCTTGCGTGCGCACTGGGAATATGCACGCGACCTGTTCCTGCCGGAGACCGTGGCACGCCTGGCCGACTCGTTCGCGCTGCTCGCGCGGCAGGTGGCCGCCGCGCCGGACGCAGCGCTGCGCGGCCATGCGCTGATCGACGGCGCGCAACGCGAGCGCATGCTGGCGCTGGCACGCGGTGCCAGGCCGGCGTTGCCTGCCGCCACGGTACATGGCCTGTTCGCCCGGCAGGCGCTGCAGGCGCCGGCGGCGGTGGCCCTGGTGCAGGGCGATGTACAACTGAGCTATGGCGAACTGAATCGCCGTGCCAACCAGCTGGCGCACCACCTCGCCGCGCAGGGCATTCCACCGGGCGGCATCGTCGGCGTGGCGCTGCCGCGCAGTCCGCAGCTGGTGGTTGCACTGCTGGCCGTGCTGAAGGCCGGCTGCGCGTACCTGCCGCTCGATACCGAATATCCGCGCGAGCGCACCGCCTACATGCTGGCGAACGCGGGTGCTCGCGCGGTGCTGACGGATGCGGACGGTGCGGCGCTGCTGCCGGAATTCGGCGGCAGCGTGCTGCCGGTCGATGCGCCGCAAGTGGCGGCGCAGCGCGATACCGAGCCGGACGTGCCGCACGACCCGCGCTCCCTGGCCTATGTGATGTACACGTCCGGCACCACCGGCAATCCGAAGGGCGTGATGATCGAGCACCGCAGTATCGTGCGGCTGGTGCGGGAAACCGACTATGCCGACTTTTCGGCCTCGCACACTTACCTGCAATATGCGCCGGTGGGCTTCGATGCCTCCACGTTCGAGATCTGGGGCAGCCTGCTGAACGGCGCCCGGCTGGTGCAGGCACCGGCCGGCGTGGTGGGACTGGACCGGCTGGCGGCGCTGATCGCCGGGCAGCGCATCGACACGGTATTCGTCACGGCCGCGCTGTTCAACCAGCTGGTCGACCAGCACCCGGAAGGGCTGGCCGGCGTGCGCCAGCTGTTCACCGGCGGCGAGGCGATGTCGTCGCCGCACGCGGCGCGGGCCATGCAGGCGATGCGGGGCGGTACGCTCGTTCACGTGTACGGCCCCACCGAGTGCACCACCTATGCCACCGCCTGGAAAGTGAGCATGGCCGATGCGCTGGGCGGCACGGTGCCGATCGGCCGGCCGATCGCCAATACCGACACCCATGTGCTGGACGAGGCGCTGGAACCGGTGCCGCCGGGCGTGCCGGGCGAACTGTACATCGGCGGTGCCGGCGTGGCGCGCGGCTACCTGAACGCGCCGCGGCAGAGTGCGGAGCGCTTCGTGGCCGATCCGTTCGCGGGCGATCCGTCAGCGGCCGACGGCGCGCGGCTGTACCGCACCGGCGACAAGGTGCGCTGGAAGGCCGACGGCACGCTGGAATTCCTGGGCCGGATGGACGACCAGGTCAAGATCCGCGGCTACCGGATCGAGCCGGCCGAGATCGAGGCGCAACTGGCGGCCTACCGGGACGACAACGGCGCGGGCGTCAACGCCGCGCTGGTGCTTGCGCTCGGCGACAGCGCCGATAAACGGCTGGTGGCCTACGCGACCGTGGACGATGCCGGCGTCACGCCTGCCGTGCTGCGCGAATACCTGGCGCAGCGCCTGCCGGCCTTCATGGTGCCGGCCGCCTACGTGATACTGGAGCGTTTCCCGGTCAGCGCGAACGGCAAGATCGACCGCCGCGCGCTGCCCGTGCCGGATGACGCCGCGCTGGGCGCCGGCGACTACGTGGCGCCGGAAACCGCGCTCGAACAGTCGCTCGCCGCTGTCTGGGCCGAGGTGCTGGGCCTGGAGCGGGTCAGCGCGACGGCCGATTTCTTCGCGCTGGGCGGCAATTCGCTGACGGCCACCCAGCTGCTGGCGCGGGTGCGCGCAGCGCTTGGCCGCACGGTCACGCTGCCCGAGTTCTTCAGCGAACCGACCGTGCGGGCAATGGCATTCCGCATCGACCATGCCGGCACCGCCCGCGCGCAGGATGCGGAGGAAAGCCGCCTCGATGGCGCGGCCGAATCGGCGCTCGCGCTGCCGGATCCGCTGCCGCCGCTGGCATCGAGCCTGGAGCACGTGCTGCTGACCGGCGCCACCGGCTTCGTGGGCGCCTACCTGGCGGCCGAGATGCTGGACCGCTGGCCGCGCGTGACGCTGCATTGCCACGTGCGCGCGGAACACGCGGCCGCCGGCCTGCGCCGCCTGCGCGACAACCTCGACCAGTACGGACTGTGGAAGGACGGCTATGCCGCCCGCATCCGCGTACTGACGGGCGACCTGGCCGACCCCCGGCTGGGCCTGGACGAGGAGCGGCACGCAACGCTGGCGCGCGACATCGACCTGGTCGTGCACAACGCTTCGCGCCTGAACCACGTGCTGCCGTACCACGCGCTGCGCCACGATAACGTGGAGCCGACCCGGCGCCTGCTGGAGCTGGCCGCCACGGCCAAGCGCAAGGGCTTCGTCCTCGTCTCGACGACCGGCGTGCTGCAGGGCGAGGGCGCCACCGGCAGTGTCGACGAAGACGTCGCGGTGGAATCCATCGGCCAGAGCGCGCGCGAAGGCTACAACGCCAGCAAGTGGGTGGCCGAGCTGATGGTACGCCGCGCCGCCCGGGCCGGCATCCCGGCGCAGATCGTGCGGCTGGGGCGGGTGGCGGTGGACAGCCGCAGCGGCGCCGGGCGGACGGACGATTTCGTGGCGCTGTTCGTGCGCACCTGCCTGAAGGTGGGTGCCTGGCCCGACCGGCCGTTCGTCGAGCAGATCGTGCCGGTCGATCACGTGGCGCGTGCCGTCACGGCGCTGGCCGCCGACTACACCAGCACCGGCGTGCACCACCTGGTGGGCGACGACAAGCGCGACTGGAGCCGGCTGCTGCCCGACTTCGTCGATTGCGCCGGCGCCGGCCTGAAGCGCGTGCCCATCCGTGACTGGGTGGATGCCGTCAAGGAACGCAGCACGGTGGAGCCGCTGCCGTTCGCGCCCTACCTGTTCTGGTGGGATACCGACGCGGCGGCGCCGGAAGACAAGTGCGTGAAGGTCAGGCAGGCGAAGACTTCGCGCCGGCTGGCCGGCAACGGCCTGCGCGAACCGCACATCGATGGCGACGCATGGCAACGCTATCTCGGCGCGATCTTCGCTACCGAAGGCCTGGCTGCGACACCCAGAAAGCGCGGCATCTTCGGTTGAACAAATTCCACAATCCATTACACATCCTGGAGAAAACCATGAATTCGACTGCCTACAATGTGGTTCGTAACGAAGAAGACCAGTACTCGGTCTGGCCCGCCTACCGCCCGGTTCCCGCGGGCTGGACCACCATCGGCGACGCCGCGGACCGCGAGACCTGCCTCGAACGCATCGAGCAATTGTGGACCGACATGCGGCCGCGCAGCCTGCGCGCCGCGAAGGAGCAGTAGTCATGCCTACCCTGCGTACCATCACTTTCGGCTGCCCGCTGGACGGCGCGGCGCCTGAAAACACCGCCGCCACCGCGCGCCGGTTCTTCGCCCATGCCGGGCGCCTGCTCGACGAAGGGGGCCTGGCGGCACGCTGCTTCCGCTACGTGGCGCCGCCGGTCGAGCAATGGCTGCCGGACGGCGATCCCGCCACCGCCGGCCGCGTCGCCGTCCAGCTGGAACAGGCGCTGGGCGAGAACATCTGGTGCTGCCTGCCGGGGCCCGCCTGCGACACGCGCTCCAGCGTGGGCCGGCGGGTGGACCTGATCGATGCGATCGTCGGCGAGACGCGCCACGTATTCACCAATATGCGCGTGGCCGGCGAGCAGGGCCTGCACAACGAAGCCGTGGCCGCCGCCGCCGAAACCATGGCGCGGCTTGGCAATACGGTGGCGCGGCAGCAGGACAATTTCCGCTTTGCCGCACTGGCCTGGATCAGGCCGGCCACGCCGTATTTCCCCGCCGCCTGGCACGATGGCGCGCCGGGCTTCTCGGTGGCGCTGGAACTGGCCGGGCCGTTCCTGGAGGCATGCGGCCGGCACGACAATTTCGCCGACCGGCTCGATGCCTGCCGCCAGGAACTGACCAGCCGCGTGGCGCAGACGCTGCCGCTGCTGGTGCGGCTGGCCCGCGAGCAGGGCGTGCGCTTCCTCGGTTTCGACCTGTCGCTGGCGCCATTCCCCGGCGACGAGACGAGTGCCGTGGCCGTCGTCGAAAGCCTGAACGGCAGCCGCATCGGCCAGCTCGATTTCATGTTCGCGCTGTATGCGGTCAACGACATGCTGCAGCATGCGCTGCCGAACCTGCCGATGGTGGGTTTCAACGGCACCATGCTGTCGGTGCTGGAAGACACGCGGCTGGCCGAAGCCACCGCCAGCGGCGACGTCGGCGTGAAGGATCTGCTGCTGTATTCGACCGTGTGCGGCTGCGGGCTGGACATGATTCCCGTTTCCGCCGACAGCGATCCGGCCCGGCTGGCCACGCTGGTAAGGGCCATTTCCACCATTGCGCAGAAGTGGCGCAAGCCGCTGATCGCGCGGCTGCTGCCGGCCACCACGAATGTACGCGGCATCACCCGCTTCGAGCACGATTTCATCGTCAATACCGCCGTGCTGCGCCTGGATGCGCCGACCTTCATGCCGACCGAGCGGGTCGGCGTCTTTGAACCGCTGCGCCGCGCAGCCTGAGGAGAACACCGTGAATCCCTGGTTTACCCATTTTTCCCGCCCGCTCCCGCAGGCCGGTGCGCGCCTGCTGTGCCTGCCCAGCTCGGGCGGCGGTTCCACGCTGTACCGTCCGTGGCTGGGCGGCCTGGACGACATCGAACCGGCTGTGGAGCTGCATGCCGCGCTGCTGCCAGGCCGCGAACGGCGCATGCTGGAGCCGCCGGTGCAGACGATGGCGGCGATGGTCGACGGCCTGGTGCCGGCCGTGGCCGCGCTGGCCGACAAGCCGTATTTCCTGTTCGGCCACAGCATGGGCGCGCTGATCGCCTTCGAGCTGACGCGCGCGCTGGTGGCGCGCGGCATCAAGCCGCCGCGCCGCCTGTTTGTTTCCGCCTTCCGCGCGCCGGATCTGCCGAATCCGAAGCGCGACCTGCATGCGCTGCCGGACGATGAATTCATCGACGCGCTGCGCGAATATGGCGGCACGCCGGACGCAGTGCTGCGCCACCGCGAGACGATGGATGTGCTGCTGCCGATGCTGCGCGCCGACTTCCGCATGCACGAGACGTATCTCTACCACGCCGCCCGCCCGCTGGAGGTGCCGATCACGGCGCTGGCCGGCCGCGCCGACGCTGCCGTGCCGGCCAGCCAGATGACGGGCTGGGCGAAACAGACCTCGGCCGGCTTTGCGCTGCGCCACTTCGACGGTGCCCATTTCTTCATCCACGACGACCGGGATGCGGTGCTGAAAACGCTGGGAGAGGCGATCCATGAAGAACTTGCATTTGCCTGGGGATGAGCCGCTGCTGGTGTGGCTGCGCACCGCCGACGTGGCGGCCGCGCTGCCGCAGGCCGAGGGCTGGCTCACCGCGGCCGAGCGGGAGCGGGCACGCCGCTTCGTGTTCGACGGCGACCGCGCCGACTTCCTGGCCAGCCGTTTCCTGCTGCGCCGCGTGCTGGCCGAGCTGGCGGGCACGGAACCGGACCGGCTGGCGTTCGAGACGAACCGCTGGGGCAAGCCCGCCCTGAGCGGCAGGCCGGGCCTGGCGTTCAACCTGTCGCACTGCCGCGGCGGCGCCGTGCTGCTGGCCGGGGCGGGAGCGGCGGCCGGCGTGGACATCGAGCCGGTTCAGCCCGGCCGTGCCGATCCGCTGGTGGCGCAGCGGCTGTTCCACCGTGCCGAGCAGATCCAGCTGCTGGCCTGCCCGCGGGGCGGCTACGACCGCCTGTTCCTGCGCTTCTGGACGCTGAAGGAAGCCGTGCTGAAGGCCGAAGGCAGCGGCCTGGCGTTGCCGCTGGATGCGTTTGCCGCGCTGTTCGACGGCGGCACGATCGTGCCACTGACGGTGCCGGCCACGCTGGCTGGCCGCCCGTTCGCGTTCGGCCAGGCGGAACTGGCACCCGACCTGCTGTGCGCGTGGGCGCGCGTGTCGGACGACCGGCAATTGCCGACCACGTGGCAGCTCGATGCCCACGGCGCCGTGCAGCCGGCACCGCAAGTGCGGCTGGGCACCGGTACTTACCGGCCGCTGCCGGCGGCGGGGCAGATGCGGGCGGGCAGGAAAGAGGCGCTGGCGGCACTGGCCGGGGAGTGATGAGGCTATATCGCAACTGAACGATAACCTGGCGCCAACTTATCGGCGGAAGTGGTGCCAGGCGATATGAATGGCAGAGGTGCTGGCATATACTCGCTCGCTGTTATTGCCTGTAAGTATCGCCGATGACCCTCTCCACCCCGTCCGCCGGCCCGGCGCAACGCCCGGTGCCTGCCCGGAACCTGCTTGCGCCACTGGTGCCGGTGCTCGCGCTGGCACTCGTGCTGGCGATAGCCCTGGCAGCCTTGCAGGCGTATTCGATGACCTGGCAGGGCCAGGTGGCGCGGCTGGAGCGGGTGGCCGTTCCGCGTCTGGAGCGCTTCGCGGTGCAGCTGTTCGCACCGCCCAGGCGCTATACCTACCTGCCGCACGTGCTGGCAAACGACCGGACGGTGCGCAACGCGCTCGCGCAGCCGCATCGGCCGGAGCTGGTACGCGAGGCCAACCTGCACCTGGCGCGGCTGCGCGCCAGCACCGGGGCCACCGCACTGTACGTGCTCGATCCTCGCGGCACGGGGATTGCCGCGTCGAACTGGCAGGACAAGATCAGCTTCGTCGGCGTCAACTATGCCTATCGGCCGTACTACACGCGTGCGCTGACCGAGGGCGGCGCGCATTTCTATGCGATGGGCACCACATCGCACTGGCCCGGCTACTTCCTGTCGCAGGTGGTGAAGGCGGCCGATGGCGGCGTGCTGGGCGTGGCGGTGGTCAAGGCCGACCTGGCGATGCCGGACGTGCAGGGCTATGGCGGCGAAGTACTGGTGACCGATGCCGGCGGTGTTGCCTTCCTCAGTTCTCGGGAGGATTGGCAATACCGGCCGCTGACGGCGCTGTCGGCGCGCGACGGCGCCAGCGTGGCCCGCACGCGCCAGTACGACGGCGTGCTGCGCGCGCCGCTCGACGTGCACACGGAACGCACGCTCGACAGCGGTGCCACCATCGTCGACATCGGCGGGCATGGCGGCTACCTGATGGTGCGCCGGCCGGTGCCGGATACGGACTGGCACGTCAACCTGCTGCTGCCACTGGAAGACATCGACAATGCGGCGCAGCGGGCGGCGCTGCTGACGGCCGGCGCGATCGCGCTGGCGGCGCTGTCGCTGCTGTACCTGTGGCAGTTCCGCCTGCGGCTGGCCGAGCGCGAGCGCTCGCGCTCGGCATTGGAAGAAGCACATGCCGCGCTGAAGGAGCTGTCCGAGGAGTTGCGCGTGCAATCGTCCACCGACGGCCTGACGGGCCTGTACAACCGGCGCCATTTCATGGACAGCCTGGAACGCCTGCTGGGCACCGCACAACGCCATGGCGAGCCGCTGGCCCTGCTGCTGGTGGATGCCGACCATTTCAAGTGCGTCAACGACGAGCACGGCCACCCGGCCGGCGACGAGGTATTGCGCCGCCTGGGCGCGATGCTGCTGCAGGAAACCCGCGACGGCGACGTGGCGGCGCGTTACGGCGGCGAGGAATTCATCATCGCGCTGCCGCGCACCGATGCGCCTGCCGCGCTGGCGGTCGCCGGCCGGGTGCTGGAGCGCATCCGTGCTAGCCGCGTGCCGGTCGATGGCGGCACGCTGGCGATCACGGTGTCGATCGGGCTTGCCACGGCCCGGCCGGGCGAGGCCGTGGCGGAAATCATCCGGCGCGCCGATGCCGCCCTGTACGACGCCAAGCGTGGCGGCCGCGATCGCGTCGTGGCCGCCCCCTGACAGGGCGCCGCCGGCGGCGGGCGGCGCTATAATGCGACTATTTTCCGCACCGCGCTCAGCACCAGCCCGGCGACGGCGTTACATATTTCACAAGGAATTCCATGAGTCTCAAATGCGGCATCGTCGGCCTGCCCAACGTCGGCAAGTCCACCCTCTTCAATGCGCTGACCAAGGCCGGCATCCCCGCCGAAAACTACCCGTTCTGCACGATCGAGCCGAACGTCGGCGTGGTCGAGGTGCCGGATCCGCGCCTGAAGCAGCTGGCCGAGATCGTCAAGCCGGAGCGCATCGTCAATGCGATCGTGGAATTCGTCGACATCGCCGGCCTGGTGGCCGGTGCGTCGCAGGGCGAAGGCCTGGGCAACCAGTTCCTGGCCCACATCCGCGAAACGGACGCCATCGTCAACGTGGTGCGCTGCTTCGAGGATGAGAACGTGATCCACGTGGCCGGCAAGGTCAGCCCGCTGGACGATATCGCCGTGATCCAGACCGAGCTGGCGCTGGCGGACATGAGCACGGTGGAAAAAACCATCCATCGTGAAAACAAGAAGGCCCGCTCCGGCGACAAGGAAGCCGCCAAGCTGGTCACGCTGCTGGAAAAAGTGCTGCCGGCGCTGAACGACGCCAAGCCGGTACGTGCGCTGGGCCTGTCCGACGAGGAAATGGCGCTGATCAAGCCGCTGTGCCTGATTACGGCGAAGCCGGCGATGTACGTGGCCAACGTGTCCGACACAGGCTTCACGAACAACCCGCTGCTGGACCAGCTGACCGACTACGCGGCTTCCCAGAATGCGCCGATCGTGGCGATCTGCGCCGCCATCGAAGCGGAAATCGCCGACCTGGAAGACGCCGACAAGACCGAGTTCCTGGCCGACATGGGCATGGACGAGCCGGGCCTGGATCGCCTGATCCGTGCCGGCTTCAAGCTGCTGGGCCTGCAGACCTACTTCACCGCCGGCGTCAAGGAAGTGCGCGCCTGGACGATCCACGTGGGCGACACCGCCCCGCAGGCGGCCGGCGTGATCCACACCGACTTCGAGCGCGGCTTCATCCGCGCGCAAACCATTGCATTCGACGACTTCATTGCCTTCAAGGGCGAGTCCGGTGCCAAGGAAGCGGGCAAGATGCGCGCCGAAGGCAAGGAATACGTCGTGAAGGATGGGGATGTGCTGAACTTCCTGTTCAACGTGTAACGACAAGGCTGGAATCCGCTGGATTCCGGCGAATGCCAGAAACCCCGGTTTTCCTTGCGGAGCCGGGGTTTTTTCATGGCCTGTCATTTCCGCAGAACGACGGATTATCTGCCTCACCGCCGATTCACATGGGTAAATAGCATCAAATACGCATTTGCCCCTGTCTATTCTCTGTTTTAAATTATGTTTTTATGTCATGCATTTAATGCATGACAATATATAAAGCGAAAACACGGCTGTGTCCACGTTGCCACAAGAGCCAAGTTAATACTTGGTAGCGTTTGACGTCGATACCCGTCCGTCCTAGTATCTCCTCAGTAATACATTCTCTAAAATATTTTTACGCCATTCCGCCAGGATACCGCCCTGCGGGAAACGTGCGTCTCATCACGTATGTATTGCCATTATTTTCTGGCAATCTTGACATCGTTTATTGTTTCTTCTGCACCGGATTAATAATGCCTACTTCCTCCTGTCAGCAATTCCCCTCCATCGCCCGGAATATCACGAAGTCTTCCCTGCAATGCATGCTGGCTGGCGGCATTGGCGCCGTCGAGCTAAGCGGTGGTCGAAAGGAAGTGGCGTTTATCGACGCCTGCCTGGACGATTATCGGATCCTTGTCGATAACATCCGCGAGGGAGTGGAAATCGTCATCCTCGATAGCGATGGCGAGGCGATTGCGCAGATGGCGGCCTGGGCTGCAGGCAGTGCCGGATATGATGCCATTCACATCGTGAGCCATGGCGACGAAGGGCGGGTGCAACTCGGCAACACGGTGCTCGATAGCGATACCGTCCATGCGAGAGCGGGTGAGCTGCTTGCGGTTGCGGCAGCGCTTGGCGGCAGCGGCCAGATGTTGTTTTACGGGTGCAATGTCGGCCGCGGCGCTGCCGGGGAAGCATTTATCGATCATCTCGCGGCGACCATGCAGGTGCCGGTCGCTGCGTCCAGGACGCCGACGGGGCCCCGTGAACTGGGCGGAGACTGGTCGCTGGACGCCGGTGCACCCATCGGGATCGCGCCGCTGTTTGCAGACGACTGGTCCGTCTATGGCCATCTGTTGCCGATCCCGATCATACGGGATGCCGCCGGTAATATCTGGGTCAGGCCCGGCGGTACCAGCTATAGCTGGACCTTCGGCGAGGGATTATCGCCCGCCGACATGAGGACCAATGCGGCGGTCACGCATATCAGCTTTGGCAACGCGGATTTTCCGGGCAATACGACTGACTGGATTCTTACGCGCGGAAAGTTCCAGTACAGCGCGGACGGCGGCGGCTCATGGACCGATTACGCCTATCCCGGCTTTAGCATCAATTTTGTTCCGGTCACCGGGACAATCTGGCGCTTCATCGACCAGTTGCCGAACGATACGACGACGACGAATAGCGTGTCCACTTCCTGGAATGTCGTGGGTTATCCCGGCCAGGCGGTAACGAGCGGCTCCACGATCGTGCCGGACCATGCGCCGACCGACATCAACACGAACAAGACTGTCTTCTTCAGCGATGCGGTGCAGGGAGAAACCGTTGCGACGTTGACGCCTGTCGATACCGGCATGACGAGGAACGGCTATTGGGAAATCGTCGGCCAATCCGTACCCGGCCTGTTTACCGTGACCTACGACAGTTCGATCGGCAATACCGCCACGCTCAAGGTGGACACGGGTGCCGTTCCGGCCATCGGCGATACCGCGACCGTCACGGCCCGCTATTACGATACCTACCAGACCGACAGTGCCGGCAATCCGCTCAATGGCGAGGGTTACACCAGGACATTCACGCTGACATCGGTCGACCCGGTATCCACCGACCTGAACTTCGGCAACGACCTGAATGTCAGCACCACGGCGCCGGAAAGCCAGACCAGTCCCGCGATCACCACGCTCAGCAACGGTAACTTCGTCGCGGTATGGCAGTCGGCGGGCCAGGATGGCGAGAGTTCAACCAAGAACGGCATCTACGCACAGCTTTACGGCAGCACCGGCAATGCTGTCGGCAGCGAGTTTGCCATCACGGCTGCCGGGAATGGTATCGATGAGACTGTGCCTGCCGTGACGGCGCTGGACAATGGCCGCTTCGTGGTGGCGTATGCCACTGCGTCCGCGAGCAATGGCCTGGAAATCGCCTACCGGATCGTCGAGGCAGACGGCACCGCCGGCACTGCGAGGATTGCCAACACCACTTCCGCTGGCGACCAGACGATGCCCGCCATCGCGGCGCTGGCGGATGGGTCGTTCGTCATGGCCTGGGCTGCCGCCGATGGCGTGGTTCGCGGGCAGGCATTCGACGCCACCGGTGCGAAATCCGGGGGGGAGAAGGTGTTTGCCAGCGGCGGTGGCGGCTTCACGAATCCGGCTGTCGCTGCCCTGGCTAACGGCGACTATGTCGTCACCTGGGGCGATGCCCAAACCGGCAATATCCAGGCGGCGCTCGGCACCGACCCGTCCACCATCCTGCAGATAACAAATGATGGCATGGCATATTCGTGGGACACGGGTGCTCCGCTGCCGCGGGTGGCAGGGTTGAAGGATGGCGGATTCGTCATTGCCTGGGACAGCTATGCAGGCGATGCTGTGAACTGGCTGCAGACCGATATCTTCTATCGCCAGTATGCAAGCAGCGGCAGTCCGCAGGATTCGATCAAACAGGTCAACACCGAATCGGCGACCGGAACCTACAAGTTCGAGGCCGCCGTGGCGGCTTTGTCGGAAGGCGGCTTTGTCATCACCTGGCACGCGGATACCGGCGACCATGACCAGAACGGCATTTTCGGCCGGCGCTATTCCTCGTCGGGAACCGCTCAGGACAACAGCGATTTCGAAATCAACCAGTACCGGCGCGGCGACCAGAACTCGGCGGTCACCACCGGGCTGGCTTCCGACATGTTTGCCACCGTCTGGGTCGACGAAGCGTCGGATACCTCGTCCCCGGGCATCGAGGGCAGGGTGCTCCTTCTCGCCAACGACAGCCCGACACTGACGGCGATGGCCGACCTGGCTGGCGGCGCGGAAGACACGCCACGGACGATTTCCTTCGCCGACCTGGCTGGCGCCGGCGACGACAGCGATACGGACGGCACGGTCGATGCTTTCGTCGTCAAGGCGCTCGTCTCCGGTACGCTGAAGATCGGCACCAGCGCACAGGCAGCCACCGCCTGGGCCGCGGGCAGCAACGACAGGATCGACGGCACCCACCATGCCTACTGGACTCCCGCGACCGATGCGAATGGCACGCTAAACGCCTTTACGGTCGTTGCCAGGGATAACAACGGTGGCGAGTCCGTCGCTGCGGTGCCGGTCCGGGTCGAGGTCGCGCCGATGCCCGATGCTCCTGTCATCATGGAGCTGGCGAACGACACTGGCGATTTCACGCTGGGTACGCCTCAATACATCGACAACCAGGACAATCAGGCAGTTGCGAGCATTACCGACAGCGATTCAACAGATTTCAACAATGGCTATCTGAACATCGCCAGGACGGGCGGCGCGGGCGCCAGCGACGGTACATTCTCCTTCGACGTGGAGGACAATACCGTCAAGGCCGGTGCCACGCTCAACGATGCGGACGGTATCATCTCGATCGGCGACACGATCTATGTCAATATCGTCAATGCTGGCGATACCTGGGTCGCCATCGGCCAGGTCCATGGCAGCGACGACGGACAGGGCGGCCATGCACTGCGCATCGACTTCGACAGCGCGGATGCCACGCCGGAAGCGGTTGCCGTGTTCCTGCAATACCTGCAATACACCGCGCCGACGGCCGGCGCGCGCGAATTCGGCGTGACGATCGATGACGGCGACGGCGGCACTTCGGCCCCCGTGACGTTCACCATGAATGGGCAGGACACCAGCGCGCCGCAGCTCGACGCCGCACAGCATGCGCCGCTGGACAATGCCACCGGTGTCGCGATCACCACCTCGCCACGGGTGGCGTTCGACGAAGACGTGCAATTCGGCACCGGCAAGATCACCCTGGTCAGGGTGTCGGATGGTGCGGTGGTCGAGGAGTTCGACGTTGCCACCGATAGCGGCACCGGCAACGGCAAGGTTGCCATTGCCGGCGGCACGCTGACGATCGATCCGACCGCGCCGCTTGATTACGGCACCCAGTATGCGATCCGCATCGACGCCACGGCGATCGAGGACATGGCCGGCAATCCGTTCGCGGGCATTGCCGACAGCACCACGTACAACTTCACGACGGGGCTGCCGGCGCCCACGGTGGCGATCACCAGCGACAAGGCAACGCTGAAGGCCGGCGAGACCGCGACGATCACGTTTACCTTCAGCGAGGTGCCGACCGGCTTCGATGCCGGCGACGTCATCGTCTCGGGCGGCAGCCTCGCCAGGCCAGTGGCGGATGCCAACAACAGCCTGGTCTACACTGCGACCTTCACGCCGGCTGCCGACACCCAGAACCTCAGCGCGGCCATTTCGGTGCGCGCGCAGGGATTCGTCAACGCGCAGGGTACGCTCAATGCAGCCAGCACCGTCAACGTGGCAATGACAGGCGACACGCGCGCGCCGGAAGTGGCGATCAGCAGCAGCGCGCCCGCGCTGAAAATCGGCGAAACCGCGACCATCACCTTCACCTTCAGCGAAGATCCGGGCAGCAGTTTTGCCTGGGATGGCAGCAGCGGCGATGTCGTCGTCAGCGGTGGCACGCTGGGCGCCGTCTCCGGCAGCGGCCTGACCCGCACCGCCACGTTCACCCCTGCGGCAAACACCAACAATGGCGTGGCCAGCATCACCGTCGCCAATGGCGCCTACACCGATGCGGCAGGCAACGGCGGCGGTGCCGCTGCAACGCCGTCGCTGACGTTCGACACCCTGGCACCCGCGGCGCCGTCCGTGCCGGACCTCGACGCCGCCAGCGACACCGGCAGCAGCAGCACGGACAACCTGACCGTCGATACGACGCCCACCTTCACGGGCACGGCGGAGATCGGCGCGACGGTCACACTGTACGATACCGATGGCACGACCGTTCTGGGCACCGACACGGCCGATGGTTCCGGCAACTGGACCATCACGTCGAGCAGCCTGGCGGCTGGCAGCCATCACATCACTGCCAGGGCGACCGATGCGGCAGGCAATGCCGGGACGGCGTCCGGCGCGCTGGCCGTCACGATTGCTGCCGCGGTCGCGCCGACACTGGCGATCAGCAGCAACGTGCCTGCGCTGAAGATTGGCGAAACCGCCACCATCACGTTCACCTTCAGCGCCGATCCGGGCAGCAGCTTTGCCTGGGATGGCAGCAATGGCGACGTCGTCGTCAGCGGCGGCACCCTGGGCGCCATCTCCGGCAGCGGCCTGACGCGGACTGCCACATTCACCCCCGCGGCCGCCGCCAATAACGGCGTGGCCAGTATCACCGTCGCCAATGGCGCCTACACCGATGGCGCAGGCAACAGCGGCAGCGCCGGCACCTCGCCGTCGCTGGTATTCGATACGCTGGCGCCGACCGTTGCCATTGCCTCCACCGCGACGAGTTTCAAGGCCGGCGAGACCGCCACCGTCACGTTCAGCTTCAGCGAAGTACCGTCCGGCTTCGCGGAAGGCGATATCGCCGTGACCGGCGGCACGCTCAGCGCCTTCGGCGTCACCGCCGATCCGAAAGTCTATACGGCGATCTTCACGCCGTCGGCGGACCTGAACACCCTGGCCGGCACCATTGCGATTGCCGGCGCGACCTTTACGGATGCCGCGGGCAACCAGAACACGGCCAGTACCGGCAATGTGAGCATCGCCGGCGATACGCTGCGGCCGCTCGTCTCCGACGCGCATCTCGCCATCGGCGGGGCCACCGGCACGGCAGGCGCGTTCAAGGCGGGCGATACCGTGACGGTGACCTGGAACAATACGGCGAGCGGCGACAACAACCCCGATGCGGGCAGTGTCGCCGTCGACTTCAGCCAGTTCGGCGGCGGCACGGCCGTGGCGGCAAGCAACGATGCCGGTACCTGGAGCGCCGCCTACACCATCGCATCCGGCGCTCTCGATGCCGCTGGCCGCAACGTCGCCGTGACCGTCACCGACCATGCCGGCAACAGCAGCACGGGGGCTGATTCGAGCGATGCAGCGGTCGACAACCAGGCACCCACCGTCACGGATGCCGCCATTGCCATCGGTGGCGCCGGAGGCGTCAACGGGATCTACCGGATCGGCGATACGGTCACCGCCACCTGGAACAATACGGCCGCAGGCGACAATAACGGCGATGCCGCGAGCGTCAAGTTCGACTTCAGCCAGTTTGGCGGCGGCATGGTTGCGGCCACGAATAACGCCGGCATCTGGAGCGCCACCTACACCCTGGCCGATGGCAGCATCAGTGCGGCCGGGCGCAATGTTTCCGTGACGGTGTCCGACGACGCCGGCAACGTCACAGGCCGGGCCGACAGCAGCAATGCCCACGTGGACCTGGTCCGCGCCGGCGTCGGCAGCATCGGCGTGGCCGGTACGCCGGCAGCCGATGCGGCGGAAGTCGACTTTACGGTCGTGTTCAACGAAGCGGTCACCGGCGTCGACGCGGCCGATTTTTCGCTCGGCAGGAGCGGCAATGCCGTTGGCACCATTGCCAGCGTCAGCGGTTCGGGCACCACATACACCGTCCGGGTCAATGGCATCAGCGGCGACGGCGGCCTGCGCCTGGACCTGAAGAATGCGGGAACCGGTATCGCGGACATGGCGGGCAATGCCATGTCCTCCGGCTATACGGCGGGCGGCACGCACGGCACGTCGTTCAATGCCGTGCCGGTCATCACCAGCAATGGCGGTGGCGCAACGGGCGTCGTCAGCCTGGCCGAACGCAATGCCGCGGTCACCACCGTGGCTGCCAGCGATGCCGACCAGGATGTGCTGACCTACAGCATCGTCGGTGGAGCGGACCAGGGCCGCTTCGACATCGACGCCGTGACGGGCGCGCTGCGGTTCAAGACCGCGCCGACGGTGGCGGCGGCGAGCGACAGCGACCACGACAACAGTTACCAGGTCGAGGTCAGGGCTGCCGACAGCAGGGGCGGCAGCGATACCCAGGCCCTGACGATCAATGTGCTGGCCGATCTCGACGGTGACGGCACGCCGGACGTGGCGGACGATGATATCGACAACGACGGGCGCAGCAATGCGGCCGAGGACCCGGTGCCGGGCGCCAACGGCGGCACGGGCGATGGCAACGGCGACGGCATTGCCGACAGCCGGCAGATCAACGTGGCGTCGCTGCCGACCGCGGTGGCCGGCAATCCGTTCGCGACGCTGGCCGTTGCGGAAGGGCTGACACTGACCAGTGTCGGCGCCACGGCTGCTCCCGGCGGCTTGCCGAGGAATGTCAAGCTGCCGCTGGGCCAGCTGGATTTCACCATCGGCAACGTGACGCCGGGTGCCACGGTGGAGATGAGCATCTATGTGGATGCCGCATTGAAGGTCAACGGCTATTTCAAGCAGGACAACAGCGGCAAATGGGTCAGCATCGCCAAGTCGGTGACGACCGTCGGTACCAAGACCAAGATTACCTTCGACCTGGCGGACGGCGGTCCGCTCGACAGTGACGGCATCGTCAACGGCAGCATCACCGATCCGGGTGGCGTGGCCTTGATCGCGCCACTGATATCGAGCAACGGCGGGGATGCCGTGGCGGCTGTCAGCATGCGGGAAAACACGACGTCCGTCACGACGGTGAGCGCCACGGCGCCGGGTGTCGTGACGTACGCGATCAGCGGCGGCGCCGACATGGCGAAGTTTGCCATCGATGCCAGTACCGGGGCACTGAGCTTCATCGTTGCACCGGACTTCGAATCGCCACAGGATGCCGGCGGCACGCCGCACGACAATACCTATGTGGTGGAGATCAGCGCCGCCGGCGATGGCGGGATCGACCGGCAGACGCTGAGCGTCAGCGTGGCCGACGCGGATGAAACGCCACCCGCGCCGCCGGTCGTGCCGCCGAAGACCGACACCGTCGACGGCGTGACAGTGGGCACCGGAACGGTGACCAACAGCGATGGTTCGGTCAGCCAGGTGGTGACGATCCCGGTCGTGGTGCCCGAGCGGCCTGAAGTCGTCGGCAACAACACGGTTGCCGACATCCCGCTCGTCAAGGCAGCCGATGGCAGCAGCCTGCTGACGGCTCAGGTGCCGGTCGGCTATGGCCTGACCGTGACCGGCACGGGAACGCCGCAGGCCGCCGGCAATTCGCTGGCCGGCCTGATCCGCGAGATCAGGGCCCATACCGAGGCGGGCTCGCTGGACCAGAACCAGCTCACCGGCGGTGGCTCCGGCTTCCTGGCGAGCCTGCCGACCGACGCGCCGCTGCTGGTGCAGACCATCGTGCCGACGACCGCGTCGAATGCGGCGGCACCGGCGCAGCCGCTGGTGATCAGCGCCGCGCCGCAGGCGGCGAACCAGCCGATGACGGCGCTGGTGATCGACACCCGCGGCCTGCCTGCGGGCATGGAAATCCAGTTGCAGAATGTCGAGTTTGCCGCCGTCATCGGGGCCGTCAAGGTCACTGGCGGGGCCGGCTCGCAGCATGTCTGGGGCGACGGCAGCAGCCAGCACATCATGCTGGGCGCCGATGACGACGAACTGCATGGCGGCGCGGGCGACGACATCGTCGGCAGCGCCGGCGGCAACGACAGGATCTTCGGCGACGAAGGCAACGACGTGGTCTTCGGCGGCCAGGGCAACGACACGATCGACGGCGGCACCGGCATCGACACGGTGCGCCTGGCCGGCACCGGACGCGCCGACTATACCTTCCGGGTGGAGAACGGCATGCTGACCGTGACACACCGTAACGGTGGGGCCGACGGCACCGACACGGTGGCGAATGTCGAGAAGCTCGACTTCGGCGGCGCCGCTGCCGATATGAGCGCAAGCGGCGTCATCTCGCGCATGTACGACGCGATGTTCGATCGCGTGCCCGATCCCGCAGGGCTGGACTATTGGGTAGCGATGAACGCCGGCGGCATGTCGCTGAGCGACATCGCGGCCCGGCTCGTCGCCTCGATGGAAACGGACGCGTTGCTTGGTGCGCAGGACAATGCGGCGTTCCTGGAAGGGCTGTACCAGCGCGCACTGGGGCGCCCGATCGACGGCGTGGGCCGCGAGTACTGGTCCGGGCTGCTGGAGCAGGGCAAGGTCGACAGGGCGGACGTCATGCTGGCGATCGCCAATTCCGCCGAGAAGCTGGATCGGGACGGGGCGTCCGGGCAGACGCTGGACTTCAATCTCACTGATGTGGCCACGCTCGTGCGCATGTATGACACGCTGTTCGACCGCAAGGCCGATGCGGGAGGCTTGAACTACTGGATTGCGGCGGGCGAGGACGGCATGGGCATGCGCGACATTGCCCGCAGCTTCGTCCACGATTCCGAGGCGGCACCGGTATTCGGCGCCATGAGCAACCTGCAGTTCGTCGAATACCTGTACGAGACGGGCCTGGCGCGGCAGGGCACTGCCGCCGAGGTGGCCGCATGGGCAGGGCAACTCGACAACGGCACGATCGACCGCGGCGACGCACTGCTGAGCTTTGCGGATTCGGCCGAGAAGATCGGGCTGGTCGGCGTAATCAGCACGTCGATCGAGACAGCCTGACGCGATAGCCGGCATGCGTGGGCGGCGACTGCTCAGCCGCCTTCGTCATGCCGGCACAACCGGCGCGTTTACGGTGCCTGCCGGATGAAGCCGGCAAGCGCCGGTACCACCTGTTCGGGTGCCTCGTCGATCAGCCAGTGCCCCGATCCCTTGATGATCACGCTCTGGACATTGTCCGCGTACATGCGCGCCTGCTTGCCGAGGAAATCGCCGGCCGATTTCTCACCGGCGATGGTCAGCACCGGCATTGTCAGCTTCGTCTGGCTCATCGGGCCGAAATCGGCCGCGTCCTGTTCGAAACCGCTGAAGTAGGAAAAGCCGGCGCGCATGCCGCCCGGCTGCGCATAGGCGGCGGTGTACAGCTTGCGGTCCGCTTCGGAGATCGATTTTTTCTTGTCGGCGGAGAAGTCGTTCCAGAAATGCTCGAAGTAGATGCGTTCGCGGCCCTTCACCAGTGCCAGCGGCGTCTCGCCATAAAAATGGAAATGCCAGACTGCCTGGGCAGGAAATGCATTGCGCCAGTCACCGACGCCGGGAACGAACGCATCCATCACGACCAAGCGGCTGGTATCGGCTGGAAACTGCGCCGCGTAGCCGTAGGCAACCATCATGCCGATATCATGGCCGACCACCGCGGCCGGTTCGCTGCTGACCGATTTCACCAGTTCATGGATATCGACCGCCATCGTCTTCTTGTCATAGCCACTCTCCGGCTTCTCCGAGCCGCCGGCACCGCGCAGGTCCGGCACGATCACGGTGTGGTTCTTGACCAGTTCACGCATGGCCGGTGCCCACATGTGGCCCGTCTGGGCATAACCATGGAGCAGCACCACCGGCGTGCCCTTTCCGCCGATCTTGTAGTGCAACCGCACGCCGTTGACCTGCGCATACTTGTCCGTGAATCCCTCGACTTTCTTGTCGATCGGCGGCGCGGCATGCGCAACAGGTACGCACAGCGCGAGCGCGAGTGCGGCAATTGTGCGAAGAACGGGAATAGACGTCGAAGTGCAGCGGGTATCCATGATGCTCTCCAGGGAATGTAGAAAGGCATGGCGAGTATTGGCGGTCGCACGAATCATCATGCGCCTGCCGCAATCAAATAAAAAGTCAAATTCCAACTCTTTTGGGGGAGGCGGACGCGCTCCTGCGCGATTTCCCGGCCAGCGGCATGATTCAGCCAGTCGAGCCGCACCGGGCGCTGGCGGAACAGTACTGAAGTAGAATGCAGCTCACTCGCGCAACAAGAGCCGCAAGCGTTCCAGGAAGCCCATGACCATCAAGCCGCCATCAGCAAGTTTCGACAATTTCGGCCAGCAGAACGCTGCGCAGCATCGCGAACTGGCGCATTACGTCGCCAATGATGTCACCTTTCCCACCGCCTACCTGAGAGCGGTGGCAGCCATCGCCAGCTCGGACGGCATCCTCAACGTGGCCGACTTCAATGCCCTGAACGATGTCGCGGCGCTGATGAACGATTCGGCGCTGGCACGGGTGGTATTGCTGGAATGTGTCGAACACCCGTTGAACTGGAAGGTGGCCTTCGATGACCTGCATGCGGCGTCCGACGGCATCGACCAGGCAACCGCCGCGGCGGCGTTCGAGGCGGCCCGTGCGCTGTTGTCGATCCAGGGAACGCGCAGCAGGGACATGGCGGGCCATTTCGCCGAAGCGCTGCGCTATCAGCTCCGCCCCGGGGAGCTCGAAGCTTTTCCGGCGAACGAACAAAGCCTCTGGAGCAAGGTGAGCCTGGGCTCGTCGCGCATGCTCAAGGGGCGCAAGTATGCGGACCTGGCCGACCTGTGCGTTCGCGCCACCGGCGACCTGGCACTGGCGGGCGCCGTGCTCGAATTCGAACAGGGAACGCTGGACAAGGCGGAACTTTCCCGGCGCATGACTGCGGCGTGCGCGCGCGTCAGCCAGGAAATTTCGGCATTCAACGACCGTATCGCGGATTTCGAAAGCTCCAGCGATACCGCCGCCGCCTTTCTCGCATCGGCCCACGGCTTGCAGAAGCAGGTCGGCCAGCGCCTGGCCATCGCCGATGCGCGCATCACCTTCGAGCGCGAGACGTTCGACGAAGACCTGGAGGAAGCGATCCACGACGCGGGCAATGCGTTCGAGCGCGAGGTCGTCGACCGCCTCAATACCGATCAGTGGAAACGCGCGGCGACATGGGAGAGCATCGCCAAATCCACGTTCGGCAAGGAACTCGAACGCAGGGTAAACCGGATCATCTCCCGGCGCGAACGATCGCTGCAGCTGATCCACGAAGACCTGCGGCTGTTCCAGGAAGAGATGGCCTTGTCGCGCAGTACGATCCTGAAGCGGCTGCATCACACCGAACTGGCCGGCGCGGCGCCGGCACTGCGCTGGGGAACGCGCCTCAGGAACGGCGCCGAGGATGCCACCAACATGACGCTGAAGGTGGGCGGCGCGGCCGCCATCGGCACAGGCGCGGCAGCCTACTTCCTGGGCGCCGCCGCGGTGATGCCGGTGATCGCGCCGGTCGCGCCCATCGTCGGCGGCGCGCTGCTTGTTGCGGGGGTGTTCAAGTGGATGATGAATCCCGCGGAGCGCAAGCTGGACGAAGTCGGCCACCAGCGCGAAGTGTTTGAAAAAGCGTTTCGCGAGCAGCTGGACGCAGCGCGCAGGGAGCTGGCGGCACAGCTCGATGCCACCGCGCAGCAGTTCCATCAGGCCGCCGAGCGGATGGTGCAGCCGGTGATCCTGGAAGCCCAGGCCGCGGACCGGCTGGCCACGCTGCACCTCACGATGGCGCGCAGGCTCAATGAGCATTCGCAGAAGGCGCTGGCAGAGATGCTCGCGGCGCTTCCCGACTGACGCGATGGCATCGGACTGCCGGATCGGAATCGGCGAGGTTCTTTCGCATGCGTCCGGCCGGTCGCTCACTCGGCTGCTCGGCCAGGGAAACGATGCCGTGGAGTACGATGTGATAATTGTTGAGTTTTGCCGGAAGCTGGCTGCTGTAGCATGACCGATGCAACCATCGATGCAGCCGCCCGAGCGGCTGTGCCGATGCCGTTGCAGGGATTCGGCAAGCCGCACCTGCCGACAACAGTAAACATGACCATTGCCCCGGCGCCGCGCCAACGCGGGGGCTTACACAAAGGAAGATTCATGCGTCTCATCATTGCTCTCATCTTGCCCTGGCTGACGTTCTTCACCATCGGGCGTCCGATCGCGGGCGTGATCTGCCTGATCCTGCAAGTCACCCTGATCGGCTGGCTCCCGGCAACGATCTGGGCTGTCTATGCGCTCAGCCAGTACAAGACCGACCAGAAGATCGAAAACGCTCTTCGGGAACGGCACTGACTTGCCTGGCCGGCCCGGCGGTCATCGCCATGGGCACCTTCACATCCGCGCAGCCGGCAGCATACGCACCGCTGGCCTGCGTCCCGATGCCGCAGTTGCCGGGCCTGCAACCGCCACTGCCGTGGCATCCAGCTTGAACACCCCCACCACCTGCGCCAGCGTGGCTGCCTGGTCCTGCATCGCCCCTGCCGCCGCGGCCGATTGCTCGACCAGCGCGGCATTCTGCTGGGTCGCTTCATCCATCAGGCCGATGGACTGGTTGACCTGCTCGATGCCGATGGCCTGTTCCTGCGTCGCGTGGGTGATGTCGGCCATGATCTCGGTGACGCGGCGGATCGATTCGACGACCTGCTCCATGGTCGCGCCGGCCTGATCGACCAGCCGGGTGCCGGCGTCGACCTTCTGGACCGAATCGCCGATCAGGCCCTTGATCTCCTTGGCCGCCGCGGCCGAACGCTGGGCCAGCGTGCGCACTTCGGAGGCCACCACCGCGAAACCGCGGCCCTGTTCGCCGGCGCGCGCCGCTTCCACGGCGGCATTCAGCGCCAGGATATTGGTCTGGAAGGCGATGCCGTCGATGACGCCGATGATGTCGACGATCTTGCGCGACGATTCGTTGATCGAACCCATCGTCGTGACGACCTGGCCGACCACCGCGCCGCCTTCGGTGGCAATCCTCGACGCCGCGATCGCCAGCTGGTTGGCCTGGCCCGCATTGCCGGCATTCTGCCGCACGGTGCCGGTGATCTGTTCCATCGAGGCCGCCGTTTCTTCCAGCGAAGCTGCCTGCTGTTCGGTGCGGCGCGACAGGTCCATGTTGCCGGCGGCGATTTCTCCCGAGGCGCCGGCAATGGTTTCGGTGCTGCCGCGCACTTCGGTGACGATATTGACCAGGCTGTCGTTCATGTGACGCAGCGCGCGCAGCAGGGCGCCGGTTTCGTCGTTCGTGGCGGCGTCGATCTTCCGCGTCAGGTCGCCGCTGGCCACCGTTTCGGCCAGCTCGACCGCTTCGCGGATCGGGCGCACGATGCCGCGCGTGAGGACCCAGGAACACAGCGCGCCAAGCGTCACCGCCGCGGCGGCCACGATGCCGATCATGCGCGCGCTGTTCCGGTTGTCGGCCTGGATGTCCGCGGCGATGGCGTCGATGTGGCGCTGCTGCATCTTGACCAGCTTGCCCAGGGTGCTCTCATAGATGTCGGCAGCCGGCAGGTACTCGGTGGTCAGGATGCGCGCCGATTCGTCGGCGTCGCCATCGGTACGCGCCTTGATCGCCTTGTCCTTGGCCTCGGTGTAGGCCTTGCGCAGTTCGCCGATGCGCTTGAACAATGCGCGCTCTTCCTCGCTTCCCAGCAGCGGCTCGATCTGCTGGATCAGTTCGGACGAGCGGCCGGAAGTCTTGGCGCCGTCCGCCTTGAAGAACTCCGCCAGGCTCTGATCGTTGCTCTTGACGATGGCGGCGGTGCGGCGTACCGCGGCGAACGTCTGGGTATGCCATTCGCTCATCAGGCGTTCCTTGACCAGTGGCGCGGCCATCATCGCGCTGGTCTCGTTGCCGATCGCGTTCAGGCGCCAGATGGCGGCAACGGCGATCACCACGGTGAGGGCAAGCACCAGCGTAAAGACTGCGCCAAGGCGCTTCCCGATATTCATGTCAGCAAATGCCTTCATTGCTCAAACCTTCCCGATATTTTTCAAAGGGCGGGATTGTAGCGTTCAGGATCACGATTTTTCGATGTCATGTGGTAACTACTTATTTCTAGAGGCAACACACCGGATGGGCCGCCGGGTAGTGTAGCCTTGCGTCATGGACTCCCTGATCTCCGCTTCCGCGCGCGCGCTGGCCGCTGGCGATCCGCTTGGCGCCTTGAACCGGATTGCGCTGCGCGACGATCCGGCGGCACTGGCGCTACGCGGCATCGCCATGGCCCAGCTGGGCGAGCACCCGCGTGCGCGCGAGCTGCTGCGGTCGGCCGCGCGCGGCTTCGGTGCGCACGAAGCACTGGCGCGGGCCCGCTGCGTGGTGGCGGAAGCCGAAGTGGCGCTGGCCATGCGCGACATCGGCGGATCGCCGCGCCCCCTGGCGCTGGCCGCCGCCACGCTCGATACCCATGGCGACCTTGCCAACGCGCTGCAGGCGCGCCTGATCGCGGCGCGGCGCCTGCTGCTGCTGGGCTGCCTCGACGAAGCGGAGGCGGCGCTGGCGCGGCTCGATGCACGCGGACTGCCGCCCGCGCTGGCGGCCGTCGCGGCATTGATCGCGGCCGAGCTGGCGCTGCGCTCGCTGCGCATCGATGCGGCGCGCAGTGCCCTGCAGCGGGCGCACGCGGCGGCTTCGCAGGCCGGCATACCGGTGCTGCTGGCCGAAGTGGACGATGCGCGCGCGGCGCTCGTTCGTCCGGCCGCCCGCCGTGTGGCCGCCGGCGGGGCGCAGGTGCTGCGGCTCGACGACGTGGCAGCGCTGCTGGCTTCCGACACGCTGGTGGTCGATGCCTGCCGCCGCGGTGTCGGTGCCGGCGCCACGTGGCGGCCGCTGGCGCGCCGGCCGGTGCTGTTCGCGCTGGCGCGCGCGCTTGCCGAGGTGTGGCCCGGCGGCGCCAGCCGCGAAGCGCTGATTGCGCGGGCTTTCCGAATCGGGCATCCCGACGACACGCACCGGGCGCGCCTGCGGGTCGAGATCGGCCGCCTGCGTGCGTTGGCCGCGCCGCTGGCCGACATCGTGGCGACCGCGCAGGGCTTCGCGTTCCAGCCTCGCGATGGCCGCGGCCTGGCCCTGCTGGAGCCGCCCATCGATGGCGACCAAGCCGCGCTGGTGGCACTGCTTTCCGATGGCGCACCGTGGTCCACCTCGGCACTGGCGCTGGCGGTGGGCGCGAGCCAGCGCACTGTCCAGCGCGCGCTTGCCGAGCTGGAAGCGGGCGGGCGGGTACGCGCCGCCGGCGGCGGGCGGGCGCGCCGCTGGCTGGCGCCGCCATTGACGGGATTCACGACGATCTTGTTACTCCCCACTGCGCTGCCGATTCGCTAGAGTGGTCTCGCGGCGCCCCTTTCGCGGCGCCATTCCAGGAGACCAGAACGATGAGCAAATCGATGAGCAAGGAGATGAGCAAGGCGAACGGCGGCAGCGCGGCACGCAGCGACAGCCAGCCTGCCGAGATCGTGCGCGAGTATGGCCCGTTCGCCGGCGCACCGCCGATCCATGGCGTGACGCACGACGGCACGCAAGTCTGGGCCGCCACCGGCGCCGGCCTGGTCGCCTTCGATCCGGCCAGTGGCGCGGTGACGCGCTCGCTCGACCGCTCCGGCGACGCCGGCACGGCGTTCGACGGCAGCCACCTGTACCAGATCGCCGAGGCTCGCATCGACAAGATCGATCCCGCCAGCGGCGCGGTCGTGGCGTCGATTCCGGCGCCGGGCAACGGCGGCGACTCCGGGCTGGCCTGGGCCGAGGGCAGCCTGTGGGTGGGGCAGTACCGCGAGCGCAAGATCCACCAGATCGATCCGGACAGTGGCGCGATCCGCCGCACCATCGAAACCAACCGCTTCGTCACCGGCGTGACCTGGGTCGACGGCGAGTTATGGCACGGCACCTGGGAAGGGGAGTCCAGCGACATCCGCCATATCGACCCGCGCAGCGGCGCCGTGCTGGAACGGCTGGAAATGCCGCCGGGCGCCGGCGTGAGCGGGCTGGAATCCGATGGCGCGGAGCTGTTCTATTGCGGCGGCGGGGCGAGCGGGAAGGTGCGCGCCGTGCGGCGTCCCAAAGCGGCTTCCGGGGGTGGCTGACGGTGCCGCGCAGCGTGCGGCACCCGTCTCACAACGTTCCATTCCATTGACACGGCTCGGCGAGCCAGGGAGCACACCATGAATACCGCGATTTCCGAAGTGAGCAACGCAGTCCGTACCGAAGCGCAGCCGAACGGCCATGCCGTGGTTGCCAGGAACCAGTGGCTGGCCGCGCGCAAGGCGCTGCTGGCGCGCGAGAAAGAACTGACACATTTGAAGGACGCGGTCGCCCGCGAGCGCCGCGCGCTGCCGTGGGTGCGCATCGACAGGGAGTATGTTTTCGACGCGCCGGCGGGGCGGCAGACGCTGGCCGGCCTGTTCGACGGACGCAGCCAGCTGCTGGTGCAGCATTTCATGTTCGGGCCCGGCTGGGAACAGGGGTGCGCCAGCTGCTCCTTCATGGCCGACCACATCGACGGCATGAACGTGCACCTGGCGCAGCGCGACGTCACGCTGGTCGTCGTGTCGCGTGCCCCGCTGGCCGAGATCGAGCGGTTCCGCCGGCGCATGGGCTGGCAATTCAGCTGGGTATCGTCGCACGGCAGCGGCTTCAACGAAGACTTCGGCGTCAGTTTCGCGCCCGAAGCGCTGGCACGTGGCGCGGTGCCCTACAACTATGTGATGCAGCCGTTCCCGAGCGAGGAGGCGCCCGGCATCAGCGTGTTCCACCGGCCCGGCGCGGACGAGGTGTACCACACCTATTCGACCTACGGGCGGGGCGTGGAAGCCATGATGGGAACCTACAGCCTGCTGGACCTGGTGCCGAAGGGGCGCGACGAGCACAACGCGGCTTACACGATGGACTGGGTACGCCACCATGACCGTTACGAGCCGACGCCCGGCGCAAAGGCGGCGGCTTCCTGCTGCCACGCGCAGGCTTGACGCGGCGTGCGGCGGGCGGCGGAAGTGGAAACTGGAAAGCGGAAAAGTGGAAAGCGGCATGGACAACTGGTTGCCCTGGCTGGCGGTGGCGGGTAGCGGCGCCCTGCACGGGCTGAATCCGGCAACCGGCTGGCTGCTCGCCGCGGCATGGGGCCTGCGCTCGGGCGACCGGTCCCGGGCGGTGCGCGCCCTGGTGCCGATCGCCGTGGGCCATGGGTGCGCTGTCGTACTGGTGGGCGCGACCGTCGCATTCGGTGCGTCGCTCGACCGGGCGCTGGTCCAGCTGCTCGCCGCCACGATGCTCGCCGCGGGGCTGGCCGCGCACTGGTCGGGCCGCCGGGCCTTGCTGGCGCGTCTTCCGGCCGGACATGCTGGCCTGGCGCTCTGGTCGTTCCTGGTCGCCATGGCGCATGGCGCCGGGATGATGCTGGTCCCGGCGCTGGTGCCCCTGTGCTTCGGCGCCGCGCTCCCTGCCGCGGGCGGGACACTCCCTTTCGCCTGGGCACCGTTGTCAATGGCGCTCGCGGCCGTGGCGCTGCACATGGCGGCCATGCTTGTCGTGACAGGAGCGATCGCCAGCGGAATATGTCGCGGCATCATGGCCGGCGCGCAACGTTGGCGCGCCGGCAGGCAAAGGTGAAAAAGCCGCGCTCGACGCGGCTTTTTCACGCGATGCAGAATGGTTCAGCCCGACAGATTGTTCCAGGCCATTATCGGTCTTTCGCCGCCCAGTACGCTCTGCATTCCCGAAACACAACCACGGCGTTGATGAAAGGAATGTGGACATGGCAACATTGAACGGCAGGGCGAAGATCCAGGAAATCCCCGACAGTCATTCGATTCGGGGAGGCGGCGCGACAGCGGGCACGCCCGTCATCACCGGCACCGTACATGACGACGTGCTGGACGGCACCAACGGCAGCGACACGCTCGATGGCATCGGTGGCAACGATACGATGGACGGCGGACTGGGCGATGACGAGTATTACGCCGATTCATCGGGCGACGTCATCCGGGAAGTGGCCGGTGGCGGGATCGACACGGTCCATGTCACGGCGAGCCGGTTCACGCTGGCGGCGAACGTGGAGGTATTGAAGTTTGCCGGCACCGGATCATTCACCGGCACCGGCAATGCGCTGGGCAATTCCCTCGTCAGCGGCGATGGCAACGACCGGCTGGAAGGCGGAGGCGGCGACGATCACCTGGCCGCCGGCGCCGGCGACGATGCGATGACCGGCGGCGCCGGCAACGATGGCATGACCGCCACGTCCGGCAACGACGTGTTCGACGGTGGCACGGGGATCGACACCGTGTACGCCATGGCGTCCCGGGACAGCTATACGATCCGCCGGGCCGGTGCCGACGGCCTGATGTTCACCAGCAGGCATGGCGGCGAAGGGCAGACGCTGACGGTGCACAATGTGGAGTTCTTCGGCATGGCCGGAAAATTTCATTCGCTGGCCGCGTTCCTGGCCGAGCTGCCGCCCGACGGCAGCGACAGCATACAGGGTACCGCAGGCAGCGACCGGCTGGACGGCTTCGACGGGAACGATACCCTGGCAGGCGGTGCCGGCAACGATACCTACGTGGTGCGCAATACCGGCACCGTGGTGGTCGAGCTGGCCGGTGGCGGCATCGACACCGCGGAGGTCGCCTATGCCGGCAAGGCATGGCAACTGGCCGATTTCGTCGAGAACGGCCGCGCCGTCGAGGGCAAGCTCGGCGTTTCCATCGACGGTAATGCGCTGGCCAATACGCTGACCGGCAATGCCGGCGCCAATGTGCTGGCGGGCGGTGCCGGCAACGATACGCTCGACGGCGGCAAGGGCAGCGATGTGCTGGCTGGCGGCGGCGGCAACGACACCTATTACGTCGACGCGACCGGCGACACGGTGACGGAGCAGGCGGGCGAAGGGACGGACACTATCTTCACGGCGCTGTCGAAGATCGTGCTTGCAGCGCATGTCGAGAACGCGGCCTACACCGGTACCTCGGCCTTCACGGCCACCGGAAACGCCCTCGACAACGTGATCGCCGGCGGCGGCGGCAACGACAGGATCGATGGCGGCACCGGCACCGATACCTACGTGGCCGACGGTGCCCTGGCCGACTACACCCGCCAGCGCCCCAACGCGACCGATGTCGTGCTCGTGAAAGGCGCACAGAAGATCACGCTGAAGAACATGGAGCAGGTGCAGTTCAGCGATGGCACGCGGACGATCGCCGAGATCTTCCTCAACATGGCGTCAAGCGCCGGCGACACGCTGGTCGGGACCGACGGCAACGATACGATGGACGGCCTGGCCGGCGCCGACCAGATGAGCGGCCGCAAAGGCAACGATACCTACCAGGTCGACAATGCCGGCGACATGGCCATCGAACTGGCCGGCGAAGGTTACGATACCATGAATATCGCGATCAAGGCCAAGGGCAGCTGGTACACCCTGGGGGCGAATATCGAGGACGCCACGGTCACGTCGACCGCGGCGGTGAACGTGGCCGGCAACGCCGCGAACAATACGCTGACCGGCAATGGCGCCGCGAACGTGCTGGCAGGCGGCGGCGGTAACGATATCCTGGTCGGCGGCAAGGGCAGCGACACGCTCGATGGCGGCGCCGGCAACGATTTCTACCGTGTCGACGCGGCCGGCGACACGGTCGTGGAAGCGGCGAACGGCGGCTACGACATCGTGGAATCGACCGCCACGAAACATGCGCTGTCGGCCAATGTCGAGGAACTGCGCTACGCCGGGAAGAGCGCCTTCACGGGTACCGGCAATGCGCTGGACAACGTCATCAGCGGCGGTGCGGGCAACGACAAGCTGACCGGTGGCGCGGGCAGGGATACTTTTGTCATCGGCACGGGCAAGGACACCATCGCCGACTTCGCCACAGGCATCGACAGGCTGCTGATCGATCTCGCGGTCGGCAACGGCAATGCCGTGATCGATGGCGCCGTCGTGGCCGGCGCGCCGGGTGGCTTCTCGGCCGGTGCCGAGCTGGTGATCTTCACGCAGAACGCCGGCAGCCTGACGGCGACGGGTGCCGCCAAGGCGATCGGCAGCGCCAGCGCGGCCTACGCGAATGGCGACACGGCGCTGTTCGCGCTGCATACCGCGACCACCACGGCCGTGTACCTGTTCACCAGTAACGGCGGCGATGCGGTGGTCAGTGCCGCGGAACTGGCGCAGATCGCCACGCTGACCGGGGTGGCCGCGACCAGTACGGGCGACTTCCTGCTCGCCTGATGGCCGTGCTGGTTCAGCCCAGTACGAAGCGCTTCTGCGCCGGCAGGCAATGCCGGCGCAGGTCGTAGCCGTCGACGATGGTCTGGCGTGCCGCCGTGCGCAGGTGTGCCAGGCTGTCGCGCCGTTCCAGCGCGTCGGCAACGGTGGCGGCCAGCGCCTGGTGGTCGAAGAAGTCGGTCAGCAGGCCGTTGCGGCCATGCTCGATCATCTCTTCCAGCGGCGCGGTGCGCGAACCGACGACCAGGCAGCCGGCGCTCATCGCTTCCATCAGCGACCACGACAGCACGAACGGATAGGTGAGGTAGGTGTAGACGGCCGATACCTGCATCAGCTGCGTCAGCAGCGCATGCGGCAGGCGGCCGACGAAATGGACGCGGCGCATGTCCAGCCGCGACATCACCTCGTCGCGGAAGATGGCCTTCCAGGTCTTGCCCGCCGGCGCGGCGGCACCGTAGCTGGCGCCGTCGCCGCCGACGATGATCACCCGCGCATCGGGCCGCAGCCGCTGCAGTTCGGGCAGCGCGCGCATGAACACATGGTAGCCGCGGTAGGGTTCCAGCTGGCGCGAGACGAACGTGACCACTTCGTCGCCCGGCTTGAGCGCCACGCCGGCGCCGCTCAGCGACACGCGCGCCTGCGCATCGGGGCGGAAACGGTCGGTGTCGATACCGTCGTGGATCACGCTGATGCGGTCGCGGAACCACGGCGGATGGCGGCCGGCCTGGAATGCCGTCGGCGACAGGCCGGCATCGGCCACCGCCATGGCGTGCAACAGGTGCGTGTTGCGCAGCCGCAGCCGCTGCAGGCTGGCCAGGTCGGGCGGGCCGGAGAACTCCGGGTCGAAATGCGAATCGCCGCCTTCGGCACCGTAATAGTATTCGGCATAGACCAGCAGGCGCGCGCGCGGGAAGACATCCTTCGCATACATCGCCTCGCCCCAGCCCGGGTGGGCGAACACGATATCGGGCGTAAAGCCGTCCGTCTTCATGCGATGGAGCGCCGCGGCGGCCGATTCGCCGCGCAGCACCTTGCTGTACAGGTCTTTCAATTGTGGCGCCTGCTGCTGCGCGTGCGCCGGCAGGCGCGCCTGGTGCACGACATGGCGCACGCCGGGCAGGCGGTCCGCATGTTCGGCCATGCCCAGCGCCACCACTTCATGGCCTTCGGCCGCCAGCGCGGGCGCCAGGTGGCGGAACTGGCCCGGGAAGTTCTGGTGGATGAAGAGGATGCGCGCCACTTATCTGGCCTTGTCCTTGCCCGGGGCGTTGCCTTTCGCGTCGAATTCCGCGATCGCTTTCGCGAAACCGTCGACCAGCGCGTTCGGCACCGCCAGCGACAGCTGGTAGTGCTCGATCAGGAAGCCCTTGCCGGTATTGCGCAGTACGCCGCTGGCCTGGCAGATGCCCATCTGCGTATCCAGCTGCTCGTCGAACCACACGTAGCGGCGGTCGGACGAAAAATACACATTGCGCTTGCGCGCCGTGAAGGCCCAGGCCTTCTTCGCGTCGAAGTACGGCCTGGCCCAGGCCTTGAACTGGTCGCGAGTCCATACTTCGGTCTTGTCGGTGCCGATGTACACGCCGTTCGGGGCAATCTTGTCGAAGTATGCCGGCCGGGTGTGGGCGGCATCGTCGTGCCAGCCGTCGACGAAGGCATTGACCTGCCGCGTGAACTCGGCGGCATCCGGGAGCTGCGCGTGCGCGGGCGCGGCGACCAGTGCCACGGTGGCTGCCGCGGCGGCGAAAGTGGTGGCCAGTGACCTCATCGAATCCTCCTGTCGGGCGAAACGGGGAGGATACCTCAGCGGCACGGCGCTGGCGAATTCCCGCCCGGATCCGGCCACGGATTCCGTTGCATGAAAGGGGCGCGGCCGGGCGCAACGCTGCCTGTATAATCAGCGGCTTCACTGCTACCCAAGAGAGTCATGGCTTCATCCAACGATAATGTCAGCATGGCGCTGTTCTGCGACTTCGAGAACGTCGCACTCGGCGTGCGCGACGCGAACTACGAAAAATTCGACATCAAGCCCGTGCTGGAACGCCTGCTGCTCAAGGGTAGCATCGTGGTCAAGAAGGCTTACTGCGACTGGGATCGCTACAAGGGCTTCAAGGGCCCGATGCATGAGGCAAATTTCGAGCTGATCGAGATTCCCCACGTGCGCATCTCCGGCAAGAACTCGGCCGACATCCGCATGGTCGTCGACGCGCTGGACCTGTGCTACACGAAGGCGCACGTCAACACCTTCGTCATCATTTCCGGCGATTCCGACTTTTCGCCGCTGGTGTCCAAGCTGCGCGAGAACAACAAGAAGGTCATCGGCGTGGGCGTCAAGGATTCCACCTCCGACCTGCTGGTGGCCAACTGCGACGAATTCATCTTCTACGACGACCTGGTGCGCGAGAGCCGCCGCCAGCGCAAGGACGTGCGCGACCAGCAGCAGCCGAAGCGCTCGCCGGAAGAGGAGAAGAAAAAGCGCGAAGAGTCGGAGCGGCGCCGTGTCGAGGCACTGGATATCGCCTACGAAACCTTCGATGCGCTGATCGCCGAACGCGGCGACAGCGGCAAGATCTGGGCGTCGGTGCTGAAGGAGGCGATCAAGCGACGCAAGCCCGACTTCAACGAGGCTTACTACGGCTTCCGCACGTTCGGCAACCTGCTGGAAGAGATGAAGGCGCGCGGCCTGCTCGAATTCGGCCGCGACGAGAAATCCGGCGCATACGTCTATCGCAGCAGCCTGGCGGCGGCACCGTCACTGGCTGCCGAGGCAGCCGACCCGGAAACGGCCACCGAAGCGGTGGTGGCGGCAGCGGATGCGGCCGAGGCGCAGGACAAGCGCGAGGGCCGGCGTGGCCGGGGCAACCGCGGCGGCCGTAATCGCCGCGGCGGCGCGCCCGATGTGGCGGAAACCACGACCCATGCCGGGCCGTGGGGCGCGGCTGCCGAAGCACATGGCGGGGCGGCCGACGAGCAGGATGATGAGTCAACCAGCCGTGCAGCCGATGAGGTAGCCGATGGGGTGGCAGGTGCGGTGGCCGATGAGGTAGCCGATGAGGTAGCCGATGAGGTAGCCGATGAGGTAGCCGATGAGCTGGGCGAGGACATCGCCGCTGGCGCCGATCTGGATGCGGACGAGCTGGCCGTAGCGCTCGAATCGGCCGCTGCCGATTACGCGACCGAACTGGCGTCGGCGGAGCAGGCGCTGGAGGAAATGGCCCGCGAAGTCAGGGAAACCCGCCGTGCCCGGGCTGCCGGGCAACTGAGTGCTGCCGAGCAGGCGGCCAAGGCGTTTGCCGAGCTGCATGCGGAAACCGAACCGGCGCCGGAAGCCGAAGCCGAGGCCGAAACGACGGCTGAAGCGCCCGTGGAAGCTGCACCGCCCAAGCGCAGCCGTACCAGCGCTCGCAAGCAGGCGGCGGCGAAGAAGCCTGCGCGTTCCAGCAAGGCCGCCAAGGCCGCTGCCGCCAGCGTCGAGCCGGCACCTGCGGCGGAGCCGGTGCCGGAAGCAGCTGCACCGCAAGCGCCAGAGCCGGTATCGGCACCCGAGGCAGGCGCCGCACCGCTCGAGCCGGCCGAGCCGGCTCCGGACGAAGCACCGCAGCCCGCGAAAAAGCCGCGCACGCCGTCGCGCAGCAGGCTGCCGCGCAAGCCGAAGAGCAAGCCCGAAGGCGATGCCGAAGGCTGATCGCGCGTCGTGACAGCGCCGGCGATCCGCCGGCTCACCAGTCATCCTCCCGAACTGCCGGCAGCCGCCGGCAGTTTGCTTTTGGGCTTCATCCCCGCATCCGCGGCAATTTACTGCCGCCCCCTTTGCTGCCATACTGCGCGTCACGAGAACTCATGGCGGCTGTCGATGGCGATCCTGTCCGAAATCACCCTGTATCCGATCAAGTCCTGCGGCGGCATCGCGCTGCAGGCCGCAACGCTGACGCGTGCCGGCCTGATGTCCGAGCAGATCTATGACCGAGAATGGATGGTCGTGGATGCCGCCGGCGCCTGCCTGACCCAGCGTGAGCATCCGAAGATGGCGCTGATCGCGCCGCGCCTCAAGCTCGATACGCTGGAGCTGCGCGCACCCGGCATGCTGCGGCTGGAAATCCCGCTCGGCCTGGCCGATCCCGATACGGCGCCGACGCTGACCGTGCAGGTATGGGACGACACGCTGCAAGCCTACGACTGCGATGCGCTGACCGCCGCCTGGTTCAGCAATTACCTCGGCGTGGCATGCCGGCTGGTGCGCTTCCACCCGAATGCACTGCGCCTGGCCAATCCGAAATGGACGGGCGGCATCGAGGCGCCCACGCTGTTTTCGGACGGCTACCCGATCCTCGTCATCGGCGCCGGATCGCTGCGCGACCTGAACGTCCGGCTGGAACGGGCCGGGCGCGCGCCGCTGCCGATGAACCGCTTCCGTCCGAACCTCGTCATCGACGGCATCGACGCCTACGAGGAAGACTATGTCGACACCTTCCGTGCCGGCGCCGTGGTGCTGAAGCCCGTCAAGCCGTGCCCGCGCTGCCCGATCCCGTCGATCGACCAGGCCACCGGCGAGTTCGGCCCGGATCCGCTCGATATCCTGCAAGGCTACCGCGCCAGGCCGGAAGTCGACGGTGGCATCTGCTTCGGCATGAACAACATCCTGCTCGAAGGCGATGGGGAAACCGTGCGCGTCGGCCAGGAAGTGGACGTGGAGCTGGCCTTCTGAGCACGCCGCCGATGACCGATTCCGCCGAAGTCCTGGCCGCGGAAAACCGCGCCCTGCGCGAGCGCATGGCCTGGATGCTGGAGCAGGCCGAACGCAACCATGACATCATGATGCGGCACCAGGCGTTCGACCTGGAGATCGTGGGCGCCACCAGCTTTCCCGAGCTGATCGGCAGCATCTTCCGCACGCTGCCCGTCATTTCGGAGCTGGACAGCGTGACGCTGTCGCTGGTCGACGAAGGCGCCGACATCCGCACCGTGATGGAAAGACTGGGCGTGGATTTCGCCGCCTTCCCGGACCTGCAGTTCGTCGCCGGCACGGGCCAGCTCGAGCTGGGTGCCGAGCCGAGGCCCCTGCTCGGCGCCTACGATGCGCGGCGCGATGCGCACCGCTTCCCGCAGGCCGCGCCGTCGCTGCAGAGCGTGGCCGTCGTGCCGCTGCTGCGCAACCGGCGCGTGATCGGCACGCTGAACCTGGGCAGCCGCGATCCCTCCCGCTTCACGCCCAGCCTGGGGACCGACTTCGTCGAGCACATGGCGTCGATCATCGCGATCTGCCTGGAAAACGTGATCAGCAACGAGATGCTGAAGTACATCGGGCTGACCGATTCGCTGACCGGCGTCTACAACCGCCGCTACCTGGACCGGCGCCTGCTGGAAGAAATCGCACGGGCGCGCCGCCAGCGCTACGACCTGTCGTTCATGTACATCGATATCGATCACTTCAAGCGCATCAACGATACGCTGGGCCACCAGGGCGGCGACGAGGTACTGCGCGAGGTGGCCAGCCGCATCAAGGGCGAGCTGCGCCTGTCGGATGCGCTGGCCCGCTTCGGCGGCGAGGAATTCGTGGTGCTGCTGATCGACGCGGACCTGGACAGCGCCGCCTTCGTGGCCGAGCGTATCCGCGCCGGCATCTCGGCGGCGATGATCGACCTGGAGGGCGGCGTGAAGGTGTCGATCACCGGCTCGATCGGCGTGGCCTGCCTGTCCGCCGCCGACGGCGACGGGGCCGCGGGGGCCGCGGCCGAGATCGCGGCCAGGGAATTGATCGCCCATGCCGACGAGGCGCTGTACCAGGCCAAGGCGGGCGGGCGCGACCGGGTGATACGGTACGTCGGGCACTGAGGCGCGGCGCCCGTTCGCGGCTCCCGCATGGTGCTGCAAGCTATTGTTTTGCAAGTGAAAAACGGCGAGGCTACCCGCGCGGCTGCAGGGCAATGACGGCCATGCCGCCCAGCGCCAGCGCGGCGCCCAGGGCATCCCAGCGGGTCAGGGCGATACCGTCGACAAAGCGCAGCCACAGCAGCGCCACCGCGATGTACATCCCCCCATACGCGGCGTAGGTGCGGCCGGCGGCGGTGGGGTGCAAGGTGAGCAGCCAGGCAAACAGGACCAGCGACGCGGCCGCCGGGACCAGCAGCCAGGCGGTGCGGCCATCCTTCAGCACCAGCCAGGGCAGGTAGCAGCCGACGATTTCGGCCAGCGCCGTGACGGCGAACAGCAGCGACAGGCGCAGCATTTCCATGGCTTATCGCGTCCTCATCCCAGCAGTATGTGTTCGGCGCGCGCCACCGCCTGCGCATTGCCGCGCAGGACGACGACGTCGCCCGCTTCCAGCACCATGTCCGCGCCCGCATCCAGCCTCTCCCGGCCGCGCCGGATCGCCATTACCTCGGCGCCGTCGACATCGAGTTCGCCCACGGTGCGGCCGACGCAGTTCGCCGCATCGGTCAGCGTCACCGTGTGCAGCCGTGCCGCTTCGGTGTCGTCGCCCACGTCGCTGATGCCGTGGAAGTAGCCGCGCAGCGAGGCGTAGCGTTCCTCCCGCGCGGCCTGCACGCGATGCACGACCTTGCGCAGCGGCACGCCCAGCATGACCAGGGCGTGCGAGGCCAGCATCAGGCTGCCTTCCATCAGTTCCGGCACCACCTCGGCGGCGCCGGCCGCCTTCAGGCGATCCAGGTCGGTATCGTCGTGGCTGCGCACGATCACCGGCAGCGTGGGCGCCAGTTCGTGTACCAGGTGCAGCACCTTCAGCGCTGATGGCGTGCTGGCATACGTGATCACCAGCGCGCTGGCGCGGTAGATGCCGGCCGCCACCAGGCTTTCGCGCCGCGCCGCATCGCCATACGACACGCTGGCGCCGGCCGACCGGGCTTCCTGCACACGGGTGGGGTCGAGGTCCAGCGCCTGGTAGGCGATGCCTTCTTCCTGCAGCAGCGTGGCCAGGCTCTGGCCGCTGCGGCCGAAGCCGGCGATGATCACGTGCTGCTGCGCGGACATCGTGCGCGCCGCGAGCTGCGTCAGGTTCAGGGACTGCATCATCCATTCGTTGCTGGAGAATTTCAGTACCAGCCTGTCCGACTGCTCGATCAGGAACGGCGCGGCCAGCATCGACAGCACCATCGACGCCAGCACCACCTGGATCACGAACGGATCGACCAGTTCCATGCCGCCGGCCACGTTCAGCAGCACGAAGCCGAATTCGCCGGCCTGCGCCAGCGCCAGGCCAGTGCGCATCGACACGCCGTCCGAGGAGCCGAACAGCTTCGCCAGGCCGGCGATCAGCGCGAACTTCATCAGCACCGGGAACACCAGGAGCGCCAGCACGAGCCACCAGTTGTCCAGCACCACGCGCACGTTCAGCAGCATGCCGATGGTGATGAAGAACAGGCCGAGCAGCACGTCGCGGAAGGGCTTGATGTCTTCTTCCACCTGGTGCCGGTACTCGGTCTCGGAAATCAGCATGCCGGCCACGAAGGCGCCCAGTGCCAGCGACAGGCCGGCGCGCTCGGTGATCCAGGCCGCGCCCAGCGTCACCAGCAGCAGGTTCAGCATGAACAGTTCCTGGGAGCGGCGCTTGACCACCACCGTGAACCAGCCGCGCATCAGCTTCTGGCCGAAGAACAGCAGCAGCGCCAGCACCAGCACGGCTTTCAGGGCGGCCCAGCCCAGCGTGACGAGCAGGTTGTCGGGGTTTTTCGCCAGTGCCGGAATCAGGATCAGCAGCGGCACCACGGCGATATCCTGGAACAGCAGGATGCCGATGATCTTGCGGCCGTGCTCCGATTCCAGTTCGAGCCGCTCGGTGAGCATCTTGACGACGATCGCCGTCGACGACATGGCCAGTGCGCCACCCAGCGCGAACGCGGCCTGCCAGGAGATCTGGATGGCCGGCGGCAGGGTGCGGGCGATCACCCAGCCGAAGACGAGGGTCGCCACGATCGTGAGCACAACCTGGGCCATCCCCAGGCCGAACACGTCGCTGCGCATCGACTTCAGTTTCGGCAGCGAGAATTCGAGGCCGATCGAGAACATCAGGAAGACCACGCCGAATTCGGCCAGCGCATGGGTGGCATGGCTATCGTCGGCCAGCCCCAGCGCGTTGGGACCGATCAGGATGCCGACAGCCAGGTAGCCGAGCATGGGCGGCAAATGCAGCATGCGGAAGGCCACCACGCCCAGCACGGCGCTACCCAGCAGCAGGAGAGTCAGTTCAAGGGGGGAGAACACGAAGGTATCCGTGGGTGGGCCGGCGACACAATGGGCATCTGCAGCACTGGTGGGGAGTTTGTAACGTCTGGCAAGTTTTTTGCTTTCCCAATTCGGCTATACTTTCGGGCATGAGTGTAACCCATGAAAAAACAATGCTGAAAGCTTTTGATGCAACAACCGCAAGCCGTGCACTGGTGCTGGCGCGTGAAGCCCTGCAAATCGAGGCCGATGCCCTGGTCGCGCTGCATGACCGCCTGGCAACGGATGAGAGCGTAGGGAAAGCTGTCTCGCTGCTGCTGAACTGCAAAGGGCGCGTTGTCGTTTCCGGCATCGGCAAGTCCGGCCACATCGGGCGCAAGATCGCCGCGACGCTGGCTTCCACCGGCACCCCGGCGCTGTTCGTGCACCCGGCCGAAGCGGCGCACGGCGACCTGGGCATGGTCACGCCGGACGACGCGTTCATCGCCATTTCCTATTCCGGCGAAAGCACGGAACTGATGGCGATCCTGCCCGTGGTCAAGCGCATGGGCGGCGCGGTGATCTCGATGACGGGCAAGCCCGAATCGAGCCTGGCCCGGCTGGCCGACGTGCACCTGGACGTTTCGGTCGCCAAGGAAGCCTGCCCGATGAACCTGGCGCCGACGGCGTCGACGACCGTGACGCTGGCGCTGGGCGATGCGATCGCCGTCGCGCTGCTGGACCTGCGCGGGTTCAAGGAAGAAGACTTCGCCCGCTCCCATCCGGGCGGCGCACTGGGCCGCCGCCTGCTCACGCATGTGCGCGACGTCATGCGCCAGGGCGACGCCATCCCCGCCGTGGCAACCGATACCCGGCTGCCGGATGCACTGATGCAGATCACGCAGAAAGGCATGGGCATGACCGCCGTGGTCGATGCACAATACCGGCCTGTGGGCGTGTTCACCGACGGCGACCTGCGCCGCCTGATCGACAAGGTGCAGGACTTCGGCAAGGTCGTCATCGGCGACGTGATGCATGCGAATCCGCGTACCATCGGCCCTGAAAAACTGGCAGTCGATGCCGTGGCCATCATGGAAGAGCACCGCATCAACCAGATGCTGGTGGTCGACGAACACGGCAAGCTGGTCGGTGCGCTGCACATCCATGACCTGACCCGTGCAAAGGTGATCTGATGACTATTACTTACGACGCGGCTGTCGTCGAACGGGCCGCGCAGGTCAAGCTGTTCATCTTCGACGTGGACGGCGTGCTGACCGACGGCGGTCTGCACTACGGTGCCGAGGGCGAAGCGTTCAAGACATTCAACGTGCAGGATGGCCTGGGCATCAAGCTGCTGCAGGAATCGGGCGTGCTGACCGGGATCATCAGCGCGCGGCGTTCGCCGCAGGTGGTGGCCCGTGCCAGGGACCTGGCGATCGAATTCGTGCACCAGGGCGGCCACGACAAGCTGACGCCGTTCAAGGCGTTGCTGGAGCAGCTCAACCTGTCCGCGGAGCAGGTGGCCTTCATCGGTGACGACGTGGTCGATATCCCGATCCTGTCGCGTGTCGGCTTTGCCGTGGCGGTGCCGAATGCACGGCCGGAAGTGCTGGCGCGCGTGCATCACGTCACGCAGCATCGCGGTGGCCACGGCGCGGTGCGCGAAGTCTGCGAGTTCGTGCTGCGGGCGCAGAACAACTATGAGCGAGTCATGGCCCAGTTCCTGGCCTGAGAAACGGAGAAGCCATGCGCAACCAGCGAACCGCACACCGCTACCGCCTGTCGATCGGCATGATCCTTGCGCTGTTCGGCGCCCTGGGATCGTTCTGGCTGCTCGAGCTGATGAACCGGGCCGGCGAGGAAATGGAAGCCGGCATCAAGGTCGATGAACCGGACCACATCGTGGAGCGCTTCTCGTTCGTGCGCATGACGGAAACGGGGCAGCCCGGCTACATCATCTCGGGCGACAGGCTGACACACCGTCCGTCCGACGATTCGGCGGACATCGACAAGCCGGTGGTGCGCAGTCTTTCCGGCGACAGGCCGCCGATGGATATCCGCGCCGAACATGCCAGGGTCGACCAGGACAACACGCGCATCACGCTGACGAAGAACGTGAACATCCACCGGGTCGCGTCGCCCGCCGCGCGGGACATGCACCTGGCCACCGAGAAGCTGACGATCTACCCCGACGAAGACCGTATGGAAACCGACCTGCCGGTGCGCATGCAGAGCGGCGGCGCCACCGCCACCGGCATCGGCATGCGGGCCAACAATGCCACGCGCCAGCTGCAGCTCGGCCAGGGCACCATCGTGTATCCACCCCGGCCGCGCCAATGAGGCGGATCACAATCGCATAGGAATCGAAGATGAAGAAACTCATGTTGGCGGCGCTGATGCTGCTGGGCGTTGCGGGTCATGCCGCCGCCGAGAAGGCCGATTCGTACAAGCCTACCGAGATCAATTACGGACGCCTCGATGCGGACGACGTCAAGCAGGTCTATACATTCACCGGCGACGTGACGCTCACGCGCGGCACGCTGCGGATGAAGGCCGACAAGGCGGTGGTTACCTACACGCCGGACGGTTACCAGCTGGCCACGCTGACCGGCGGCGGCAAGAAGGTCACGTTCCGCCAGAAGCGCGACGGCGAAGGCGACCAGTGGATGGAAGGCGAAGCCGACCGCATCGAGTACGACGAGAAGGCCGAGCTGGTGAAGATGTACTCGAAGGCGAAGATCCGCCGCCTGGAAGGCAGCAAGCCGAGCGATGAGGTCGAGGGCGAATTCATCTCGTACGACAGCCGCCGCGAGTTCTTCAGCGTGCGCAATACCAGCAGCGGCGCCGACAAGCCGGGCGCCGGGCGCGGCACCATGGTGATCCAGCCGAAGCGCACCGCACCGGCGGCGCCGTCCGCAACGCAACCGCCGGCCGCGCCGGCAGCGGGGAATTAAATGGCGCAAGTGCAGGAAAACTGCAGCAGCACGCTGATCGTGCGCGGCCTGCAAAAGAGCTACGGCAAGCGCCAGGTGGTGCATGACGTGTCGTTGCAGGTGGCGTGCGGCGAAGTGGTCGGCCTGCTGGGGCCGAACGGTGCCGGCAAGACCACGTCGTTCTACATGATCGTGGGCCTGGTCGCGTCGGACGCCGGCACCATCGACCTCGACGGCACCGACATCTCCAGCCTGCCGATCCACAAGCGCGCCACCCTCGGCCTGTCGTACCTGCCGCAGGAAGCGTCGGTGTTCCGCAAGCTGACCGTGGAAGAGAACATCCGCGCCGTGCTGGAGATCCAGAAGGTCGACGGCAAGCCGCTGGGCAAGGCGGCGATCGACGAACGCCTGAACGCGCTGCTGGCCGACCTGCAGATCGAGAAGCTGCGCGAGAACACGGCGCTGTCGCTGTCCGGCGGCGAACGGCGCCGCGTGGAGATCGCCCGTGCGCTGGCGACCAACCCCCGCTTCGTGCTGCTGGACGAACCGTTTGCCGGTGTCGACCCGATCGCCGTGATCGAGATCCAGCGCATCGTGCGCTTCCTGAAGGAGCGCAGCATCGGCGTGTTGATCACGGATCATAACGTGCGCGAAACGCTGGGCATCTGCGACCGGGCGTATATCATCAATCAGGGCAGCGTACTGGCCTCCGGCCGACCCGACGATATCATTGCCGACGAGTCCGTACGCCGGGTATATCTGGGTGAACATTTCCGCATGTGACCGGGCATTAATCAGCTATGAAACAGTCTTTGCAACTGCGCACTTCCCAGCACCTCGCGCTGACGCCGCAATTGCAGCAGTCGATCCGGCTGCTGCAATTGTCCACGTTGGAGCTGCACCAGGAACTGGAACAGCTGCTGACCGATAATCCGCTGCTCGAGCGGCTCGACGACCCGCTCGACCGCTCGGTGCGCCTGCTGGGTGACGGTGCCATCAACACCGCGCAGGCCCCCGGCGAAGCGCCACCGGAAGGCGGGCCACCGCAGGATGCGCCGGCGACGCCCGAACCCGAGCCGTTCGATGGCGGTGGCGAGGGGCTCGATGCCGGCACCGGCGATACCGACTGGAGCAGTGCGGGCAGCGGCAAGGGCCCGGACGACGACGATGCCCGCCCCCAGCTCGAAGCGAGCCACCGCAGCCTGCGCGAGCACCTGATGGAGCAGATGCGCGTGACCGTGCTCGAATCGCGCGACCGGGCACTGGTGGAGCTGATCATCGATGCGCTCGACGACAACGGCTACCTCGAGGAGAGCCTGGAGGAGATCCACGCGCGGCTGCCGGAAGAACTGGAAATCGAGACCGACGAATTGCGTACCGCGCTGAAGATGTTGCAGAGCTTCGACCCGGCGGGCATCGGCGCGCGCAGTGCATCCGAATGCCTGGCCCTGCAGATCCGGCGCATGCCGAATGTGCCGCTGGTGACGCGGCGCATGGCCCTGTGCATCGTTGAAAACCACCTGCAATGGTTCGCCCAGCGCGACTTCAACAAGCTGAAGAAGGCACTCGATTGCGACGACGAAGACTTGCGCGAGGCGCAGGCGGTGATCCGCCAGTGCAACCCGCATCCGGGCGCCGCGTTCGCGGCCGACGTGTCAGACTACGTGGTACCGGATGTGGTGGTGAAGCGGGGGCGCAATGGCTGGATCGTCACATTGAACAACGATGTGATGCCCCGCCTGCGCGTCAACGCGCTGTACGCCAGCCTGCTCAAGCAGGGCAAGGGTGAAACCCAGATGAATGCCCAGCTGCAGGAAGCCAAGTGGCTGATCAAGAATATGCGCCAGCGCTTCGACACGATCCTGCGCGTGGCCCAGGCCATCGTCGAGCGCCAGAAGAACTTTTTCTCGCATGGCGCGGTGGCAATGAGACCCCTTGTGTTGCGTGAAATAGCTGATACACTGGGCCTACACGAGAGCACTATCTCTCGGGTAACAACTCAAAAATATATGCTGACTCCGCATGGCATGTTTGAGTTGAAGTATTTTTTTGGCAGCCACGTGGCAACCGAAGCTGGCGGGGAAGCATCCTCGACTGCGATCCGGGCGCTGATCGTGCAATTCACAGGAGCCGAAGACCCTAAGAACCCTTTATCCGACAGTAAGATTGCGGACATGCTGGGTGAACAAGGCATGGTGATTGCGCGACGCACTGTTGCCAAATATCGCGAAGCATTGAAAATTCCCCCGGTCAGCCTCCGCAAATCCCTGTAAGCAAAACCCTGGCAGCAAATCCTGGTAGTGCTTGGGTTCCTCTGCGCCGCCTTACTTGCTTGGTGGAGAACGCACGAACCTGTAATATCTTCTTTAGGAGTGTGTGTATGAATCTGACCATCAGTGGACACCATATCGACGTTACCCCTGCCATTCGCGAATATGTGCAGAACAAGCTGGAACGCGTCAGACGCCATTTCGATCAGTTGATCGATGTCAGTGTGATCCTGAGTGTAGATAATCTCACCGAGAAAGAGAAAAGACAGAAAGCGGAGATCAACCTGCGGATGTCGGGCAAGACCGTGTTCGTCGAAAGCGTCGCGCAGGATCTTTATGCGGCCATCGACACGCTGATCGACAAGCTGGACCGCCAGGTCATGAAGCACAAGGATAAAGTGCAGAACCACAATCATGAAACCATCAAGTACCTGAGCGAGACCGAAAATCCCGCGTCGACCGCATAACGACGGTCGCAGGTCGCAGTCCCTCGACTGCTGCAACACAAGGGCGCACGATGCGCCCTTTGTTATATGTGGCGCCTGCATGCGCGCCCTGCACACAGGTCTTGCGTACATCCCACGTTTATCCCACATGGTTCGCATCCATGGCTAGAATGAGGCCAATAACGACAACGATGCGAGACACCATGACCGACCACGTCCATATCAAGGTGCGTAACGGCACCGGCTTCATCACACTCGACCGGCCGAAGGCGTTGAACGCGCTGTCGCTCGAGATGATCCGGGCGATCACGGGCGCGTTGCTGGCCTGGCGCGACGACGAGGACGTTGCCGCCGTTGTCATCCGCAGCAGCTCCGACAGGGCGCTGTGCGCGGGCGGCGACGTCCGCTTCTTCCATGCCGCCGGCAGCGCCACGCCGCAGCGCGGCAGTGCCCTGATCGAAGATTTCTTTACCGAGGAATATGCGCTGAATTACCTCGTGCATTGCTTTCCGAAACCCTACGTGGCCGTGATGGACGGCGTGGTGATGGGCGGCGGCATGGGCATCGCGCAGGGCGGACCGCAATGCGGCGTGCGCGTGGCAACCGACCGCACCCGGCTGGCGATGCCCGAGGTGAACATCGGGCTGTTTCCCGACGTGGGTGGCAGCTATTTCCTGGCGCGTGCGCCCGGCAAGCTGGGCGTTTACCTGGCGCTCACGGCGCTGATGATCGGTCCTGCCGATGCGCTGTACTGCGGCCTGGCCGATCATTACGTTCCCGCCCCCGAGCTGCCGCTGCTGGCCGACCTGGTGGGGTCCACCGCCGGTGCCGGACTGCGCGAAGCGGTCGCCATGTTCGCCCGGCCGCTCCGCGGGGAGGCGGGCGCATCGGAACTGCAGGCGCACCGTGCACTGATCGACGACCATTTCGCGCACCGTTCGGTGACCGACATCGTCGCCTCGCTGCGCCGCGACGATCACCCGTTCGCGCAGAACGCGCTGGCCGCGATGGCGCGGCGTTCGCCGCTGATGATGCGCGTGACAGCCGAGATGATACGGCGCGGCGCAACAATGGGCATCGCCGACTGCCTGCGGATGGAGCGCAACCTGGTACGCCGCACGTTCGAGCACGGCGAGGTGATCGAGGGCGTGCGTGCGCTGGCAATCGACAAGGACAATACGCCGCGCTGGAATCCGCCGTCGCTGGACGAAGTGAGCGACGCGATGGTGGACCGCTTCTTCGAACCGGCATGGCCTGCCTGGGCCCATCCGCTGCGCCACCTGTGAGCCTGCCGTCAATTCTCACCGTCCTGGAGGACGGTGTCTCCCGGAGCAATATTTGATGAACCGCCGTGATTTCCTGACATTCGCCGCCGCTTCGCTGGCACTTCCCGCCTGGGCCCACGATGCGCCGGCCAACACCATGCAGGCGGCGGTGCCGCCGGCCGACGCACCCCTGGTGGACCACCACCAGCACCTGTTCAGTCCGGCGATGGCGCGGCTGCTCGACACCGGGGCCGGCGGGCCCTCCGTGATTACGGCGAAGGACATGATCGCGCTGCTCGACGCCGCCGGCATCCGCCGTGCCGTGCTGCTGTCCGTCGCCTACGTGTGGGGCAGTCCGGCGCGCAAGATCGAGGACGAGTATATGAAAGTGCGCGCCGAGAACGACTTCAACGGCGCGCAGGCCGCGCTATACCCTGACCGGCTGCTGGCCTTCTGCAGCGTCAATCCGCTGAAGGAATATGCGCTCGAAGAACTGGAACGCTGCGCCGCGCTGCCCGGCCTGAAGCATGGCCTGAAACTGCATTTCGGGAATTCGGACGTGCAGCTGGAGTTGCCCGAACACGCCGCGCGGCTACGGCAGGTATTCGCCGCGGCCAATGCGAAGAAGATGGCGATCGCGGTGCACATGCGGGCATCCGTATCGAAGCACCGGCCGTATGGCGCCGCCCAGGCCCGCATCCTCCTCGAACAGCTGTTGCCCGCCGCGCCGGACGTGACAGTGCAGGTCGCACACCTGGCAGGCACCGGCCCCGGCTATGGAGATGCACCGTCGGACGAAGCGCTGGGTGTGCTGGCCGACGCCATGGCCGCCCGCGATCCGCGCACGAAACGGCTCTGGTTCGACGCCGCCACGATGGCCAATCCGGACATCACGCCGCAACAGCGGGAAAAGCTGGCACAGCGCATCCGCCAGATCGGTGCCGAACGCATCCTGTTCGGCTCGGATGCCGCGGCGGGCAAGAACCTGCGGCCGCGCGAGAGCTGGGCCGCGTTCCGGCAACTGCCCCTGACCGAGGCGGAGTTCAAGCGGATTGCCGGGAATGTCGCGCCGTACTGGAGGTAAGCGCAGCGATGTGCGCCTGCAAGCGCACACTCCTTACATCGGCTGACTTAGTTTTGCTCGCGATGGCGCAGCACCACGCGTTCCGCCGCATTGAAATGCCGCGCGAGCCGCTCGGCCATGTACACGGAGCGGTGCTGGCCGCCGGTGCAGCCGATGGCGACCGTCAAATAGCTGCGGTTATCGGTCTTGAACGCTGGCAGCCATTTTTCGATGAAGCCACGGATATCGCCGAACATTTCTTCGGCACTGGGCTGCGCATCGAGAAATGCGATCACGGGCGCATCGCGGCCGTTCAACGGGCGCAGCGCCAGGTCGTAATACGGATTCGGGATCGCGCGCACGTCGAACACGAAGTCCGCATCCTGCGGCACGCCTACCTTGAACGCGAACGACTCGAAGAACAGCGTCAGCGGCGCGTTCTCGCTTTCAACCAGTTCCTTGATCCAGGCACGCAGCTTGTTGGCGGAAATTTCCGACGTGTCGATCACGTGGCCCAGCTGCTCGATCGCGGACAGGCGCTCGCGCTCCTCGCCGATGCATTCGATCAGCGTGCGGCGCGCCGACGGGTTCTTGCCGGGATGCAGCTCGTGCGACAGCGGATGGCTGCGGCGTGTTTCCGAGAAGCGCGCGACCAGGGAATGTGTATTCGCGGTCAGGAACATGATCTTCACGTCATGCCCCAGTTCGCGCAGCTTGCGGACGTCGCCCGGCAGGCTGGCCAGCGAAGCCGCGCTGCGGGCGTCGACCGCCACGGCCAGCGCCGGGGTGCCCTCCTCGGCCAGGGTGGCAACAAGATTGGCCAGCAAGGCTGGCGGCAAGTTATCTACACAGTAATAGCCGGTGTCTTCGAGAACGTTCAGGGCCACCGATTTGCCCGAGCCGGAAATACCGGTAATGAGGACGATGCGCATGCGCGGGATGATACCTTAAAACGGCAGGAAAAGATCGCGCTCAGCGCCGCCAGAAACGGTCGAGCAGCGGTGTGACACTGGTGCCATGCGTGACGATCGACAGCATGATCACGGCGACCGTCATGCCGATCATGCTGCGGGCCAGCGGCTCCGGCAATCCATGGTTGATCGCATACGCCAGGTAATACAGCGACCCGATGCCGCGCACGCCGAACCACGCGATGATGCCGCGCGAGCGCATGGTGCCGCCACCGAGCGCGATGAACACGCTGACGGGACGCGCCACCACGAACAGGAACAGCGCCGTGGCCCAGCCGCGCCAGTCGTCGATCCAGTACACCGCGGCGCCGCCCAGCAGCAGTACCAGCGTCAGTTCCGACAGCCGTTCCAGGTGCTCCTTGAACAGCAGCGAGTTGGCGGAAATGGTCTCCTGCACCGGCTCGACGCCTTTCTCGGTCAGGATCGCCTTGCCGGAGCGCGCCGCCAGAGTCAGTTCGGTCTGGCGCAGGGCGACGCCGGCGGCGAATACGGCGAGGAATCCCCACGCCTCCACCGACACGGTCAGCCCGTACGAGACCGCGATGAGGCCCAGGCCCATCAAGTCGTCCAGTACTTCGTGCTGCGGCCGGCAGCGGCGCAAGGCGTGGCTTATCCGTGCCAGGCCAGCCCCGCAGGCACTGCCGATCGCGATGCCGCCGATAGTGCCCCACAGCAGCTCCTTGCCGAGCCAGTGCAGGCCATGCGGGCCCAGGTCGTGCAGGCCGAGCAGGCCCAGGCCCAGCATCACGAACGGGAAGGCGCTGCCATCGTTCATGCCGGCCTCGGAGCTCAGCGTAAAGCGCAACGGGTCCTTGTCGCCGGCATGGCGCAGCTGTACGTCGCTCGCCAGCACCGGATCGGTCGGCGCCAGGATCGCGCCAAGCAGCACGCCGGCACCGAGCGGCAAATCCAGCACGTAATACGAGAACAGCGTCATCAACAGCACCGATATCGCCATCGCCAGCCATGCAAGGCGGATGGGTGGCAGCCAGCGCGGGATCGTTACCGGAACGGGCATCTTGATGCCCGCCGAGAACAGCGAGATCAGCACCGCCACCTCGGTCAGTACCTCGAGCAGCGGCGCCTCCGCGAACGGATCGAAGGAGAAGATGCCGAGGCCGAACGGTCCCACTACCAGGCCAACGGCGAGGTAGATCATTGCGGATGTGAAAGGGAGATGAGCGATCGGCGTTCCCCACAACCCGCGCGCCAGCATCAGGCAGCCGATCAGGAGGAACCACTGGAATGTCGGCATGTGGAAATACCAGGACTGCGAGGCCCGATCTTACCGGCTCGTGTCGCAATGCGGCGCCAGCGATAGCGGGGCAGGTGGCGGCTTCAGTCCCCGCTCATCGCCTGCCGTTGCCGCTCCATGAACTCCTGCAGCGTATCGATCCCGCGCAGCTGCAGGATGGTGTTCCGTACGGCGGCTTCGAGCAGCACCGCGATGTTGCGGCCGGCGGCGACGGGGATCACGACCTTGCGGATCGGCAGGCCCAGCACGTCTTCGGTGGGGAACTGGAATGGCAGGCGTTCCACTTCTTCCTCGAGGGCGGAGCGGCGCACCAGGTGGACGATCAGCTTCAGGCGCATCTTCCGGCGTACCGCGGTTTCGCCGAAGATCGCCTTGATGTCCAGCAGCCCCAGCCCGCGCACTTCGAGCAGGTTCTGCAGCAGGGGCGGGCAGCGGCCCTCGATCATGTTCGGCGCGATGCGCGAGAACTCGACGGCATCGTCGGCCACCAGGCCATGGCTGCGGGAAATCAGTTCGAGGCCCAGCTCGCTCTTGCCCAGGCCGGAATCGCCGGTAATCAGCACGCCGACACCGAGCACGTCCATGAACACGCCATGCATGATGATGCGTTGCGCCAGCTTCTTCGACAGATACACGCGCAGGAAGTCGATCACCTGCGCCGCCGGCAGCGGCGTGGAGAACAGCGGAATATTCTTTTCGTCGCAGATCGCGAGAATGTCGGGCGGCGTTTCCAGCCCTTGCGCAACGATCAGTGCCGGCGGCCCGCCGGCGATCAGCTCGCCGATGACGTGGGCGCGCGTGAGTGCCTTGAGCCGATGGTAATAATTGATTTCCTGGTGTCCGAACACCTGGATACGGCCCGGATGGATCGTGTTCAGGTGGCCCACCTGGTCGGCGGCCGAGGCGGCATCGCCGGAGATCGTGCGTTCGCCGCCGGGAAAGCCGGCGAACCACCCCAGTTGCAAAGATTCCCGATTGTCGTCGTACAGGCGTTGAATCGTCAGGGGATTTTGCAGCATGGGCTTTTTTATTGTGGAGTAGGGCGAGGCCCGGTTTAACCTGCCGCCTGCAGACTGGGTTGCCAGTTCACGATGCGGCGATGGACGGACTGCGGGTCGGGATCGGTGGACAACGCCTGGCGGAAACTGTCGTCCGAGAACATTTCTGCGATCTCGGAAAGGATTTCCAGGTGCTGCTGCGTCACATGATCGGGAATCAGCAGGAAGAACAACAGGTTGACAGGCTTGCCGTCCGGCGATTCGAATGGAATCGGCTCGGCCAGCCGCACGAAGGCCGCCAGTGGCGACTTCAGGCTTTTCGCGCCCTTGACCCGGCCGTGCGGCACGGCCACGCCGTGGCCCAGGCCAGTCGAACCCAGCCGTTCACGGGCAAACAGGTTGTCCGAAACGGTCGAGCGGGCGATGCCGCAGTTATTCTCGAAAATAAGGCCTGCTTGCTCGAAAGCTCGCTTCTTGCTGGAAACTTCTAAATCCAGTTGAACGTTCTCGGGCGAAAGGATTTTACTCAGGTTGTTCATAACGCGACGTAATTGGTGCGGCGCACAAAGATGGCTGGCGAGCAGAATTATAGGCCTGTTTGTCCGCCGTGTAACCCGAAATTGCTCGGACCGGCAACGGCGCCTCGTTGCGGGCCAGCGTGCCATGCACGCGATGAAAAGTATCCAGTTTGGCCATGAATATGCCTGGCAATATGCGTGACGCTATTTCCACGTCAAAACAATGCCGGGCGCCGACATTTCCATCGCATGAAATCGCATTGACCGATTATTGCGCGTTTCCGGCCAACGTGCCGCGAGCATCCTGAAGCTGAGCATACTCTCATCGCGGCTGCTTTGCGCTGACTCAATTATTGTCTTGCGTTGCGTAAATTCGACGGCCGGCCGGCCTTGGTGAAATTGCTGCGCCAAGGATTGATGTCGAGCCCGCCACGACGGGTATACCGGGCGTATACGGTCAGGTGCGCCGGTTTGCACTCGCGCAGGATGTCGACAAAGATGCGTTCCACGCACTGTTCGTGGAATTCATTGTGTTCGCGAAAGCCGATCAGGTATTTCAACAGGCTTTCCTGGTCGATCTGCGGCCCGGAATAACTGATCTGCACACTGCCCCAGTCCGGCTGGCCGGTCACCAGGCAATTCGATTTCAGCAGGTGCGATACCAGGGTCTCTTCGACCGGCAGCTCATCGAAGTTCGCTTTCAGGATCGACGGCTGCGGCGAATACTGGTCGACCTCGATGTCCAGGCGGTCCAGCAGCAGGCCGTCCAGCTCGCCCATCCGCAGGGTCGCGAAGTCTTCCTGCATCGTCAGCGCCACCTGCACGTTCGCGCCAGTGGCAGCGGACAGGTCCTGCTGCAGCAGGTCGCGCAGCGCGTCCGGGCCACCCAGCCGTGTCTGGTTGAAGGAATTCAGGTACAACTTGAACGACTTCGATTCGATGATGTTCGGCGAATCGGCCGGCACCGTAATCCGCGCCACCGCCACCTGCGGTTTGCCACGCATGTTCAGCCACGACAGTTCGTAGGCATTCCAGAGGTCGACACCGAAGAACGGCAGCGTGCCGGTCAGGCCGAGCTCGTCACGCTTGCCGATGCGCGGAATCGGGAACAGCAGCTCCGGTGCGTAATCGGTGCGATAAGCGGAGTTCTTGCCGAGCGGAGAATGTTCGGGGGAATTCGACATGGCGGGCCTTCAAGACGGGACAGCCTGCCATGGTAGCGCAAAACCTCGAAGCAGGAAAACGCCTGGGCATGCATGGCAAAAATCAGGGACGGACCCTGTTTTTCAGGAAACCCGCGAAGAACAGGCCGGCGAGCGAACCCGATTTCCGGAAGTTTCCCAGAAAACAGGGTCCGTCCCTAATTTTGCCTAATTTTGCATTGGCAGTACGCTGTTACAGGAACAGCTTGTACACCGGGTTCTGCGTCTCGTCCCAGTACCGGTAGCCGAGCGTGGCGAGGAATTTGGCGAATTCGTCCATTTCTTCCGGCGGTACCTGCAGGCCGATCAGGATGCGGCCCACGTCACCACCCTGCGAGCGGTAGTGGCACAGGGAGATGTTCCAGTTCGGCGCCATGCTGTCGAGGAAGCGCATCAGCGCGCCCGGGCGCTCGGGGAATTCAAAACGGTACAGCAGTTCATCCTGGGCCAGCGCGCTCTTGCCGCCCACCAGGTGGCGCAGGTGGGACTTGGCCAGTTCGTCGTGCGTCAGGTCCAGCGTGCGGAAATCGTGCTCCTCGAAGCGGCGTGCCAGCGCGCTCGATTCGCCGCGGTCGGCGATCTGGATGCCGACGAAGACGTGGGCCTGTTCCTGGTCGCTGATCCGGTAGTTGAACTCGGTCACGTTGCGCGGGCCGATCAGGCCGCAGAAGCGCTTGAAGCTGCCGCGCTGTTCGGCCATCGTCACGGCAAACACGGCTTCGCGGAATTCGCCCAGCTCGGCGCGCTCGGCCACGAAGCGCAGCCGGTCGAAGTTCATGTTGGCGCCCGAGGTGACGGTGATCAGCGTCTCGTTGACGATCGGGTTCCTGGTCAGCGCGGCGCGCTCGATATAGGCCTTGGCGCCGGCCACGGCCAGCGCGCCGGACGGTTCCAGGATCGAGCGGGTATCGGTAAACACGTCCTTGATCGCCGCGCAGATCGCATCCGTGTCGACGATGATCACATCGTCCACGTACTGCTGCGCGAGGCGGAACGTTTCCTCGCCGACCAGGCGCACCGCGGTGCCGTCCGCGAACAGGCCCACGTCCGGCAGGGTCACGCGCTCGCCCGCCTTCAGGCTGCGCGCCATCGCATCGGCATCCATCGTTTCCACGCCGATGATCTTGATGTCCGGCCGGATCTGCTTGATGTACGCGGCCACGCCCGAGATCAGGCCGCCGCCGCCGATCGCGATGAAGATCGCATGGATCGGCCCGGAATGCTGGCGCAGGATCTCCATGCCGATCGTGCCCTGGCCGGCGATCACGTCGGGATCGTCGAACGGGTGCACGAACGTCAGCTTCTGTTCCTTTTCCAGCGTCAGCGCATGGTTGTAGGCATCGGTATAGGACTCGCCGTGCAGCAGCACTTCCACGTTGTCGCCGCCGCGCGCCTTGACCGCTTCGATCTTCAGCAGCGGTGTGGTGGTGGGCATCACGATCACGGCGCGGCAGCCCATGCGCGCGGCCGACAATGCCACGCCCTGCGCATGGTTGCCCGCGGAAGCACAGATCACGCCGCGCTTCAGCTGCGTTTCCGACAGGTGCGCCATCTTGTTGTAGGCACCGCGGATCTTGAAGCTGAATACGTCCTGGATATCCTCGCGCTTGAAGTAAATGCGGTTCTGGAAGCGCTGCGACAGGGTCGGCGCCAGTTCCAGCGGCGTTTCATGGGCAACGTCGTAGACGCGCGCGGTAAGGATCTTCTTCAGGTAGTCGGTAGTCATGGTCTCGAGCGGAGTAAATCCAGGCGGATGGCGGGGGCGATGAATCGACGGTGGATAACCGGGAAGTACCCGAACGGGTACAGGGTGCGCGGGGTGGTGCGTGCCTGTTCATTCGTGCGGGGTTGACATGGGTCGAATCATTATAATGGGAAGCTCCCGCTACCCGCCAAATCTTCATGATCGCCTTTGCATGATCGCAGCAACGTCATCGAAACCCCGTCATCGCATCTCCATGGTTGACACTGCATGATTGAGAGCGCCATCGCCTGGCTGCTGGCCTTCCTGGCGGCGCCGGAAGTGGGGTTGACGTCGGTATTCATCATCTCGTTCATTTCCGCGACCCTCGTTCCGCTCGGCTCCGAACCGGCCGTGTTTGCCGTCTGCAAGGCCAACCCCGAACTGTTCTGGCCCGCGATCCTCGTGGCCACCTGCGGCAACACGCTGGGCGGCGTGGTCGACTACTGGATGGGGTATTACGCCAAGGCGGCTTTCGCGAAGGAACGCGAAAGCCGCTGGTTCGGCTGGCTGTCGCACTACGGCGCGAAGACGATGCTACTGTCGTGGCTGCCCGGCATCGGCGACCCGCTGTGCACCCTCGGCGGCTGGCTGAAGCTGCCGTTCTGGCCCGCCGTGGGCTACATGGCGATCGGCAAGTTCGCCCGTTACCTGACCATGACGGTCGCGCTGCTGTACATCCCCGACGGTTTCTGGCGTTCGCTGGTGAATCTGCTGGGTGGTTGAAGCGCTACACTTTATTTTGCTCGGACGGAATGCGCGCACGTTTTTGATATTTTTGCATGTCAAAGCCGCATGGATGTCGTTCATCGGTGAATGTTGCCGAATATTATTTCGTCACTTTACGTACACGTAACCCGGCAAAAAATAGGGGTGTTGGGGCGTGGTGCGCCGCAATAAGTTAAAATGGACCCCTTAGTGACCATCTCCAGCGTCTTCTGTATCCCCCACACATGAACGCACCAGCACACATCCAGGCCCTGCTCGCAGAATCGCCGGACGGCCACGCGCCGACCCGCGTCCGTGAAATCCCGTACAACTACACATCGTTCTCCGACCGCGAAATCGTCATTCGCCTGCTGGGCGAGGAGTCGTGGCAACTGCTGGACGAACTGCGCAGTGCCCGCCAGACCGGCCGCTCCGCGCGCATGCTGTACGAGGTGCTGGGCGATATATGGGTGGTACGCCGCAACCCCTACCTGCAGGACGACCTGCTGGACAACCCGAAACGCCGCCAGGCGCTGATCGACGCGCTGCATCACCGCCTGTCCGAAGTGGACAAGCGGCGCATGGCCATCGACGCCGATGAAACCGGTGAAGCCGCCGCGAAGCGCGCCGCCAGCGTCGAAAAGCTGCTGGCCGCCGCCGGCAAGGCCGTGGCCGATTTCGGCGAGGAATTCCGCCTGATGTACGACCTGCGCAAGCGCGCGGTCAAGGTGCTGGGCCGCTACACCGCCAAGCACAACATCTGCTTCGACGGCATGAAGCGCGTCTCGCACGTGACCGACGCCACCGACTGGCGCGTCGAGTACCCGTTCGTCGTGCTCACGCCGGATGCGGAAGAGGAAATGGCTGGTCTCGTGAAAGGCTGCATCGAACTGGGCCTGACGATCATCCCGCGCGGCGGCGGCACCGGCTATACCGGCGGCGCCATCCCGCTGACGCCGCTGTCGGCAGTGATCAACACGGAAAAGCTGCTGCGCATCGATCCCGTGGAGATGAAGGTGCTTCCTGGCCTCGATCGCGATTACGCCACCATCTACACCGAGGCGGGCGTGATCACGAACCAGGTGTCGGTTGCGGCCGAGAAGGCCGGCTTCGTGTTCGCGGTCGACCCCACGTCGGCGCATGCCTCGTGCATCGGCGGGAACATCGCGATGAACGCGGGCGGCAAGAAGGCCGTGCTGTGGGGCACCGCGCTGGACAACCTGGCATCGTGGCGCATGGTCGACCCGAACGGCGACTGGCTCGACGTCACGCGCCTGGATCACAACCTGTCGAAGATCCACGACACGCCGCTGGCCCGTTTCAAGCTGGAATGGACGCACCCGAACGCCAAGGGCGAGGCGAAGGGCGCGCCATTCAAGACCGAGATCCTGGAAATCGCCGGCCGCAAGTTCCGCAAGGAAGGCCTCGGCAAGGACGTGACCGACAAGTTCCTGGCCGGCCTGCCGGGCATCCAGAAGGAAGGCTGCGACGGTCTCATCACGTCGGGGCGCTGGATCCTGCACAAGATGCCGAAGTTTACGCGTACCGTCTGCCTGGAATTCTTCGGCCAGGCGCGCGATGCGATTCCGTCGATCGTCGAGATCAAGGATTACCTGGACGGCCTGCCGGCGCAGGGCGAGCAGTTCGCCACGCTGCGCCTTGCCGGCCTGGAGCACCTCGACGAGCGCTACCTGCGCGCCGTCGGCTACGCCACCAAGTCGAAGCGCGGTGTGCTGCCGAAGATGGCGCTGTTCGGCGACATCGTCGGCGACGATGAATCCGCCGTGGCGCTGGCCGCATCCGAAGTGGTGCGCCTGGCCAATACCCGCGTCGGCGAGGGCTTCGTTGCCGTCAGCCCGGAAGCGCGCAAGAAATTCTGGCTCGACCGCGCCCGTACGGCGGCGATCGCCAAGCACACCAACGCGTTCAAGATCAACGAGGACGTCGTCATCCCGCTGAACCGGATGGGCGAATACACGGACGGCATCGAGCGCATCAACGTCGAGCTGTCGATCAAGAACAAGCTGCAGCTGGCTGCCGCGCTGCGCGAGTACGTCGAAGCGGGCAACCTGCCGATCGGCAAGAGCGACGACGCGTCGGAAGACGGCGTCGGCGATGCCGAAATGCTGGGCGACCGCCCGCAGCAGGCCCTGGCCCTGCTCGACCAGGTGCAGGAACGCTGGGCCTACATCCTGGCCAACCTGGACAAGCCGCTGGATGCCGCGCGGCTCGAGCTGTACCAGCTCGGCCTGCAGGACCTGAGCGCTCTGTTCGAAGAACGCCTGCAGCGCCAGCCGGCCGCCACGCTGTTCGACGTGGTGCAGGACCGCACCGTGCGCATCAGCTGGAAGCAGGAGATCCGCGCCGTGCTGCGCCAGATCTTCAACGGCGCCGCCTACAAGCCGATCCTCGACGAAGCGCAGGCGATCCACAAGAAGATCCTGCGCGGCCGCGTGTTCGTGGCGCTGCACATGCACGCCGGCGACGGCAACGTGCACACCAACCTGCCGGTGAACTCGGATCATTACGAGATGCTGCAGGACGCGCACCAGGCCGTGGCCCGCATCATGAAGCTGGCGCGTTCGCTGAACGGCGTGATCTCGGGCGAACACGGCATCGGCATCACCAAGCTGGAATTCCTCACCGAAGACGAAATCGGCGAATTCCGCGACTACAAGCTGCGTGTCGACCCGGAAGGCCGCTTCAACAAGGGCAAGCTGCTGAACCTGCCCGGCATGGATGCCGACTTGCGCAACGCGTACACGCCGTCGTTCGGCCTGATGGGCCATGAGTCGCTGATCATGCAGCAAAGCGATATCGGCGAGATCGCCAACAGCATCAAGGACTGCCTGCGCTGCGGCAAGTGCAAGCCGGTCTGCAACACGCACATCCCGCGTGCAAACCTGCTGTACTCGCCACGCGACAAGATCCTGGCGACGTCGTCGCTGATCGAGGCCTTCCTGTACGAGGAGCAGACCCGCCGCGGCATCTCGATCCGCCACTGGGAAGAGTTCGAGGACGTGGCCGATCACTGCACCGTGTGCCACAAGTGCGAGACGCCATGCCCGGTGAACATCGACTTCGGCGACGTGTCGATGAACATGCGCAACCTGCTGCGCAAGATGGACAAGCGCTCGTTCAATCCGGCCAAGGCCGCCACGATGTTCTTCCTGAACGCGACCGATCCGGGCACCGTCAACGCGGCGCGGCAGGCCATTGTCGGAGTCGGCGCCAAGGCCCAGCGCCTGGGCAACGAAGTGTTCAAGAAGGTGGCGCGCCAGCAGACCAAGGCACCGCCGCCGACCACGGGCAAGCCGCCGATCCGCGAGCAGATCATCCACTTCGTCAACAAGAAGATGCCGGGCAACCTGCCGAAGAAGACGGCGCGCGCGCTGCTCGATATCGAAGACGACAAGATGATCCCGATCATCCGCGATCCGAAGAAGACCAATGCCAACACGGAAGCGGTGTTCTACTTCCCGGGCTGCGGCTCCGAGCGGCTGTTCTCGCAGGTGGGCCTGGCTACCCAGGCCATGCTGTGGGAAGTGGGCGTGCAGACGGTGCTGCCGCCGGGCTACCTGTGCTGCGGCTATCCGCAGCGCGGCTCGGGCGACTACGACAAGGCCGAGAAGATGATGACGGATAACCGCGTCCTCTTCCACCGCATGGCCAACACGCTGAACTACCTGGACATCAAGACCGTGCTCGTCTCGTGCGGTACCTGCTACGACCAGCTGGCCACGTACGAATTCGAGAAGATCTTCCCCGGCTGCCGCATCATGGACATCCATGAATACCTGCTGGAGAAGAACGTCAAGCTGGAAGGCGTGACCGGTACCCGCTACATGTACCACGATCCCTGCCATACGCCGATGAAGCTGCAGGACCCGATGAAGACCGTGAACGCGCTGGTGCAGACGCACGACAGCGTGAAGATCGAGAAGAACGACCGCTGCTGCGGCGAGTCGGGCACGCTGGCCGTGGCGCGGCCGGACATCTCCACGCAGGTGCGCTTCCGCAAGGAAGAAGAGATGGTCAAGGGCGCGGACAAGCTGCGTGCCGACGGCTTCGATGGCGACGTGAAGATCCTCACGAGCTGCCCGGCGTGCTTCCAGGGCCTGTCGCGCTTCAACGAGGATTCGGGCACCACCGCCGACTACATCGTCGTGGAAATCGCCCGCCACCTGCTGGGCGAGAACTGGATGCCCGATTACGTGAAGCGCGCCAACGACGGCGGCATCGAGCGCGTGCTGGTATGACGCAGAACGACGCGGTGAACGGCGCGATGGCCTGCGACCTGTGCACCCTGCTGGCGGCGCCCCCTGCGGGCACCGTCATCTGGAGCGACGATGCGCTGTCCGTTGTCGCTGTCGACGAGCCGGGCTACCCCGGTTTCACGCGCGTGGTGTGGAATGCGCACGTCAGGGAGATGACCGACTTGCCGGCCGCGGAGCGCGATCGCGTGATGCGTGCCGTGTGGGCCGTGGAAGCGGCGCTGCGCGACGTGCTCGCGCCGCACAAGGTCAACGTGGCCAGCTTCGGCAACATGACCCCGCACGTGCACTGGCACGTGATTCCCCGCTATGCGGACGATGCGCACTTCCCCAACCCCACGTGGGGCACGCGCCAGCGCGATCCTGCCGCTGCCGCGCTGGCCGTGCGCACCGCCTTGCTGCCCGAGCTGCACGCCACGATCCGCGAACGCATGACGCATGAGGCATGAGGCGTGACGCACGAAGCACGAAGCACGAAGCACGAAGCACGAAGCACGAAGCATAGAAAACTGACCTAAGCTGATTCATTATGGCCAATCCCACCGCTATTACCCTGCATAACAAATCGCGCACCCTCGAAATCGCTTTCGACGATGGCGCATCGTTCAACATCCCCTTCGAGCTGCTGCGCGTGTATTCGCCGTCGGCCGAAGTGCAGGGCCACGGCCCCGGGCAGGAAACGCTGCAGGTCGGCAAGCGCGACGTCGGCATCACCGACCTGGAACCCGTGGGCCAGTACGCGCTGAAGCCAATCTTTACGGACGGGCACTCCTCCGGCCTGTACACCTGGCAGTACCTTTACGAGCTGGGTGCTAACCGCGATGCGCGCTGGCACGACTACATCGGCCGCCTGCATGCCGCCGGCTTCTTCGGCGATACCGGGCGCGAACCGGGCGCCGTCCTCCACGGCACGGAGACCAAGGCCCATCACGGCTGCGGCCACCGCCACTGACCCATCACCGCCGGCTGTGCTGCTCGTCGGCAAGCTGTTGTAAAAAAGCTGTCCCCAACGTTGTTTAGCAACCAGCTCGGCAGTTGGGGCGGATCTGCCATCGTTGCACGCAAGTCGTGCAAAACGGGATCGGGTCGAGATCTTTCTAGCAAGTTTCTGTTGCTCTGCGGCTACTTTCTGGTGCATTCCAACGGTGCGATATTGTGCGCACCAAAGCGTGGCAGGAGAATACGGTTCTCTGACCGCTGCGCTTTTCCAGGAAGACCACATGCCCAAACTTACCGTTCGATTCAGCCTGATGGCTGCGCTATGCCTGTTTACCGTGATGATCGCGATCGGCGCGGCGCTTGGTGTGTTCATGATCAAGCGCTCCAACGGCGCATTGTCGCTGGTGCAGGATATTGCCCTGGAAACGCAGGCAATCAATGACGTCTACAAGGACGCCACCCGCGTTCGCTCCAGCCTGAACCGCGCCTATTCGGAATCGCGCGACGGCGGCCAGGTCGCCGGCAACGGCAGCGCCCTCGGCAATGCCACGAATTACCTGGTCCGCACACGCAAGGCGCTGGCCGATTTTGCTGCTGCGCCGCCATCCCAGGGGACCGATGCCCAACTGCGCAACGATCTCGTCGCGTCATCGACCCGCATGCTCGATACGCTCGAAGGGGCCATTGCCGCGCTGAAGAGCAATGACATTGCCGCCTTCGCCACGATCAACAGCCGCGACCTGACACCGCGCGGTGCCGAGATCTCGACGCTGCTGGAAAAGTTCCAGAAGCAGAACACCGAGCGCGGCGAAGCGCTGATGAAGGAGCGCAACGGCGAGTACCGGCTGGTGCTGTGGCTGGTGGCGCTGGGCCTGGCCGGTGCAATGGCGCTGGTCATCGGCATGCACGTATTCCTGCGCAACCTCGTCATCTCGCCGCTGGAGCGCGCCGTGCAATTGCTGGACGGCGTGGCGCACGGCGACCTCACCGCCCAGGTGGAAGCACGGGGCAACAACGAGATCGACCGCCTGATGGGCGGCATCGGCAAGATGCAGCAAAGCCTGATCGAGATGGTGTCGAACGTGCGCGCCGGTGCCCAGGCGATCGGCACGGCCGCCAACGAGGTTGCCATGGGCAACCAGGATCTCTCCTCGCGAACGGAAAGCCAGGCCAGTGCGCTGGAAGAAACGGCCGCCACGATGGAAGAGCTGACCAGCACCGTGCAGAGTACCGCCGACAACACGATGCAGGCGCGCGAGCTGGTCGAGGCAGCCTCCACGAAGGCGGCGGCGGGCGGTGCCGTCATGGGCCAGATGTCGGAGACCATGGCGGCGATCGACGCATCGTCGCGCAAGGTGGTCGACATCATCGGCGTGATCGACGGCATTGCTTTCCAGACCAATATCCTGGCGCTGAACGCGGCCGTGGAAGCAGCGCGCGCAGGCGAGCAGGGCCGCGGCTTTGCCGTGGTGGCTTCCGAGGTGCGCACGCTGGCCCAGCGCAGCGCCGCGGCAGCCAGGGAAATCAAGGGGCTGATCGCCGATTCCGTCGACAAGGTGGGCTCCGGCAGCATGCTGGCGACTCAGGCGGCGCAGGCCATGAACGAGATGGTGGCCAGCGTCGAACGCGTGACGGGCATCGTCGTCGATATCGCCGAAGCGAGCCGCGAGCAGAGCAACGGCATTGCGCAGGTGAACCAGTCGATCACGCAGATGGATGAAGTCACGCAGCGCAATGCGGCGCTGGTCGAGGAAGCGGCTGCCGCCACGCAAGCGATGCAGCACGAGACGGAAAACCTGCTGGGCGCCGTCAGCGCCTTCAAGCTGTCGAACGATGCCGCTCCTGTTCCAGCACGTGCCCATGCTCCTGCACCTGCATCGCCAAGGCCGGTGGTTGCGCTGCCGCGCGCGGCCGCGTCCGGGAAGGCGCCGCAGCCGCGCGCGCAGAAGCCGGCAGCCAGCAAGGCGCCTGCCGCGGACGAGTGGGAAGAGTTCTAAACCGGTTTCGTGGTGACCGGTGCGGCACGGCAGGTGGCGCACCGGAGGCAAGCGCGATGCGACAGCAGTGTGGCGGATGGCTTCAAGCTGATACCGCCGATGTTGCCGGGCGGCCTGGATGACGTGCTGCACTCATCGTGGCAGAACTGCAACGGCGCGGATCGTTCCGCACCCATTCCAGCAATACCACTTCGCGCGAACTGCGCCGAAGGCAGGGCCCGAAGGCCCAGGTGTCAATTGGCTTGTCAGTTGACTGCGCCAGCGCGGCGGCGCTGCACGTATTCCTCGTAGCGGCGCTGTTCGCGTTCCCAGATGTAGCGGAAGGCGGCACGGGCGGCCGGCGGCAGCGTACGGATCGCCTCGGCATTGAACGGCATCGGTGCGGGCGGCTTGCCACCCTGGGCGCGGCGCGCCTGCGCATCCGTTGCGTCGATCATCTGGCGAGTTGCCTCATCGATCTCCGGAAAATGAATATCCTTGGGGAGTTGATGTTGAAGCTCCATTGTCTTCCTCCGTAATCAGTAGACAGATGCCGTGTCGAAGAGACCGGCTTGATCGCTTAACGCTGCCTTGTGGAGGGTGGTTGACATGATTTTGAAAAAGTGTTTGAAATTGCATAATCGGCAATGTGTGTTGAGCCGGCGACCCACGAGCGCTACCTCCTGGATGACGCTTGTATAATGCCGGGAGATCAACCGCCCCAGCGCAATCATTCACCTACGCTAATGACCAACACCACCCATTTCGGTTACAAGACCGTCAACGAGGATGAGAAAGTAAAGGAAGTCGCCAAGGTCTTCCATTCCGTCGCTGCCAAGTACGACGTGATGAACGACCTGATGTCCGGCGGCCTGCACCGCATCTGGAAGACGTTCACCATTGCCAATGCGGGCGTGCGCCCCGGCATGAAGGTGCTGGACATTGCCGGCGGCACGGGCGACCTGGCCAAGGCGTTCGCCAAGCAGGCCGGGCCGACCGGCGAGGTCTGGCTTACCGACATCAACGAATCGATGCTCCGCGTGGGCCGCGACCGGCTCTTGAACAAGGGCCTCGTGACCCCCACCTTGTTGTGCGATGCGGAGAAGCTGCCGTTCCCGGACAATTATTTCGACCGTGTCAGCGTGGCCTTCGGCCTGCGCAACATGACGCACAAGGACCAGGCGCTGGCGGAAATGCGCCGCGTGCTCAAGCCCGGCGGCAAGCTGCTGGTGCTGGAATTCTCGAAGGTGGCCGAGCCGCTGCAAAAACCGTACGACCTGTATTCGTTCTCGGTGCTGCCATGGCTGGGCAAGCGGATCGCCAACGATTCGGAAAGCTACCGTTATCTCGCCGAATCGATCCGCATGCATCCCGACCAGGAAACGCTGAAGACGATGATGCAGGCGGCAGGGCTGGAGCGGGTCCAGTATTACAACCTGACGGCAGGTGTGGCCGCTTTACATACCGGCATCAAATTGTAGTCAACACAGGACAAAAGCCATGAAACTGAAAAAACTCCTCGTCGGCGCCACCCTGGCGCTGGCCGCCATCTCGATGACGGCGGAGCTTGCCGCGCGTCCGATGGGCGGCGGCAAATCTTTCGGCCGCCAGTCGCAGAACGTCAAGAACATGGCGCCGCGCCAGGCGCAGCCAGCCACGCCGCAACAGCAAAACGCGGCGCGTCCGGCCAACCAGCCGGCGCCGGCACCGGCCGTGCCGGCCAAGCGGCCGAGCATGTGGAAGGGCATCCTTGGCGGCGCACTGCTGGGCCTTGGCCTGGGCGCACTGCTGTCGCACCTGGGTATCGGCGGCGCGCTGGCCAGCGCGATCGGCACGATCCTCACGTTCGCGCTGATCGCCGCGGCGATCTTCTTCATCTGGCGCCTGATCAAGGGCAAATCGCAGGGCAGCCGTGCCCAGCCTGCCAGTGCCTACGCCGGCGGCTTCGGTGGCGGCAGCAGCGGCGGCAATGGCGGGTTCAATAACCCGGCACAGCAAGGCGGTTCGTCCACGCCGGAAATCGGTTCGCGCCTGCAGCCGGCATCGTCGGGCTTCGACCTGAACAAGCCTGCCTCGAACGTGCAGCAACCGCACCAGCAATGGGGTGTGCCGGCAGACTTCGACCAGGCCGCGTTCCTGCGCCATGCCAAGGGCAATTTCATTCGCCTGCAGGCGGCCTGGGACAAGAGCGACGTGAACGATATCCGTGAATTCACGACGCCCGAAGTGTTTGCCGAACTGCGCCTGCAGATCCAGGAACGCAACGGCAAGGCCGACTACACCGACGTGGTGGAACTCGAAGCCGAACTGCTGGGTATCGAGAACACGGGTACCGAGTACGTGGCCTCGGTGCAGTTCTCCGGCCGCAGCAAGCCGGCCCCGGATGCGCTGCCGGAACCGCTGAACGAAGTATGGAACCTGGTCAAGCCGGTCAACGGCAATGGTGGCTGGCTGCTCGGCGGCATTCAACAGCTTGCCTAAGCCCGTCGTCACCATTGTGCAGGGTTAACCCCTGCAAACTGGTAAGATCGAAACCGCCCCGGATTCCCTGGGCGGTTTTGTTTTTTTGCGCCTCTAAAAAATGTTCCCATTTCCCACTGCGCTGCCGACATTGTCGATGCCGGCCGCTGCCACGATCAACCACCTGCTGGCGCAGGAGCCCTGGGCCCGCGCCGAGCTGAAGCAATATGCGGGCAAGGTGGCCCGCATCGATGCGTCGCCCGTCGAGCTGCGCCTGCGCGTGGCGGCCGACGGTATGGTCGAGGCTGCCGCTGCCGGGCAGGCCGCGGCGGTGACGATCCGGCTGAAACTGTCGGACCTGCCGCTGATCGCGCAAAACCGCGAGCGTGCGTTTTCATATGTGCAGATCGAGGGCGATGCCGAATTCGCCAACGCGATCTCGCGGCTGTCGCAGGCCTTGCGCTGGGAAGCCGAGCACGACCTGGAAAAACTGGTCGGCCCGGTGGCGGCGGTGCGCATGGTAACGGGGGCACGGTCGGCCCTGGCGACGCTGCAGAACGGACATCGCAAGGCCACGGAGAACGTGGCCGAATACTTCCTCGAGGAAAATCCTGTCCTGGTGCGCCCCGTGACGGCCCAGGCGTTTGCCGGCGACGTGACGCGCCTGCGCGACGATGTAGAGCGTTTCGCCAAGCGGCTGGAAAAGCTGGAACAGAAAATTAACAAGAAAAGCATTCACCCTCGATGATCCTGAAATTTCTTCGCCTGTTCAAAATCCTGCGTGTGATCGTCAAGTATGGCCTCGACGAAATCGCCATTTCCGGCTTCGACAAGCCCGGCATCAACCGCTTCTTCGACACGGCCTTCTTCTGGCGCAATATCGCCACGGCACGGGCGATCCGCCTGCGCATGGCGCTGGAAGAGCTGGGCCCCATCTTCGTCAAGCTGGGGCAGGTGCTGTCCACCCGCAGCGACCTGATCCCTCCGGATATCGTTGCCGAGTTATCGAAGCTGCAGGACCGTGTGCCGCCGTTCGATTCCGAACTGGCGGTGGCGCAGATCGAGCGCTCGCTGGGCGCTCATCCCGACCAGCTGTTTGCGCGCTTCGAGCGGGTGCCGGTAGCGTCCGCATCGATTGCCCAGGTGCACTTCGCCGCGTTGCCCGATGGCACGCCGGTGGCCGTCAAGGTGCTGCGCCCCGGCATGAAAAAGCTGATCGACGAGGACGTGGCGCTGATGAACCTGGCCGCCGACATGATCAACCGGCTGTGGAAGGACGCCCACCGCCTGAAGATGAAGGAAGTGGTCGCCGAATTCGACAAGTACCTGCACGACGAGCTGGACCTGATGCGCGAGGCGGCCAACGCCGCGCAATTGCGCCGCAATTTCGCCGAGTCGAACCTGCTGATGGTGCCGGAGATGTACTGGGATTACTGTTCCAGCGACGTGATCACGATGGAACGGATGACCGGCATTCCCGTATCGCAGATCGACCGGCTGGTGGAGGCGGGCGTCGACCTGAAAAAGCTGGGCAGCGATGGCGTGGAAATTTTCTTCACGCAGGTATTCCGCGACGGCTTCTTCCATGCGGACATGCACCCGGGGAACATCCTCGTATCGATCGATCCGGCCACGTTCGGCCGCTACATCGCGCTGGACTTCGGCATCGTCGGCACGCTGAACGATTACGACAAGGACTACCTGTCGCAGAATTTCCTGGCGTTCTTCCGCCGCGACTACAAGCGGGTAGCCGAGGCGCACATCGAATCGGGCTGGGCGCCGAAGAACACCCGCGTCGACGAGCTGGAAGCAGCGGTGCGGGCGTGCTGCGAGCCGATCTTCGACCGGCCACTGAAGGACATCTCGTTTGGCCAGATTTTGCTACGCTTGTTCCAGACGTCGCGCCGTTTCAATGTCGAGGTACAGCCCCAGCTGGTGCTGCTGCAGAAGACGCTGCTCAACATCGAAGGCATGGGCCGCGTGCTGGACCCGGACCTGGACCTGTGGAAGACCGCCAAGCCGCACCTGGAACGGTGGGTCTCCGAGCAGGTGGGCTGGCGCGGCCTGGTGGACAAGCTGAAGGCGGAAGCGCCGCGTTACTCGCACATCCTGCCGCAACTGCCACGGCTGACGCACCAGGCGCTGACGGCGCTGGGCGAGCGCGACGACAGCACCAACGAGCTGTTGCGGCAGCTTGCCGAGGAGCAACGCCGTACCAACCGGTTATTGAGCTTTTTTGTTTATTTCGTCGGTGCGTTCGTGGCGGGGGCCATCGGCTTCCAGGCCTGGCTGCGCTGGCATGGAGTACTGTGAATGCCCGAATTCGATACGCGCGACCCTCTCGAGCCCAACTTCTGGGATGAACGCTTCGCCCGGCAATTCATGCCCTGGGACCTGGGCGGCATTCCCGAGCAGCTGCGCGGCCTGGTGGCCTCGCGCGATGCGGCGGCCGATGCGGCGGTCGTGCCGCCGGTGGCGCTGATCCCCGGCGCCGGCTCCGCCTACGAGCTGGACCTGATGTGCGAGGCGGGCTGGGAAGCGCTGGCCATCGATTTTTCGCCGAACGCGGTGGCGCGGGCAAAACAGGTGGTCAAGCGCTGGCCCGAGCGGATCGTGCAGGCAGACTTCTTCACCTGGCAGCCGGACAGGAAGCTGGACGTCATCTACGAACGTGCCTTCCTGTGCGCGCTGCCACCCGAACACCAGCCGCGCGTCGTGCAGCGCTGGGCCGAACTGCTGCCGCACGACGGCCTGCTGGCCGGCTACTTCTTTTTCGGCGACACGGCCAAGGGCCCACCGTTCGGCATCGCCCGTGCCGAACTGGACGCGCTGCTGGCGCCGCACTTCACGCTCATCGAAGACGAGCCCGTGCCCGACTCGCTGCCCGTCTTCGACGGCAAGGAACGCTGGATGGAGTGGCGGCGCCGCTGAACCATCCCTCAAAACCGGTGACAGGCACCTATTCTTTTGAAACATTTCCGGAAAATAGGTGCCTGTCACCGGTTTTCCCGGCCAGCAAGTGAAGCTCAGTCCGCAAAAACACTTATAATTCAGGGTTTTTGATGTTTTTTGCGGAGTAACAGATGCCTATCTATGCCTACCGCTGCGAGGAATGTGGCTTTGCCAAGGACGTGCTGCAAAAGATCTCCGATCCGCAGCTCACGGAATGCCCATCCTGCGGTAAATCCACTTTCAAGAAGCAGTTGACCGCGGCCGGCTTTCAATTGAAAGGCACCGGCTGGTATGTGACCGATTTCCGTGGCGGTAATGCGCCAGCCACCGGCGTGGCCGGCGCTGCGAAGGCCGACGGGGCGAAGAGCGAATCGTCGCCCGCTGCGCCGGCCGCACCCGCGGCGCCGACGGTCCCGGCGGCGACCGGCACCGGCGACAAGAAATAAGGCGCCGATGAACCTGATACGCAAGTGCTTCCTGACGGGCCTGCTGGTGCTCGTGCCCCTGGCCATCACGGTCTGGGTGCTGAACATCATCATCGGCACGCTGGACCAGTCGCTGCTGTTCGTCCCGGCGCGCTGGCAGCCGCGTACGCTGGTCGGCTTCGACATTCCCGGCTTCGGCGCGATCCTCACCATTCTCATCGTGTTCGTCGTCGGCCTGCTGGCCAACAACCTGATCGGCAACTATGTGCTGAAGCTGTGGGAAAAGCTGTTGCACCGCATTCCCGTGGTCAGCTCGCTGTACGGCAGCGTGAAGCAGGTCTCGGACACGCTGTTCTCGTCGTCCGGCAATGCCTTCCGCAAGGCCGTGCTGATCCCTTACCCGCACGCGAACTCGTACACGATCGGGTTCCTGACGGGCGCTCCCGGTGGCGACGTGAAAAACCACCTGGTGGGAGACTATGTCTCCGTGTACGTGCCGACGACGCCGAACCCGACCTCCGGCTTCTTCCTGATGATGGCGCGCGAAAACGTGGTGGAGCTCGACATGTCCGTCGACGCCGCCCTGAAATACATCGTATCGATGGGCGTGGTTGCGCCCGAATGACGCGCCCGAATGAACCCATTGCTGTCCAGCTCAACTACAGCTCAAATTAACCTGAACGAGAAATAACCATGTCAATGCGTACTCATTACTGCGGGCTCACCACCGAAGCCCTGCTGGGCCAAACCGTCAGCCTGTGCGGCTGGGTGCACCGTCGCCGCGATCACGGCGGCGTGATCTTCATCGACCTGCGCGACCGCGAAGGCCTGGTCCAGATCGTCTGCAATCCGGAGCAGGCGGAAGTGTTCAAAACGGCCGAGTCCGTGCGTAACGAGTACTGCCTGCGTGTCACCGGCGTCGTGAAAGACCGCCTGGCCGGCACCGTCAACAACAACCTGAAGTCCGGCAAGATCGAAGTGGTCTGCTCGCAGCTGGAAGTGCTGAACCCCTCCGTGGCCGTGCCGTTCCAGCTGGACGACGACAACCTGTCCGAAACCACCCGCCTGACGCACCGCGTGCTGGACCTGCGCCGCCCGCAGATGCAGAACAACCTGCGCCTGCGCTACAAGGTGACGATGGAAGTGCGCAAGTACCTGGACGATCTGGGTTTCATCGACATCGAAACGCCGACGCTGACCAAGTCCACGCCCGAAGGCGCGCGCGACTACCTGGTGCCGTCGCGCGTCAACGCCGGCCAGTTCTTCGCGCTGCCGCAGTCGCCGCAGCTGTTCAAGCAGCTGCTGATGGTGGCCAACTTCGACCGCTACTACCAGATCACCAAGTGCTTCCGCGATGAAGACCTGCGCGCCGACCGCCAGCCGGAATTCACGCAGATCGACTGCGAAACCTCGTTCCTGAACGAGCAGGAAATCCGCGACCTGTTCGAAGACATGATCCGCAAGGTATTCAAGAACACGCTGTCGATCGACCTGCCGAACCCGTTCCCGGTGATGGACTTCTCGGAAGCCATGGGCCTGTACGGTTCGGACAAGCCGGACATGCGCGTCAAGCTGCAGTTCACCGAACTGACCGAAGTGATGAAGTCGGTCGACTTCAAGGTGTTCTCCGCCGCCGCCAACCTGCCGAACGGCCGCGTGGTCGGCATGCGTGTGCCGAAGGGCGCCGAGATGCCGCGTTCGGAAATCGACGCGTACACCCAGTTCGTCGCCATCTACGGCGCCAAGGGCCTGGCTTACATCAAGGTCAACGAGAAGGCCAAGGGCCGTGACGGCCTGCAGTCGCCGATCGTCAAGAACATCAACGACGAAGCGCTGGCCAGGATCCTGGAGCTGACGGGTGCCGAGGACGGCGACCTGATCTTCTTCGGCGCCGACAAGGCGAAGGTCGTCAACGACGCGATCGGCGCGCTGCGCGTGAAGATCGGCCACAGCGAATTCGGCAAGAAGAACGGCCTGTTCGACGACGTGTGGGCACCGCTGTGGGTGATCGACTTCCCGATGTTCGAATACGACGAGGAAGACGACCGCTGGACCGCCACGCACCACCCGTTCACGGCGCCGAAGGATGGCCATGAAGACATGCTGGAAACCAATCCGGGTGCCTGCATCGCCAAGGCCTACGACATGGTGCTGAACGGCTGGGAACTGGGCGGCGGTTCGATCCGTATCCACCGCGAGGAAGTGCAGTCGAAGGTGTTCCGCGCGCTGAAGATCGGTGCCGAGGAAGCGCGCCTGAAGTTCGGCTTCCTGCTCGACGCGCTGCAGTACGGCGCGCCGCCGCACGGCGGCCTGGCGTTCGGCCTGGACCGTATCGTCACGCTGATGACGAAGTCCGATTCGATCCGCGACGTGATCGCGTTCCCGAAAACGCAGCGCGCCCAGGATCTGCTGACGCACGCGCCGTCGGAAGTGGACGAGAAGCAGCTGAAAGAGCTGCACATCCGCCTGCGCGCGGCCGAGCCGAAAGTGGCAGGGTAAGGACACTCGATAAACCTACTGCGCGACGCCAGCTCCGGTCTGCGATGCTCCGCTCCGGCGGACCGGCCGTATCGACATACGGCTGCGCGTCTCGACCGGACCTGACGCCGCTCGCTACGGTTTCTCGAGGTCCCTCAACGTTGTATATTCGAAGGGCGCCTTGGCGCCCTTTTTTCCGCCCGCTTTCCGGAAAATATGCAAAAACCACCCAAAATCCCCATCTCCGTGCTGGTCGTCATCCATACCGCCGACCTGCAAGTGCTGCTGATCGAACGCACCGGCCACCCCGGCTTCTGGCAGTCGGTCACCGGCTCGCTGGACGCGGCCGACGAGCCGCTGCTTGCCACCGCCACGCGCGAGCTGTTCGAGGAAACTGGCATCGTGGCCGATGGCGAGCGCATCGTGCTGCGCGACTGGCGCCTGTCGAACGTGTACGAGATCTACCCGGTCTGGCGCCACCGCTACGCGCCGGGCGTCACGCACAACACTGAACACGTGTTCAGCGTGGAAGTGCCGCGCGACATCCCGATCATGCTGTCGCCGCGCGAGCACACCGCGCACGTGTGGCTGCCGCACCTGGCGGCAGCCGACAAGTGCTTTTCCGCGTCGAACGCGGAAGCGATCCTGCAACTGCCGCGAATGCTGGGGCGCTGAAGGCGCGGCTTAGCGCACGGCAGGCCGGCGCGAGCGCCGCAGCTGTGCGATCAGCAATGCCACGCCGGCCGCGCCCAGCAGTGGCAGGCTGCCCGGTTCAGGCTCGCTCTGCCCCTGGAGAGTGGGGCGGAAAGCAATGTCGCCGCCGATGAGATCGCCGAAGTAGCTGCCCGTCTGGTTGAACAGCGAAACCGAGCCGGCGGCCTGCGGGCCGCTGGCCTGGTCGGTACCGGCCATGCCGATCGGGGCATCGGTTTCAAACAGCAGGCGGCTGGGCGCCGGCTGCTGTGCGGCATCGTGGCCGCCGTCGCGGGCAGTCGCGAAACCGGCATTGGCCGGACCCGCATCCTGCAGGATTGCAAAAGCCGGGGCGGGTGCCGCCGCCAGCATGGCCAGTGCGGTGCAAAGCCTGGTGCAGAAAGTGCTGATCGCCATAGTAGTCTCCCGTTTGCGTCAGTCGTTATTGGAAACTTCAAGTTCCTCTGTGGATTCAACTATATGCGATAACCGGGACGTTGGCAGCAACCGATTGTGCGGGCGGCACACAATTGCCGCGGCTGGCAAGAGTGAATTCCGCGGTCCGGGGTACAGTAATGGAATTGCACAGGGCGGCGCATGGAATGACTGCGGGATGAATGCGGGCTGAGCTGCACATTGCCCGTTCTCGCCAATCGTATCCCCGGCGCACGATTGCCGGATGAAAGAGCACGGTTGGCGCTAGAATGGCTTTCATGAAGATCAAAGTCGCCACCTACAACATCCACAAGGGCGTGTCATACCGCAGCAAGCCGCGGGTGCTCGCGCTCAAGCAGGCCATCGCGGCATTCGATGCCGACCTGATCTTCCTGCAGGAAGTGCAAGGCCAGCACGACCGCATTGCCGCCCGCTTTGGCGAGGAACACCATGGGCCCAAGCACTGGCCCGGTGGCGGCCAGCATGAGTTCTTCGCCGGCGAATCGCACCAGTCCGTGTATGGCCTGAACGCGCAATACGATCATGGCCACCACGGCAATGCGCTGCTGTCGAAGCATCCGATCGCCAAGTGGACCAATACCGACATTTCCGATCATGCCTACGAAGCACGCGGCATCCTGCATTCGATCGTCGAGACGCCGAAGGGCATCGTGCACTGCTATGTGATTCATCTCGGGCTGTTCGAGCGCAGCCGCGTGCGGCAGGTCGAGGCGCTGATCGATGCGGTGAACCTGTCCGCGCCAAACAACGAGCCGGTGATCATCGCCGGCGATTTCAACGACTGGCGCAATACGCTGAGCGCCAAGCTGCGCAAGGCGCTGGGCGTGGTCGAGGTGTTCGACGAAATCGGCGCCAGTTCCAGCCTGGGCGACCTGGTTCGTACCCTGGCCCGGCGGCAGGCGGCGGTCCGTCCGGCCCGCACCTTCCCCTCCGCCTTGCCCTTCTTCCGCCTGGATCGTATCTACGTTCGCGGCTTCGAGGTAGAATCGGCGCAGGTCCTGCATGGCCCGATCTGGGCCAAGCTGTCGGACCATGCGCCGCTCGTCGCTACCCTGAAACTGTTATAGCGTTATGCGCCCTGTCGATTTCATCGCCGACAACGAAGTCAAACTCCTGCACTGCGGTACCGAATTCTTCCCTGGTTTGATGGAAGCGATCGATGCCGCGCAGTACGACGTCTATTTCGAGACGTATATCTTCGCGGACGATGAAACAGGGCAGGCCGTGCAGGCCGCGCTGATGCGGGCGGCGCAGAGGGGCGTTACAGTGCGCATGATTACCGACTGGTTCGGCACCGGCGCAGGGCGGGTCAAGCGGATGCATGCGCAGCTGCAGGGGGCGGGCGTCGAGCACCGTATCTTCAATCCCTGGTTCAGGCGCGGCGTCTCGCGCACGCACCGCAAGATCTGCGTCGTCGACCGCTGCATCGCCTTCGTGGGCGGCATCAATGTCAACGACGACATGTTCTGCGACTACGACCACAACATCGCTCTTTCCGCGCCGCGCTGGGATTTCGCCGTGGCGGTCAAGGGGCCGCTGGTGGCGAATATCCACCAGGAAGCCGTGGCGCAATGGCGGCGGCTGGGCAAGATGCCGCTGACCGAGCGGATCGGCCTGTACCAGGAAACCCGCCGTGCCAACAGGGCCGCCGCCGAAGCCAGCACCACCGTGCAAGCGGGATTCGTGGTGCGCGACAATTTACGCAACCGCCATACCATCCAGCGTGCCTACCTGAAAGCCATGGGCGCCGCGCGCAAGAGCGTACTGCTGGCGAACCCGTATTTCGCGCCGGGGCGCAAGTTCCGGCGCGCACTGTCGCAGACGGCGCAGCGCGGTGTCGAAGTGACCCTGCTGATCGGCGTTGGCGAGCACTGGCTGCAGGATGCGGTGGCGCACTCGTTTTATCCGAAGCTGTTGGCCTCCGGCGTGCGGGTGGTGGAGTATCGCAAGACCCAGCTCCATGCGAAAGTGGCCGTCATCGACGATGAGTGGGCCACCGTCGGCTCTTCCAACGTGGACGGGTTGAGCCTTTTTTTGAACCAGGAAGCGAACGTCGTGATCAAGGATGCCGCCTTCGCCAGGGATTTGCGCAGGCATATCGAGGCGGCCCTGGCCGAAGGCGTGGAAATCCACGCGCACGAATTCGAACACATCGGCCGCTTCCGCCGAATCGGCTACGAGATCGCCTACGTGGTGTACCGGACGCTGATGCGCATTTTTGCAGTGGGAAAATACGCTTGATGGACAATGTAAGGATCGACAAATGGCTGTGGGCCGCACGCTTCTTCAAGACGCGCAACCTGGCCATCGACGCGATCGACAACGGCAAGGTAAAGATCAACGGCGACCGCGTAAAACCGGCGCGACTCGTCAAACTGGGCGAAAAGCTCCACATCGACAACGGCTCCGATGAGTGGGACGTATTGGTGGTGGGCCTGTCGGACAAGCGGCAGGGCGCCCCGATCGCCCGCACGCTGTACGAGGAAAGCGAGGAATCGATTGCCCGGCGCGTCAAGGAAGCAGAGCGCCGCAAGCTGTTCCACGAACCAGCCGCCGACCTCAAGGGCCGCCCGACCAAACGCGACCGCCGCATCCGCGACCAGATCGACCACGGCGAATAAGACAAAAAATAGGGACGGACCCTGTTTTTGAGGCAATATCAATAAATAGGGACGGACCCTGTTTTTGGGGCAATATCAAGCGAAAACGGTGACAGGCCTTTGCGGCGTACCGACCGGTTTTGTGGAACATTTCGGGAAACCGGAGCCTGTCACCGGTGTTCTGCACCCGTTTTCCCCCAGCGTGAAATCCGCTGTCAAGCCCCGCGCGCAAGGCCGGGTACAAAATAGAACGCCACCTCTAACGATCCCGTTTGACATTTATCCAGCCCTGGATAATAGTACGAGCGTTCGTAATTTTTTTCACACGAAGCAAACCTGCCGGGGGAAAATCGAAGTTCCTTTCTCCCCTGAAGCCGGATGCCAAAGTGAGCAATTTAGCCATCAATACCTCGACAAAATTCATGCGCAAGGGCGAAATGACCCGCGCCGCCATCCTGGACGTGGCGTTGGACCTGGCCAGCCGTGACGGGCTGGAAGGCCTGACGATCGGTCTGCTGGCGGACCGGATGAACATGAGTAAATCGGGCGTATTCGCCCACTTTGGCTCGCGTGAAGATTTACAGCTGGAAGTGCTGAAGCTTTACCACCGCCGTTTCGAACAGGAAGTGTTCTACCCCAGCATCAAGGAAGCGCGCGGCTTGCCGCGCCTTCGGATGATGTTCGCGCACTGGGTCAAGCGCGTGTCGGTCGAGATCGCGTCGGGCTGCATCTACATCAGCGGCGCCGTCGAGTATGACGACCGCCCGGGCCCGATCCGCGAAGCGCTGGTGACGATGGTCGGCGCATGGCAGGGCGCTCTGCTGCGCGCCACGCAGCAGGCGATCGAATGCGGTCACCTGAAGGCGGATACCGATGCGCAGCAACTGGTGTATGAGATGTATGGCCTGATCCTGGCCGTGCACCACGATGCCCGCTTCCTGCGCATCCCCGGCGCCGTCGAACGCGCCACGGTCGGCTTCAACCGCCTGGTCGAAAACTATCAGTCTTGAATTTACAGTCATAACACCTGCCGCATCCACAAGATGCGGCATCAATCACACTTAGCCTACAGTCGCAGGAGATAAACATGGGTCAATACGTCGCGCCAATCCGGGATATGCAATTCGTTCTGCATGAGTTCCTGAAGGTGGAAGAGCAGCTCAAGGAACTGCCGGCCCACGCCGAGACCGATGCCGACATCATCAACGCCGTGCTGGAAGAAGGCGCGAAGTTCACGTCCGAAGTACTGTTCCCGCTGAACCACTCCGGCGACCGTGAAGGCTGCCACCACGACGCGCAGGCGAAAACCGTCACCACGCCGAAGGGCTACAAGGAAGCGTACAAGCAGTACGTCGAAGGCGGCTGGGCGGCGCTGGCCTGCGATCCGGAATACGGCGGCCAGGGCCTGCCGGTGGTGCTGAACAATTCGTTCTACGAGATGCTGAACTCGTCGAACCAGGCATGGACGATGTACCCGGGCCTGTCGCACGGCGCCTACGAGTGCCTGAAAGAGCACGGCACGGACGAGCAGAAGAAGACCTACCTGCCGAAGCTGGTATCCGGCGAGTGGACCGGCACCATGTGCCTGACCGAACCGCATTGCGGCACCGACCTGGGCCTGCTGCGCACCAAGGCGCTGCCGAACGACGACGGCTCCTGGACCATCACCGGCAACAAGATCTTCATCTCGGCCGGCGAGCATGACATGTCGGAGAACATCCTGCACCTGGTGCTGGCCCGCGTGCCGGACGCACCGGAAGGCTCGAAAGGCATCTCGCTGTTCCTGGTCCCGAAATTCCTGCCGGACGCCAATGGCGGCATCGGCGAGCGCAACCCGATCTTCTGCGGCGCCATCGAAGAAAAGATGGGCATCCACGGCAATTCCACCTGCCAGATGAACCTGGACGGCGCGAAAGGCTGGATCATCGGCCAGCCGAACAAGGGCCTGAACGCGATGTTCGTGTTCATGAACGCGGCCCGCCTGGGCGTGGGCATGCAGTCGCTGGGCCTGACCGAAGTGGCTTACCAGAACGCGCTGGTGTACGCGAAAGACCGCCTGCAGATGCGCTCCCTGTCCGGTGTGAAGGCCGCCGACAAGCCGGCCGACCCGATCATCGTGCACCCGGACGTGCGCCGCATGCTGCTGACGGCGAAAGCGTTCGCCGAAGGCGCCCGCGCGCTGACCAGCTATGTCGCGCTGCAGATCGACCGCGAACTGAACCACCCTGACGAAGACGTGCGCAAGGAAGCCGCCGACGAAGTGGCGCTGCTGACGCCGATCGTGAAGGCCTTCATCACCGACAACGGCTGGATCGCCACCTCGGAAGCGATGCAGGTGTTCGGCGGCCACGGCTACATCGCCGAATGGGGCATGGAGCAGTACGTGCGCGACGCCCGCATCAACATGATCTACGAAGGCACCAACACCATCCAGTCGCTGGACCTGCTGGGCCGCAAGATCCTGATGGACAACGGTTCGAAACTGCGCAAGTTCGGCGAGAAGATCCGCGCCTTCGTCGAAGAGAACGGCACCGATGAAGCGATGTCCGAGTTCGTCACCCCGCTGGGCGACCTGGGCGAAAAAGTCACCAAGCTGACGATGGAAATCGGTATGAAGGCCTTCCAGAACCAGGATGAAGTGGGCGCCGCCGCCGTGCCTTACCTGCGCGTTGCAGGTCACCTGGTGTTCTCGTACTTCTTCGCGCAGATGGCCAAGATCGCGCTGGAGAAGCAGGATTCCGATGACAAGTTCTACAAGGCCAAGCTGGCCACCGCGCGCTTCTACTTCGGCCGCCTGTACCCGGAAACCGCGATGCTGATCCGCCAGGCGCGTTCGGGCGCATCGAACCTGATGGCGCTGGACGCCGACCTGTTCTAACAGACCAAGGACAACAACAATGACCAATTTCACTGTCAAAAAAGTCGCCGTGCTCGGCGCCGGCGTGATGGGCGCGCAGATCGCCGCCCACTGCGTGAACGCCAAGGTGCAGGTCGTGCTGTTCGACCTGCCGGCCAAGGAAGGGCCGAAGAACGGCATCGTGCTGCGCGCCATCGAGAACCTGAAAAAGCTGTCGCCGGCGCCGCTGGGCGACAAGGAAGATGCGTCGCTGATCCAGGTCGCCAACTACGAGGACAACCTGGACCAGCTGGCCGATTGCGACCTGATCATCGAGGCGATCGCCGAGCGCCTGGACTGGAAGCATGACCTGTACAAGAAAGTGGGCCCGCACATCGGCGCCAACGCGATCTTCGCCTCGAACACGTCCGGCCTGCCGATCGAGCAGCTGGCGCAAGGCTTCGACGCGGACCTGAAGGCGCGCTTCTGCGGCGTGCACTTCTTCAACCCACCGCGCTACATGCACCTGGTGGAACTGATCCCGACCGAAGCGACCCGCCCGGAAATCCTGGACCAGCTGGAAACCTTCCTGACCTCCGCGCTGGGCAAGGGCGTGGTGCGCGCGAAAGACACGCCGAACTTCATCGCCAACCGGGTCGGCATCTTCGGCATGCTGGCCACGATCCACGAAGCCGAGAAATTCGGCCTGTCGGTGGACGTCGTCGACGACCTGACCGGCGCCAAGCTGGGCCGCGCCAAGTCCGGCACGTTCCGCACGGCGGACGTGGTCGGCCTGGACACGATGGGCCACGTGATCAAGACCATGCAGGACAACCTGAAGGACGACCCGTTCTTCAGCGTGTACCAGACGCCGGAAGTCCTGGCCAAGCTGATCGAGAAGGGCGCGCTGGGCCAGAAGACCGGCGGCGGCTTCTATAAAAAGGTCGGCAAGGACATCCTGCGCCTCGATACCGCGACCGGCGAATACGTGCCCGGCGGCGGCAAGGCTGCCGACATCATCGGCCGCATCCTGAAGGAAAAGGACCCGGTCAAGAAATTCAAGGCGCTGCGCGAATCGACCAACCCGCAAGGCCAGTTCCTGTGGGCGATCTTCCGCGACGCGTTCCACTACATCGCCTACCACCTGGACACGATCGCCGACAACGCGCGCGACGTCGACTTCGCGATGCGCTGGGGCTTCGGCTGGAAAGTGGGCCCGTTCGAAACGTGGCAGGCCGCCGGCTGGAAGCAGATCGCCGAGTGGGTGAAGCAGGATATCGAAGAAGGCAAGGCGCTGACGAACGCACCGCTGCCGGCCTGGGTCTTCGACGAGAAAGTGGCCGAGAAGGGCGTGCACACGCCTGAAGGTTCGTACTCCGCCAAGTCGAACAGCTACGTGCCGCGCTCGAACCTGGCCGTCTACGAACGCCAGGCATTCCGCGCGCCGGTACTGGGCTCGGGCGACACCGATCCGTCGAAAGCCGGCACCACCGTGTTCGAGGACGACGACGTGCGCCTGTGGCACTCCGGCGACGACGTGCTGGTGATCTCGCTGAAGACCAAGATGCATGTGATCGGCCAGGGCGTCATCGACGGCCTGAAGCGCGGCCTCGCCGAAGCCGAGAAGAACTTCAAGGGCCTGGTGATCTGGGGTACCGACGCGGCCGAAGGCGGCGCGTTCTCCGCCGGCGCCGACCTGCAGTCGGCCCTGCCGGCCTTCATGGCCGGCGGCGCCAAGGCGCTCGACCCGCTGATCAAGGACCTGCAGAACACCTTCATGGCGATGAAGTACTCGAACGTGCCCGTCGTCGCCGCGGTTGCCGGCCTGGCGCTGGGCGGCGGCTGCGAGCTGGCGCTGCATGCGTCGCGCCGCGTGGCATCGATCGAGTCGTACATCGGCCTGGTGGAAGTGGGCGTGGGCCTGATCCCGGCCGGCGGCGGCCTGAAGGAAGCGGCCGCGCGTGCCGCCAAGGAAGCCAAGGGCAACGACATCCTGCAATTCCTGAAGACGGGCTTCATGAACGCGGCCACCGCGAACGTGTCCAAGTCCGCCCTGGAAGCGAAGGCAATGGGTTACCTGAAGGAAGACGACATCATCGTCTTCAATCCGTACGAACTGCTGCACGTGGCGAAAGTCACCGCGCGCTCGATGTTCGATTCCGGCTACCGCGCACCGCTGCAGCGCCCGATCACCGTGACCGGCCGCTACGGCTGGGCGACGATCCGCGGCCAGCTGGTCAACATGCGCGACGGCGGCTTCATCTCCGCGCACGACTACAAGCTGGGCGACATGATCGCCGAGATCGTGTCCGGCGGCGACATCGACCAGGGCAGCGTGGTGTCCGAGCAGTGGCTGCTGGACATGGAACGCAAGGCCTTCCTCGAACTGCTGAACAACCCGAAATCGCAGGAACGGATCATGGGCATGCTGCAGACCGGCAAACCGGTGCGTAACTAAGTTGGGCCAATGAGCGCAGAACCCTTAGGACAAAAAACATGAGCAAACAACTGCAAGACGCATACATCGTCGCCGCGACCCGCACCCCGATCGGCAAGGCCCCGCGCGGCGTGTTCAACAAGACCCGCCCGGACGACCTGCTGGTGCACGCGATCCGCGGCGCCATGGCCGCCGTGCCGAACCTGGACCCGGCGCTGATCATCGACGCCATCATCGGCTGCTCGTTCCCGGAAGCGGAGCAGGGCTTCAACGTGGCGCGTAACGCCGTGGTGCTGGCCGGCCTGCCGAACACCGTGGGCGGCGTCACCGTCAACCGCTACTGCGCCTCGGGCATCACCGCGCTGGCGATGGCGGCGGACCGCATCCGCGTCGGCGAAGCCGACGTGATGATCGCCGGCGGCGTCGAATCGATGTCGATGGTGCCGATGATGGGCCACCACCCGTCCATCAATATGGAGACGTTCAAGGATGAAAACGTCGGCCTGGCCTACGGCATGGGCCTGACCGCCGAAAACGTGGCCAAGCAGTGGAAAGTGTCGCGCGAAGACCAGGATGCGTTCGGCCTGGAATCGCACCGCCGCGCCATCGCCGCCCAGCAGGCCGGCCTGTTCAAGGACGAGATCACGCCGGTGGAAGCCATCACCCGCACGCCGGACCTGCGTACCGGCGAGATCAAGGTATCGAAGCGCCTGGTCGAGAACGACGAAGGCCCGCGCGCCGATGCATCGGCCGAAGGCATGGCCAAGCTGAAGCCGGTCTTCGCCGCCAAGGGCACCGTGACGGCGGCCACGTCGTCGCAGATGTCCGACGGTGCCGGTGCGCTGATCGTCGTCTCGGAAAAGATCCTGCGCGAGCACAACCTGACGCCGCTGGCCAAGTTCTCGTCGTTCGCCGTGCGCGGCGTGCCGCCGGAAATCATGGGCATCGGCCCGAAGGTGGCGATTCCCGCAGCGCTGGCCGCCGCCGGCATCACGCAGGACCAGCTGGACTGGATCGAGCTGAACGAAGCATTCGCCGCGCAGGCGCTGGCCGTGATCCGCGACCTGAACCTCGATACGAGCAAGGTCAATCCGATGGGCGGCGCGATCGCGCTGGGCCATCCGCTCGGCGCAACCGGTGCCATCCGCGCCGCGACCGTCGTGCACGCCCTGCGGCGCAACAACCTGAAGTACGGCATGGTCACGATGTGCGTGGGTGCCGGCATGGGTGCCGCGGGCATCATCGAACGCGTGTAATCCACGCAGGGTAGAAGAAAAAAGGGGCGCCGCGGACACAATCCCGGCGCCCTTCATCATTCAAGACAAGGAAGAGACATGGCTATTGAAGTCAGCAAGGCAAACGGCATCCTCACGCTGGAATTCAACCGCATCGGACGCAAGAACGCGATCACCTCCGCGATGTACCAGGCGCTGGCCGATGCGATCAACGCCGCCCAGGACGATACCGACGTGCGCGCGATCCTCATCACCGGCAAGCCGGAAGCCTTCACGGCCGGGAACGACCTGGAAGACTTCATGAAGACCACCCGCGCCAACGACGGCGTGGCCTTCGGCGACCGCCCGGTGTTCCAGTTCATGCGCGCGCTGTCCGGCTCCGCCAAGCCGGTGGTGGCCGCCGTCAGCGGCCTGGCCATCGGCATCGGCACCACCTTGCTGATGCACTGCGACCTGGTCTACGCGGCCGACGGCACGAAATTCTCCGTGCCGTTCACGCAGCTGGGCCTGTGCCCGGAATTCGGCTCGTCGCTGCTGATGCCGCTGGCCGGCGGCCACGCGCGCGCGGCCGAGAAGCTGATGCTGGGCGAGCCGTTCACGGCGCAGGAAGCCTATGACATGGGCATCGTGTCGAAGGTGCTGCCCGCCGCCGAGGTGCTGGACCACGCCCGCGCCCAGGCCGCCAAACTGGTGGCGCTGCCCGCCGCGTCGATCCGCACCACCAAGCGGCTGATGACGTCCTCGCGCAAGGCGCAGCTGGAAGCGATCATCGCCGAGGAGAGCAAGCTGTTCTTCGAGATGCTGCAGGGCGCGGAAGCGAAGGAAGCGTTTACGGCCTTCTTCGAGAAGCGCAAGCCGGATTTCACGAAGTTCGCGTGACGCTGCATGCTGGCGGGGCGGGCGGTGGAAACACTACCTTGACAGGCCGCGCAGCGTTGCTCCAGCGGCGTGAGCGCGCTGCCCGTGCGCCACCTTTGCCTCATCCATATATATAATCGTCAAGCCCGGGCCACGGTTCCGCCCACCTACCCGCCAACGGATCGCCGTGCCCATCGCCCCCGACCAGTTCGACTACGAAGCCGCCTTGCGCGGCTGCGCGCGCGGCGACCGCCAGTCGCTGCGCAGCCTGTACGACCAGGAAGCACCGCGCCTGCTGGGCGTGGCCCTGCGCATCGTGCGTGAGCGCCAGGCGGCCGAGGATGTGCTGCACGATGCCTTCGTCAGCATCTGGACGAAAGCGGGCACCTTCGATGCCGCGCGCGGCGCGGGCCGCGGCTGGATCTACAGCATCGTGCGCTACCAGGCGCTGGACGCGGTGCGCAACGGATCGCGCGAAGTGCTGGTCGAAGACGAGGACGCGCTGGATGCCCTCGACAGCGATGCCACGGCGCACATCGCCGACGCCTTCGAACTGCGGCAGGATCTCGGCCGGCTGGAACACTGCCTGACGCAGCTCGATGCGGCAAAGCGCAACAGCATCCTGTATGCCTATGTGGATGGCTGCTCGCACAGTGAAATCGCCGAGCGCCTGAAATCGCCGCTGGGCACCGTCAAGGCCTGGATCAAGCGCGGCCTGACGGCGCTGCGGGAGTGCATGGTATGACCCCGATCCGCGATCCCCACGAAGTCGCCGGCGAATACGTGCTCGGCACGCTGTCCGCCGAACGGCGCCGCGAAGTCGAGCAAGCATTGCCGAACGATGCCGCGTTGCGCGGCGCAGTGCAGTACTGGGAACAACGGCTGCTGCCGCTGACGGACCTGGCCGAGCCGGCCGAGCCGTCGGCCGCGCTGTGGGCGCGCATCGAACGCAGTACGGCAGCGTCGTCCGCGGCGGCATCGGCGGCTGCGCCTGCACGCGGCAAGGCACCGGGAGCCGGCTGGTGGAACAAGCTCGATCTGTGGCGCGGCCTGGCCGCTGGCGGCTTCGCGGCCGCCGCGATCATGGCGGTGGTGGTGGGCGTGCGCATGCAGGCACCGGAAGCGCCGGGCTACATGGTGGTGCTGGCCACGCCGCAGAACGCGGCGCCGGGCTGGGTGATCCGCGCCACCGGGCCGAATTCGATCCGCCTCGAACCGCTGGTGAAAACAGCCGTGCCGGCCCAGCGTGCGCTGCAGCTGTGGACCAAGGCCGACGGCTGGAGCGGCCCGGTATCGCTGGGCCTCGTCACGCCGGGCCAGGCGGTCGACGTGCGGTTCGACAAGCTGCCGCCGCTGCAGCCGAACCAGCTGTTCGAAATCACGCTGGAACCGGAGCAGGGCTCGCCGATCGGTCGCCCGACGGGGCCGATCCTGTACATCGGCCGCGCCGTCAAGGTGATGTAGACGCGGCCGCGCGCTTGCCTACTTGAGCGAGATGGCGATGTCGCGCAGGCCCGGCGCGCTGTTGGCACCACCATTGCCGATCACCGAGGTGGCGGGCGTGGCCGCGCCGTTGACCGGTGTCGCGGTACCCGACAGCAGGTCGATGCGGTACAGCGTGCTTGGTCCCGTGGCCGAGGTGCGCAGCGCCGCCAGCGCCAGTCCATTGGCCCCGCCCGCGATATCCATGCCCACATCCCCGGCGGCATCCACGCCCAGCCGTCCAACGTCCACCAGCGTGCCGTCGTTCGGCGGCATCTGCATGGCCAGCACGTCGCTGGCGGTATCGAGGTCGAACAGGATCGTCGACGTCGTGCCGGCGATGCTGTTGTTGTAGGCGGCGGCCGTGATCGTGGCCGCGCCGCTGGCCCGGTTGATGGCGCCATCGGTGGTCGTCGCGCCCGTGTCGACGTTGATGCGCAGGTTCTGGCCCGAATTGCCGATCACGCGCAGGCGGTCCGCTACCGGGTTGAAGTCCACGGCGAACGCGGTGCCGGCAATCGCGGAATAGGGCGCGGTGGTGTCTGCCGCGTCGGCCATCAGCGTGGCTTTCACGGTGGTTGCGCCGGTCGCCGGATCGATCGTCACGAGGCGTGCCGCCGACGTCAGGCCATACAGCATGCCATCCTTCGGCCGGACATCGATGCCCAGCAGCGTTTCGCCGGCATTCAGGCCCGATACGGCGACCGTGGCATCGATCGTGTTCGGCGTCGCCACCTTGAAGGCAACCAGGCGATTGTCGTCCGTCAGGCCATGCACCATCGGCGCCTGGGCCGGGCGCAGCGCGATGCCGCGGATGTCTTCCGAGCCGCCCACCGCGCCCACCAGCGTGGCAGGACTGGCTGTTGCCGCCAGGTTGATGCCGTACAGGTTGCGCGCACCGGCCACGGTGGCGACCATATAGCCCATGTTGGTGCGCGCATCGATATCGAAGCCGTTGGCCGCGGCCGCATCGATGCCCAGCGATACCGGCGTGGCCAGCGTGCCGTTGTTGGGCGGGTTCTGGGAGTACAGCGTATCGGTGACGGTATCGAGCGCAAACAGCGTGGTGGTACCGGTGCCGGCGAACGAATTCGTGTAGGCCGACGCGGTCACCTGCGTCGTGGCGGCGCCGCCGTTGATGCCGCCATCGGTGGTGGTAGCGCCGGTGTCGACATTGATGCGCAGGTTCTGGCCCATGTTGCCGACGACGCGCAGGCGGTCCGCGACCGGGTTGAAGTCGACGCCGAAGTCGGTGCCGGCCAGCGCCGTGAAGGGCGCCGTGGTATCTGCCGCATCGGCCATCAGCGTGGATTTCAGCGTTGCCGCACCGCTGGCGGTGTCGATCGTGTACAGGCGGCCGGTCGAGCCCACGCCGTACAGCTTGCCGTCCGCGGGCCGGAAGTCGATGCCGAGCAGGTTTTCGCCGCTCTGCAAGCCGGTAATCGTGGCGGTCGTGCGCACCGTGCCGGGCATGTCGCGGTTGAAGGAAATCAGCTTATTGCTGGCGGTCAATGCGAAGACGTCGCCCGGCGTCATGGCCGGCACTTCCGGCGCGGGCGGCGGAACATGGTGGTCGTCGTCGTCGTTGCCGCCGCAGGCGGTCATGCCGAATGCGAGCGAAAGGGCCAGGGCAAGCGTGGAAAACTGGGGTCGGTTCATGATCGGTCCTCGGTAGTTGTAGGCTCAACAGCTGCCGGGATGGCAATGTTGTGCGTGTACTACTCCCGGCGAGACCGATTGGATGCAGCGCGCCCGGATTTATTTTCAGGCGCCTGCGGCACGCAGCTCGTCGGTTCAGCCCTGCTTCCCGCCCAGACCGGGGGAATGCGCTGTTTCCACGGCGCCGCCGCTTCCAGCTGTCCGGCAAGCCTGAACAACAGACCGTCGTCGCCCCAGCCGGCGGCAAACTGGATACCGATCGGCAGGCCCGCCGCGTCGTGCCCCAGGGGCACCGACATCGCCGGGGTTCCCGCCACGTTGAACACCGGGGTGTAGGGCGAATGTCGGAAGACGTGCCCCGTCCATGCAAGTCCATCGTGCTGCGCGCTGCCGGCCGCATACGTGCCGACTGGCTGCGCCACATCCGGCAGGGCTGGTGTCATCAGCACATCACGGCCTTCGAAGTACGCCGCGACCGCTCGGCTGACGAGGTTGCGCGTCTCCAGTGCGCCGGCAAACGCGGTGGCCGCGGCGCGCTTGCCATATTCATAGCAGGCCAGCGTGGACGGTTCCAGCGTCGACAGGTCCGCCGGTCGTCCGCATGCCGCGGCGAACGCATCGATCCAGCCCACCAGGTTCGCACACCAGATCTGCGCGTTGGCATGGACGAAGCTTTCCCACGACACGCCGATGTCCAGCGTCGCCTCGTCCACCTCGTGGCCCAGTTCCCGGCACAGGCGCGCAGCCCGGTCCAGGCAGGCCAGTGTTTCGGGCGCCGGCCGCTGGCCGCCCCACGCCGTCGCCATGACACCGATGCGCAGGCAGCCCGGCGGGCGCGTGACTTCCGCCAGGAAGCCATCGGCGGGCGGCGGTGTGAAATAGGGCTCGCCAGCGTCGGGCACGTTGATCGCGTCGAGCAGGGCGGCGCTGTCGCGCACTGTCCGGCTGACGCCCAGTTGCACACCGAAGCCGTTGAACACCTCGTCCATGCCCGGTCCGTTCGATACGCGGCCACGCGTCGGCTTCAGGCCGAACAGGCCCGTCGACGCCGCCGGAACGCGGATCGAGCCGGCGGCATCGGTGGCATGCGCGATGGGAACGATGCCCGCCGCGACGGCTGCCGCGCTGCCGCCGCTGGAGCCTCCGGCGCTGTGGCCGAGGTGCCAGGGATTGCGCGTGGCGCCATGGAACAGCGATTCCGTCGTGGTGCTGAACGCCATTTCCGGCGATGCGGTGCGCCCGACCGTCACCAGGCCGGCCCGCCGGAAGTGCCGCATCAGGTTCGAGTCCTCGGCAGCGACATGGCCGGCCGCAAGGCGGCTGCCCAGCTCCAGGCGCTTGCCCGCCATGGCGATGGCCACGTCCTTGATCAGGAACGGAACGCCGGCCAGGGGTCCGCTCGCGTGGGCCGTGGAATCTTCTGCCCAATGTTCGACGACGGCATTCAACCGTGGGTTGACGGTGGCAATGGCCTGCAATGCCGCGGCTTGCAGTTCGCCGGGCGTGACTTCGCCGCGCCTGACCAGCCCGGCCAGGCCGAGCCCATCGTACGTCACGTATTCGGATGCTTTCACAACGACTCCTTTCAGGGTGATACCGATCGGTATCATTTCGGTCGGGCTATAATGATACCGATCAGTATCAACTGTCAAGGAGTTTGCATGAGCGAGGAAGAGGGTGGAAAACCGCCGCTGCGCGAGCGGGTGTTCCAGGCGGCGGCGGAACTGTTCCATGCGGAAGGGATTCGCGGCGTGGGCGTCGATGCCATTGCCAGGGCCGCGCAGACCACGAAAATGGGCCTGTACCGGCAATTCGCATCGAAGGATGAGTTGATCACCGAGTGGGTGGGCTACCAGGTGGAGCAGTACACGGCGGTGCTGGACCGCCTTGCCGAGCGCTGGCCGGACGACCCGCGGCGCCAGCTCGCCGGTTTCGCCGAATTCATTGCGGACGACGTCGCGAGCGCAACGCATCGCGGCTGCACCTTCATCAACACGGTCGCCGAGCTGCCGGACGCCACGCATCCGGCACGCAAGCTGATCGAAGAGCACAAGGCACGCCAGCTGGCGCGGCTGACGAAGCTGTGCCGCGCGGCGGGCCACCAGCATCCGGGCCGTACCGCGCTGCACCTGACGCTCGTGCTGGAAGGGGCGCAGGCCGTGGCGCAGAACGGCTCGGCTCCGGACCTGCGCAAGCGCCTTCTGGAGATCGCCGCGGCGATCGTCGGCTGACGCGCGTCAGGCCGGCACCAGCCGCGCCACCGGCCGCTCCTCCCTGATCGGCAGGTTCACCAGCGCCGCCGCCAGCGCCAGGGCGGCATCGGCCCACCACATCCAGCTGTAGTCGCCCATGACCGTCACCGCCACGCCGCCCAGCCACGCGCCGAAGAAGCCGCCGACCTGGTGGCTGAGCAGCGTGAGCCCGAACAGCGTCGCGAGGTAGCGCGTGCCGAACAGTTTCGCGGTCAGCCCCGCCGTCGGCGGCACGGTCGCCAGCCACGTCGCGCCCAGCACGGCGGCGAACACGTAGAACGTCAGCGGCACTTTCGGCGCCGCGAGATACAGCAGCACGGCGACGGCGCGCGACGCATACATCCACCACAGGATCATCTTCATCCGCACCCGGTTGCCGAGAGCCCCGGCAGCCAGGCTGCCCGCCACGTTGGCCAGGCCGATGATGGCCAGCGATGCCGAGGCCACGTTCGCATCGAGGCCGCACAGGCTGACTTCACCCGGCATGTGCGTGACGAGGAAGGCGATATGGAAACCGCAGGTGAAGAACCCGGCATGCAGGCACCAGTAGCTGCGGTCGCGCAGCGCGATCTTCAGTTGCTCGCGCAGCGTGATGCCGGCGGGTTCCGCTCCGGCGCCGGACTGTGGCCGGGGCTGGCCGCGCAGCCACCATGCCATCGGCGCGGTGGTCAGCGCGATTGCCGCCATCATCCACATCGCGTGCATCCAGCCGAATGCCGACATCACGGCCTGGTTCAGCGGCGCGAAGACGAACTGGCCCATGCTGCCGCCCGCGTTGATCACGCCGCCGGCGAACGAACGGCGCTCGGCGGGAATGTGCTTCGCGGTGGCGCCGATCAGGATCGAGAAGCTGCCCGCGCCCGCGCCGGCGGCACTGAGGATGCCGATCGCAACGATCAGGCCCCACTCGCTGGTCACCTGGGTGGTCAGCGCGGAGCCGGCCGCCAGCATGACCGCGCCCAGCACGATGACGCGGCCCGGGCCCCAGCGGTCGGCAACGGCGCCGAACACCGGCTGCACCACGCCCCATACCAGCTGGGCGATCGCCATTGCAAAGCTGATCGTGGCGACACCCAGCCTGGTATGCGTGTTCAGCGGCGAAAGAAACAGGCCCAGCGAGCCGCGCGTGCCCATCGTCACCATCAGGATCGCGGCCGCCATCAGCACGAATGTCCAGTGGCCGGCAGCTTGCCGGGCGATGGGCGGGGAATTGGTCCGGGTCGAGGTATGCATGGGTTTTCCTGTGTCATGGGGATGGTGCATTATCGGCAGCGGAAAAGGGCGGGACAAATGATAAGATTTCGGCTCTACTATAGAAAATCTATACCATGACGGTTCCGGTCAAGGCGCTGCTGGCATTCGATGCGGCCATGAAGCACAACAGTTTCTCGCTGGCCGCAGCGGAGCTGCACGTGACGCCCGGCGCGGTGGGGCAGCAGATCCAGAAGCTGGAAGAGTGGCTCGGCATGCCGCTGTTCGTCCGTTCGACGCGGCAGGTGCAGCCTACCGCCGAGGCGCTCAGTTACTGGAGCGCCATCGCGCCTGCGCTGGCGCGCATCCAGCAGGCCAGCGACCAGTTGCGGCTGAAGCAGAGCGCTGAAGTGTGGGTGTCGATTCCGCCGACGCTGGCGGCCAAGTGGTTCGCGCCGCGGATGGCCGCGTTCCTGACCCGGCATCCGGGCATCTCGCTGCACCTTTCCGCCACCACCGCGCTGGTCGACCTGGAGCGCGACCGGGTCGACCTGGCGATCCGCCATTTCGACGGCAACGATCCGGGCCTGCAGGCGGACCTGCTATGGCCCGACGCGATCCACCTGTACTGCGCGCCGGCCTATGTCGACCGGCTGCGGCTGAGGAAGCCGGAAGACCTGGCGCGCGCCACCCTGCTGCACACCACCTTCCATCCACACTGGAAGGAATGGCTGCAACGGTTTTCGTCGCTGTCGGGGAAGCAGATCGACGCCATTCCCAGCCAGCATTTCGACCAGGGCATGCTGGCGATCGAAGCGGCCCGGCACGGCCAGGGTGCGGTATTGAGCAGCGCGGTGCTGACCGAGGCGGAAATCCGCGACGGCTCGCTGTGCGAGCCGTTCGCGTGCACGCTGCCGCTGACGAAGGGATACTACGTCGTGCACCATCGGCAGGCGGCATTGCGTCCCGCCGCCGTGGCGCTGAGGGACTGGCTGCTGGAGGCGGCCAAACACTGATGCCTGTATCGCGCGCAGGCCGCCGCGGCGAGTCAGGCCGCCGGATGCCGGCGGTAATGGCTCAGCACAGGGCCGGTGCCAGCCAGCCGGTCGATGCTGTCGCCGAACATCCGGGCGGAAGCGGCAAGCACCAGCGCTTCCCCGGCGGCCGGCTGTTCCAGCATGGCGGTGGTGGCACGCGCCAGCACGGGCAGTTCCTCGGCAAGCGGCGCGCCATGGTCGGCAAACAGTCCCTCATCGCCGGAACCGGCAACGGTGCGGATGCGCCGGCTCTCCCGGTAGGCGCTGAAGCCCCATAGTTTTTCTATACAGTGCAGCGCCATTGCCATCAGTTCTCCGCGGGGGTACAGCGCCAGTAGCGTCTCCCGGAAGCCGCCGCGCAGGCTGCCGTTGACGCGCGACCACGCGTTGCCATGGATGAGTGCCCCCGCCAGGTCCGCATGGCAGACCAGCACGCCGCCGGGATAGGCGCCGACGAACATCGCGTCATCGCCGGGATGCAGCGCCTGCCACAGCGAGACCTCGCCGGCGTGCCGGTAACCGTCCGCGGCGAGTTCGCGCACGATGCGTGCCGCGCGATCGACGTCATTGCCGGCGGAAGCCCCGAAGCCACCCGGCCTGTCCGTCGCGCACACGATCGACAGTTCCCAGCGCATCGCGGCCGCTTCCGGTTTGATCTCCCGCCTCATCTCCCGCGCCATCGCCGGCTTCATCCCGCGTCGCCACCGGTGTCCGCGTCTTCCGGTACCGAGGTATTCACGGCCGGCGCGTCGTGCCCGGCGCGGTGCGCCGCCAGTGCGCCCAGCACGATGGCGTCGAGGCCTTCGCCCCGCGCGGTATCCATGTGCAGGTAGAGCCGGCTGCGCATGCGCGGTGCCCAGTAGCGCTGGATGTGCTGGGCGATGCCCGTCTGCGCCTCCTCCCGGTCGGGGAAGGAGGCGTAGAAACTGCCGATCTGGTTGGCCATCGTGACCAGGTTGTCGATGTTCATGCGCGCACCTCCGCAAGCGGGTTGGCCAGCCCGGGATCGGCCAGGCCCAGTTGCGCGGTATTGAAGCGCTGGTACTCGCGCTGCCATTCGGACGGCTGCTGCACCGGCATCACCTGCACGGCGGTTACCTTGTACTCGGGGCAGTTGGTGGCCCAGTCGGAATTCTCCGTGGTGATCACGTTGGCACCGGATTCCGGGAAGTGGAAGGTGGTGTAGACCACGCCCGGCTGCATCCGCTCCGTTACCAGCGCGCGCAGCACGGTCTCGCCAGCGCGGCTCTGGATGCCCACCCAGTCGTCGTCCTTGATGCCGCGCTCCTGCGCATCGTGCGGATGGATTTCCAGCCGGTCCTCGTCGTGCCAGCGCACGTTTTCCGTGCGCCGCGTCTGCGCGCCCACGTTGTATTGCGACAGGATGCGGCCGGTGGTCAGGATCAGCGGGTAGCGCCGCGTGACCTTCTCGCTGGTGGCCACGTACTGGGTGATGATGAAGCGGCCCTTGCCGCGCACGAAGGTATCGACGTGCATCGTCGGCGTGCCCTCCGGCGCCGCGTCGTTGCAGGGCCACTGGATGCTGCCCAGTTCATCGAGCCGGCGGTAGCTGACGCCGGCGAAGGTGGGCGTCAGCCGCGCGATCTCGTCCATGATCTCGGACGGATGGCGGTAGTTCATCGGGTAGCCCAGCCGGTTCGACAGCGCCATCGTCGCTTCCCAGTCCGCCAGGCCGGCGCGCGGCGGCATCACCTTGCGCACCCGCGAGATGCGCCGCTCGGCATTGGTGAACGTGCCGTCCTTCTCCAGGAACGACGAGCCGGGCAGCAGCACGTGCGCGTACTTGGCCGTCTCGTTCAGGAAGATGTCCTGCACCACGATGCACTCCATCGCCGACAGCGCCGCGGTCACGTGCTGCGTATTCGGATCGGACTGCACGATATCCTCGCCCTGGCAATACAGGCCCAGGAAGCTGCCGTCCAGCGCCGCCTCGAACATGTTCGGGATGCGCAGGCCGGGTTCGTCCTGCAGCGGCACGCCCCAGGCCTGCTCGAACAGGCCGCGCACGGTGCTGTCGGAAACGTGCCGGTAGCCGGGCAGCTCGTGGGGGAAGGAACCGATGTCGCAGGAACCCTGCACATTGTTCTGGCCACGCAGCGGATTCACGCCCACGCCTTCGCGCCCCACGTTCCCGGTGGCCATGGCCAGGTTGGCGATCGCCATCACGGCCGTCGAACCCTGCGCATGCTCGGTCACGCCGAGGCCGTAGTAGATCGCCGCGTTGCCGCCAGTAGCATACAGCCGCGCCGCCGCGCGCACCTGCGCCGCCGGCACGCCGGTCACGCCTTCCATTTCCTCCGGCGAATTGGCCGGCTGCGCCACGAAGTCGCGCCACTGCAGGAAGGCACGGTCCTCGCAGCGCTCGGCGATGAATTCTTCCGCCAGCAGGCCTTCGGCGACGATGACGTGCGCCAGCGACGACAGCAACGCCACGTTGGTGCCGGGCCGCAGTTGCAGGTGGTGGTCGGCGCGCACGTGCGGCGACTTGATCAGGTCGATGCGGCGCGGATCGACGACGATCAGGCGGGCGCCCTGGCGCAGCCGCTTCTTCATCCGCGAGCCGAACACCGGGTGGCCGTCGGTGGGATTGGCGCCGATCACCAGCACCACATCGGTATGTTCGATCGACTTGAAGCTCTGCGTGCCGGCCGATTCGCCCAGCGTCTGCTTCAAGCCATAGCCGGTGGGCGAGTGGCATACCCTTGCGCAAGTGTCCACGTTGTTGTTGCCGAAGGCGGCGCGCACCAGCTTCTGCACCAGGTAGCCTTCTTCGTTGGTGCAACGCGACGACACGATGCCGCCGATCGCGTCGCGGCCGTGTTTTGCCTGGATGCGGCGGAACTCCGATGCCGCGTAATCCAGTGCCTCGTCCCACGACACTTCGCGCCACGGATCAGTGATCTTCGCGCGGATCATCGGCTTCGTGATGCGGTCCTTGTGCGTGGCATAGCCCCACGCGAAGCGGCCTTTCACGCACGCATGGCCCTCGTTGGCCTTGCCGTCCTTTGCCGGTACCATGCGCACCACCTCGTTGCCCTTCATCTCGGCGTTCAGCGAGCAACCCACGCCGCAATAGGCGCAAGTGGTGGTGATGCTGTGTTCGGCCTGGCCCAGCCAGATCACCGATTTTTCCGTCAGCGTGGCCGTCGGGCAGGCTTCCACGCAGGCCCCGCACGACACGCATTCCGATTCCATGAACGGTTCGTTCTGGCCGGCTGAAACGCGCGAGTCGAAGCCGCGGCCGGAGATCGTCAGCGCGAACGTGCCCTGGGTTTCCTCGCATGCCCGCACGCAGCGGTTGCATACGATGCACTTCGACGAGTCGAACGTGAAGTAAGGGTTCGATTCGTCCTTCTTCAGCGTGAGGTGGTTGTCGCCGTCGTAGCCGTAGCGTACTTCGCGCAGGCCCGTCACGCCGGCCATGTCCTGCAGCTCGCAGGCGCCGTTGGCGGGGCAGGTCAGGCAGTCGAGCGGGTGGTCGGAAATGTACAGCTCCATCACGCCCTTGCGCAGCTGCTGCAGCTTGGCCGACTGTGTGCGCACCACCATGCCTTCCTCGACCGGCGTGGTGCACGAGGCGGGATAGCCGCGGCGGCCGTCGATCTCCACCAGGCACAGCCGGCACGAGCCGAACGGCTCCAGGCTGTCGGTGGCGCACAGCTTCGGAATGTTGATGTTGCCCAGCGCGGCGGCGCGCATCACCGAGGTGCCCGCCGGGACGGTCACGCGCTCGCCGTCGATCTGCAGCGTGACATAGTCGGTGAACACCGCGGGTGGCGGCGTGCCGAGGTCGCGGACCAGGATGGTTTCGATCATCGTGTTCTCCTCAGGCGGCGTGCCGGGACGTATCCGGCTGGCCGAAGTCTTGCGGGAAGTGGTTCAGTGCCGACAGCACCGGGTAGGGCGTCATGCCGCCCATCGCGCACAGCGAGCCGTTCAGCATCGTGTCGCACAGGTCGCGCAACAGCACGACCTGCTGGACCGGCTGCGTGCCGGCACGGATCTTGTCGATCACTTCCACGCCGCGCGTGGAGCCGATGCGGCAGGGCGTGCACTTGCCGCACGATTCGATGGCGCAGAATTCCATCGCATAGCGCGCCAGCTTGGCCATGTCGGCGCGGTCGTCGTGCACCACGATGCCGCCGTGCCCCAGCACCGCCCACAGCGATGCAAACGCTTCGTAGTCGAGCGGCGTATCCCATTGCGATTCCGGCAGGTAGGCACCGAGCGGGCCGCCCACCTGCACCGCCTTGATGGGTCGGCCGGAAGCGCTGCCGCCGCCGTAGTCGTACAGGATCTCGCGCAGCGTCACGCCGAAGGCAAGCTCGATGAGGCCACCATGCTTGATGTTGCCGGCCAGTTGCACGGGCAGCGTGCCGCGCGAGCGGCCCATGCCGTAGTCCTGGTAGTAGGCGGCGCCCTTGTCGAGGATGATGGGCACGGTGGCCAGCGACAGCACGTTGTTGATGACGGTGGGCTTGCCGAACAGGCCGGCCAGCGCCGGCAGCGGCGGCTTGGCGCGCACGATGCCGCGCTTGCCTTCCACGCTTTCCAGCAATGCCGTTTCCTCGCCGCAGATGTAGGCGCCGGCGCCCTTGCGCACTTCCAGTTCGAACGCGCGGCCGGAACCCAGCACGTTCGTGCCCAGGTAGCCATGGTGGCGGGCGACGGCGATGGCGCTTTCCAGCCGGGCGATCGCGTGCGGGTATTCGCTGCGCACGTAGATGTAGCCGCGCGTGGCGCCGACGGCGACGCCGGCGATCGTCATGCCCTCGACCAGCACGAACGGATCGCTTTCCATGACGATGCGGTCGGCAAAGGTGCCGGAATCGCCTTCGTCGGCATTGCAGACGATGTATTTTTCGCTGCCTGGCGCCTTCAGCACGGTATTCCACTTGATCCCGGTGGGGAAGGCGGCGCCGCCGCGGCCGCGCAGGCCGGAGGCGGTCACGGCGGCCACGATCTCCGCCGGCGCCAGCGCGAGCGCGTTGCGCAGGCCGCGGTAGCCGTCGTGCGCAAGGTAGCTGGCCAGCGAGCGCGGTTCGGTGATGCCGATGCGGGCGAACGTCAGCCGCTGCTGGCGTGCCAGATACGGAATTTCCTCCACCAGCCCGAGGGCGAGCGGATGGCCGGGCGCCCAGCCGGCATCGAACAGGCCGGGCACGTCCGCCGCATCGACAGGGCCGAAGCCGGCGCGGCCTTGCGGGGTTTCCACTTCCACCAGCGTTTCAAGCCACAGCAGGCCGCGGGTGCCGTTGCGCACCACGGCGATGTCGAGCCCGCGCTGCGCCGCTTCGGCCGCGATGGCGGCCGCCACTTCGTCGGCCCCGACCGCCAGCGCGGCCGAATCGCAGGGCACGTAGATGCGCGTTGTCATACGGCCTCCCGGGATGGCACCGACACGGCATCGGTCCTCAATACATTGGTCATCAGCGCATCGAAGCGCGCCGGCGTCACGCGGGCAAACACGGCTTCGTTGATCGTCAGCGCCGGCGCGGTGGCGCACTGGCCCAGGCAGTACACCGGTTCCAGCCCGAACGTGCCGTCGGCGCTGCGGCCGTGCAGGCCGCAGCCCAGCGTGCGCTCGGCATGCGCCAGCAGGTCGTCGCCGCCCATGCTCTGGCAGGCTTCGGCGCGGCAGATCTGCACCACGCAGCGGGGCGGCGGTTCGGTGCGGAAGTAGTGGTAGAAGGTGATCACGCCATGCACTTCGGCGCGCGACAGGTTGAAGTGCGCGGCGATGGCGGGCACGCGGTCCGGCGGGATGTAGCCGGCACTGTCCTGCAGCCCGTGCAGCACCGGCAGCAGCTGGTCCTGCCGGTTGCCGAGGCGGGCGAACAGTTCGGCGAGGATGCCGTCGACGGCGGCCTGGGTGGCCAGGCTGGCCTGGACGGTGGGGGTGGCGACTGCGGGCATTGGCGTCTCCTGGTGATGGCCGCTTATGCTCTGGGTTGCATATGCGGCATGTGCTTATTGGTCTATTTATCGTGTAAATTCAGGCTAGCACCCTCCGAAAACACTATCAATAGGAAGGATTTTGCATATGCTCACCGTGGAAATCCGGCCCGACTGGTTCCTGCGCGATGCCCGCGGCGGCACCACCGCGCTGCCTGCGCTGCTGGCGCTGCTGGGCGCCGTCAGCGAGACGGGCAGCATCAGCAAGGCGGCGACCCAGGGCGGCATGTCGTACCGCCATGCCTGGGGCCTGCTGGAGCAGTTCAGCGAGCGCTTCGGCGCCGCCCTCGTGCACAAGGTGCGCGGACAGGGCACGGTGCTGACGCCGCTGGCGGAAAAGCTGATCTGGGCCGATCGCCGCATCGGCGCGCGCCTTACGCCGCTGCTCGACAGCCTGGCATCCGAGCTGCAGCAGGAACTGGCGCGGGTGCTGGCCGCCGACACACGCGGCGTACGATTGACGGCCTCGCACGGGTTCGCCGTGGCGGCGCTGGTGGCGCAGTTGCGCGACGCGGGAGCCGCGGTGGACATCAGCTACCGCAGCAGCACCGAGGCCGTGGCGGCGCTGGCGCGCGGCGAGTGCGACCTGGCGGGCTTTCACCTGCCGCTCGGGAAATTCGAAGGCGCGGCGGCGGCGAACTACCGGCCCTGGCTGAACAACGGGCGTCACGCCTTCCTGCACCTGGCCTGCCGCGAGCTGGGCCTGTTCGTGGCGCCGGGCAATCCGAAGGGCGTCACCGGGCTGGCCGACCTGGCCCGGGCGGACCTGCGCTTCGTCAACCGCCAGCACGGCTCGGGCACCCGCGTACTGCTGGAACTGCTGCTGGCCGACCGCGGCATCGATCCTGCCAGCATTCCGGGGCACGACAGCGCCGAGTTCACCCATGCCGCGGTGGCGGCCTACGTGGCGAGCGGCATGGCGGACATCAGCTTCGGCGTGGAAACGGCGGCGCGGCGCTTCGGCCTCGGCTTCATTCCCGTATGCCGCGAGCGCTACTTCCTTGCCTGCGACAGGGCGGCGCTGGCCCAGCCCCTGCTGGCGGCCGTGGCGGCGGCCATGGCGCACGAACGCTTCCGCGCCGCGCTGGCCGATCTGCCGGGCTACGACGGCACGCTGGCCGGCACCGAGGACGACCTGTCCGCGCTGTTTTGACAATTTGTTAAAACAATTTTTTAAACTTAACCGCGGTCAAGGATCGTTCGGATGCCCGCCCGCTATGATGGCTTGCGTCTGATGCCCGACAAGAGCTTGTCCAGGCTCATCAGGCGGCGCAGAATACAAAAAAAATAACACCCCATCCCAGGCATCCGAGGAGACCGGCATGAGCAAGGCACTGGAAGGCATTCGCATTCTCGACTTCACCCATGTCCAGTCCGGACCCACCTGCACCCAGCTGCTGGCCTGGTTCGGCGCCGACGTCATCAAGATCGAGCGGGCCGGCGAGGGCGACGCCACGCGCGCCCAGTTGCGCGACATTCCGGATGTCGACAGCCTGTACTTCACGATGCTGAACCATAACAAGCGCTCGATGACGCTCGATACCAAGCGGCCGGCCGGCAAGGCGGTGCTGGAAACGCTGATCCGCGACTGCGACGTGCTGGTGGAGAACTTCGCGCCTGGGGCGATGGACCGCATGGGTTTTTCCTGGGAGCGCATCAGCGAGCTCAATCCGCGCATGGTCGTCGCCTCCGTCAAGGGCTTCGGGCCAGGCCCGTACGAGCAGTGCAAGGTGTACGAGAACGTGGCGCAATGCGCCGGCGGCTCGGCCGCCACGACGGGCTTCGACGACGGGCCGCCCGTCGTCACCGGTGCCCAGATCGGCGACAGCGGCAGCGGCCTGCACCTCGCGCTGGGCATCGTCACGGCGCTGTTCCAGCGCACCGCCACCGGGCGCGGCCAGCGCGTGCAGATCGCCATGCAGGATGCGGTGCTGAACCTGTGCCGCGTCAAGCTGCGCGACCAGCAGCGCCTGGAGCGCAACGGCGTGATGGAGGAGTATCCCCAGTACGCCAATGGCCGGTTCGGCGAATCGGTGCCGCGCGCGGGCAACGCCTCGGGCGGCGGCCAGCCCGGCTGGATCCTGAAGTGCAAGGGCTGGGAGACCGATCCGAACGCCTACATCTATTTCATCGCCCAGGCGGCCGTGTGGCCGGCGATCTGCCGCGTGATCGGCCGCGAAGGATGGATCGAGGATCCGGCCTACGCCACGCCGCGCGCCCGGCTGCCGCACCTGATGCAGATCTTCGCCACCGTCGAGGAATGGACGAAGACACTGACCAAGTTCGAAGTGATGGAAATCCTGAACCGCGACGACATTCCGTGCGGCCCGATCCTGTCGATGAAGGAGCTGGCCGATGAGCCTTCGCTGCGCGCCACCGGCACCATCGTCGAAGTCGACCATCCGGAGCGCGGGCCCTATCTCACCGTCGGCAATCCGATCAAGCTGTCCGACAGCCCGACCACGGTGCGGCGCTCGCCGCTGCTGGGCGAGCACACCGGGGAAGTGCTGTCGCAACTCGGCTACAGCGACGAGCAGATCGCCGCGCTGCGCGCCGAACGGGTGATCTAATACGGGAGGCGCGATGCGCACGCTGGTGATGTACCACCCCGATTGCCTGGAGCACCTGCCCGGCCCGGATCATCCCGAATCGCCGGGCCGGCTGCACGTGGTGATGCAGGCCCTGTGGCAGGCCGAATTCGCCGGGCTCGAATGGCGCGAGGCGCCGCGCGGCAGCCGCGAGCAGCTGCTGCTGGTGCACGACGCGGACTATGTCGATACCGTGGCCGCGCTGGCGCCCCTCGAAGGCAGGTCGGTTCTCGACGGTGGCGACACGGTGATGTCGCGCGGCTCGTGGGATGCCGTGATGTGCTGCGTGGGGGCGGCCTGCGCCGGTGTCGACGCGGTGCTGGCGGACGAGGCGGACAACGTGTTCTGCGCCACCCGCCCGTGCGGCCACCATGCCGAGCCCGATCGGGCGATGGGTTTCTGCATCTTCAACCAGGTGGCCATCGCGGCGCACTACGCGCTGCATGCCCACGGCCTGGCGCGGGTGGCCGTCATCGATTTCGATGTCCACCACGGCAACGGCACGCAGGCCGCCTTCCACGCCGAGCCGCGCCTGTTCTTCGGCTCCAGCCACCAGTCGCCGCTGTACCCCGGCACCGGCGCGGCCAGCGAGCATGGCGGCAGCAACAACATCGTCAACGTGCCGCTGCCGCCGGGCTGCGGCTCGCAGGCGTTCCGCAACAGCGTGGCGATGCGGCTGCTGCCTGCGCTGCGCGCGTTCGAACCCGAACTGATCCTGGTCTCCGCCGGCTTCGACGCGCACCGCCTCGACCCGCTTGCGCAGATGGAGCTGGACGACGAGGACTTCGGCTGGATCACGCGCGAGGTGATGGCCATCGCGGCGGACGTGTGCGGCGGGCGCATCGTCTCCGTGCTCGAAGGTGGCTACAGCGGCGCCGGGCTGGCCGGCGGCTGCGCGGCGCATGTGCGGGCGCTGATGGGAAGGTAGGGCGGCAGCCGTCAGCCCGCCGTCGGTATCAGCCGGCCGATCCACTCGGCGCCATCGTCGAGCAGGAACTGCCGGAAGGCGCTGGCCACCGGCGGCAGCCGCTTCTCGAGGCGGTGCACCACATACCAGTTCAGCATCAGCGGGAAGCGCTCGACCGGCAGCACCACCAGGCTGCCCGCCGCCACTTCGCGGCCGATCGTGTGCGCCGACAGGAAGCCCAGGCCGATGCCGGCGATGACGGCCTGCTTGATCGTCTCCGTGCTCTTGATCTCCATCGCCACCTGCAGTTCGGCCAGCCGCGGCCCGAACGCATCCTCCATCGAATGCCAGGTATCCGAGCCCCGTTCGCGCACCACGAACGGGTGCCGCACCAGTTCGCGCAACGTGATCGGTCCGCGATCGGGCGCCGCCAGCGGATGCTGCGGCGCGGCGACGATTACATAGGGGTGTGGCGCGAATGCATCGTTCTGCGTGTCCTGCGACGGCGGGCGCACCATCACGGCGAGGTCGGTACGGTTGGCGGCCAGCTGGCCGAGCAGTTCTTCGCGGTTGTGCACGGTGAGGTTCAGCTGCACGCCCGGATGCCGCCGCGCGAACGCCACCATCAGCTGCGGGAAAAAATAGTCGCCGGCGCTGATCACCGCCACGTCCAGGCGGCCGCCGGAGATGCCGCGGTGCTGGGCCATCGCCGCCTCCGCTTCCTCGAACTGGAGGATGATCGCGCGGCTGAACGGCAGCAGCTCGGCGCCGGCCTGGGTCAGGAAGGTCTTCTTGCCCAGCTGCTCGAACAGCGTGGCGCCGACGTGGCCTTCCAGTGTGCGGATCTGCGTCGAGACGGCCGGCTGCGTCAGATGCAGCTCCTCGGCGGCGCGTGAAAAACTGAGGTGGCGCGCCACCGCCTCGAACGTCTTCAGCTGGCGCAGCGTGGCATTCCGCATGGCGTTCCGATGTATTAGGGATCGCTGATGATTATCCCTAAAAACTTTAACTTTTACTAATCATTTGACGCGCCTAGTATTGGCTGGTCAGCACCACCAACACACGGAGGAGACCATGACCATCACCGGCAGCGCCGCCACGGCGCAACGCAATGCCTGGAACGCAGCCTTCCACGAACTGGGCCTGCCCTGGTTCTGGGATACCGGCTGCGAACTGCCCGACTGCGGCGCCGAACACGCCTGCGTACGCGACTACCTGGCAAGCCACCAGCCCCACCTGCTCACGGTCTACGACGCCGACTTCCTGGTGGCGGCGATCCTCGCCACCAAGGAACGCTGCGAGGCGCAATGCGCCGCGGCGGGCGGCGACATGGCGGCGGCGATCGACTGGCGCGAGCTGCGCCAGCCGCAGATCGGCATCTGAAATGCGCCGGCCGGAACGTGCGGGATTGCCACTACTCGAAACGATTTTTTGATTCTTAACCGCGGTCAAGGATATGCGAAAACCGTTCTTCCACAATCGATCCATCTGTTGAACTTCAAATAAGTGATCGAGGCCCATGGCGCGAGCCGGCGGCCCCGGTCAATACCAGGTTCCAGAGTCTATCGGCAGCTTTCGTGGACCCAACAGGAGACAAGACCATGAGCAACCCACTGCACCGCAGCATCGCCCGTCACCGCCTGCGAAACTCCGCTTCCCCGCCGGATGCGCCGCCAGCTTCACGGCCAGGCCATCAACGTCAATAACAGCGGTACCCCGACAGCGCTGAATAATCAGATGGGAGACATTGCATGAAAACCGACGCATCGAAAACAATCGAAAGGCCAGCATCGTTCCGCTGGATGCAACTGGTCATGGGCATCGTCTGCATGGCCATGATCGCCAACCTGCAGTATGGCTGGACCCTGTTCGTCAATCCGCTCGCCGAGGCGCACGGCTGGACCAAGGCATCGATCCAGGTGGCCTTCACGATCTTCATCCTGACCGAAACCTGGCTGGTGCCGGTCGAGGGCTGGGCCGTGGACAAATGGGGCCCGCGCCCCGTGGTGCTGTTCGGCGGCCTGCTGTGCGCCATCGGCTGGGTGATGAACTCGTATGCATCGACCCTGACCGTGCTGTACATCGCCGCGGCCGTCAGCGGCATCGGCGCCGGCGCCGTCTACGGCACCTGCGTGGGCCAGTCGCTGAAATGGTTCCCGGACCGCCGCGGCCTGGCCGCGGGTCTGACCGCCGCCGGTTTCGGCGCCGGCTCGGCCGCCACCATCATCCCGATCTCGAACATGATCGCGGAGCGCGGCTACCAGGACACGTTCCTGTACTTCGGCATCGGCCAGGGCGCGATCGTGATCCTGCTGGCACTGATGATGGTGCGTCCGCCCCACACGGCGATCAAGGCCGCCAAGAAGAAGGTCAATCCGAACGTGCTGCAGACAACGGCCGACTTCAAGCCTTCGCAGATGGTGCGCACCCCGGTGTTCTGGGTGATGTACACGATGTTCGTGCTGGTCGCCGCCGGCGGCCTGATGGCCACCGCGCAGATGGGGCCGATCGCTACCGACTTCGAGATCGATGGCGTGAAGTTCAACGTCATGGGCATGGTCCTGCCGGCACTGACCTTCGCCCTGGCGATCGACCGGGTGCTGAACGGCCTGACGCGGCCATTCTTCGGCTGGGTGTCGGACCAGATCGGCCGGGAGAAGACGATGTTCATCGCCTTCGCGCTGGAATCGGTGGGCATCATCCTGCTGTACTACTTCGGCCGCGATCCGATCATGTTCGTCATCCTGACCGGCCTGGTGTTCTTTGCCTGGGGCGAGATCTACAGCCTGTTCCCGGCCACCACGGCCGATACGTTCGGCACCCGCAACGCCGCCGGCAATGCCGGGTTGATGTACACGGCGAAGGGCACGGCATCGATCTTCGTGCCGATCTCCAGCATCATCACGGCCATGACGGGCAGCTGGGAAGCCGTGTTCTTCGTCGGCTGCGGCATGAACGCGGTGGCCGCCATCATGGCCTGGTGGGTGCTGCGGCCGATGCGCAAGCGCTTCATCGAAGAGTCGTCCGGCACGGTCAGCGTGCAGGATGACGAGAAACTGATGACCGGCAGTGCCGGCACCACGACCGCATCGCCGCTGCCGAACTGACCGGCAACCCCGCGGCACTCCCCCGGCAAGTCCGCATGCACCGGCGTGCATGCGGACTCCCCGCGCCCCACCGTTCCCGACGAGGCTTCCCATGATCCAGCACTGGATACGTTTCACGCATCTCGACACCTTGCGCTTCGGCACGCTCGAGGGCGACAAGATCCGCGTTTTCAAGGGCGACATGTTCGACGCGCCGCAGCGCACCGACATCGCCATCCACCTGGCCGAAGTGCAGCTGTGCACGCCCGTCGTGCCGGGCAAGGTGCTGGCGATGTGGAACAACTTCCATGCGCTGGGCAGGAAGCTCGGGCTGCCGCCGCCGGAAGAGCCGCTGTACCTGATGAAGCCGCCGACCTCGTACCTGGCGCCGGGCGGCACGATCCGCAAGCCGCGCTGCGACGGCAAGGTGGCCTTCGAAGGCGAGCTGGCGATCGTGATCGGCCGCAGCTGCAGCGGCGTCTCCGTGGAGAATGCGCCCGACCATATCTTCGGTTACACCTGCGCCAACGACGTGACCGTGAGCGAGATCATCGGACGCGATCCCACGTTCCCGCAGTGGGTGCGCGCCAAGGGCTTCGACACCTTCTGCCCGTTCGGCCCCGTCGTCGCCACCGGGCTGGATCCGGCCATGCTGGTGGTGCGCACCATCCTGAACGGCGAGGTGCGCCAGGACTACCCCGTCAACGACATGGTGTTCTCCGCGGCCGAACTGGTCAGCCGGGTGTCGCAGGACATGACATTGGAACCGGGCGACCTGCTGCTGTGCGGCACGTCGGTCGGCGTGGGCTCGATGCGCCCGGGCAGCACCGTCGTGGTGGAGATCGACGGCATCGGCAGGCTCACCAACCGTTTCGAGTAAAACCCAGGGAGCAGATGATGAAGATCGCAGTGATCGGAGCGGGAGCAATCGGTGGGTTGGTGGGGGCGCGGCTGGCGCTGGCGGACGAGGACGTGACATTCATCGTGCGCGGCGCCAACCTGGAAGCCATCCGCAACCGGGGCATCAGGCTGATCGAGGCCGATGGCCAGGTACGGGTCGCGGCGCGCGTGCGCGCCACCGACGACTATGAGGCGGCAGGACCGCAGGACGTGGTCATCGTGGCGCTGAAGGCGCACCAGGTGGCCGACGTGGCGGGCCGCATCGGCGCGCTGTTCGGGCCGGAGACCGTGGTGGTGACCATGCAGAACGGCATTCCGTTCTGGTACTTCCATCGCCACGGCGGCGAGTTCGAAGGGCGGCCGGTGCTCAGCGTGGACCCTGCCAACCAGCTGGCGCAGGCCATTCCGCCGGCGCGCATCCTCGGCTGCGTGGTCTACCCGGCGGCGGAGCTGGTGTCGCCCGGCGTGATCCGCCATATCGAAGGCAGCCGCTTCCCGCTGGGCGAACTCGACGGCAGCACGAGCGAGCGGGCCGGCAGGGTGGGGGCCTGCTTCGAGCATGCGGGCCTGAAGGCGCCGGTGCTGGACAATATCCGTGCCGAGATCTGGCTGAAGCTGTGGGGCAACCTCAGCTTCAATCCCATCAGTGCGCTGGCGCATTCCACGCTGGTCGACATCTGCCAGCACCCGCTGGCGCGCAACCTGGCCGCGAGCATGATGCGCGAGGCCGAAGCGGTGGCGGCCAAGCTGGGCATCGCCTTCCGCGTCACGCTGGACCGCCGTATCGAAGGCGCGGAAAAGATCGGCAAGCACAAGACATCGATGCTGCAGGATGTCGAGGCCGGGCGGGGACCGGAGATCGACGCGCTGGTGGGATCGGTGATCGAGCTGGCGCGGATGACGGGTACGCCGACACCGCACATCGATTCCGCGTATGCACTGGTGAAGCTGCTGGAGCAGTCGATGGCCGAGGCGCGCGGCGGCGTGCGGCTGCACAAGGCGGTGGCGGCCTGACCGCGCCAGGCTACGGACGAAAAAAAACCGGGACAGCGCGTCGTCCCGGTTTTCGTGACCCTTCGAGGCTTACAGGCCCCAGGTGTAGGCCGCTTCTTCGCGGTCCTGCTGCTGGTCGCTCAGCTTGTCGCGCCATTCCAGCTGGAAGAACTGGGCGATCAGGCCGGCGAGCGAGAAGTCATTGTTCTGTTGCTTTGCGGTATCAGTGAGGCCGTTCATTTTGCTGCTCCTTGAATGGTTGAAAGCGTGTATGCCTTTGATTATAAAGGCGGCACACCCCCGGTCCAATTGACGGCAGCCATAACGGTCATTCAATGTATGAATGACTGTCTATGAAAAAGCGCTCAAAAATCAGGCAAATTTATTTAGTGAGTGTCGGTAGGAAACTGTTGTTTTCACCTGCTGCTTGGGGTAACCGGACAGTGAGCGGGAGCTCGCCGGCTACCTGCGCACGCGCGTCAGATCTTGCCCTGGTGCTTCAGCCGGCTCAGCGTCTCCGGCGACAGGTTCAGGTAATACGCCAGTTCCTTCTTCGGCAACCGCTCGAACAGTTCCGGAAACTTGCGCATGAAGCGGTGCACGCGGCCCGGCGCATCGAGCAGGTGCAGCGTGATCGTGTGGGCCATGATGCCGCTCATCAGGTTCATCACTTCGAACTCGAATGCCTGCTTCACCACGCTGTGGCTCTGCAGGAAATCCACCCACTGCGACAGCGGCATGCTGGCCACGCGCGCCTTCGTCATGCACACGATGCTGTACGGCGTGGGCGTCTTCAGGCACCACGCGGCATAGCTGGTTTCGATGTCGCGTTCGGAGGAGAAGCGCAGGATCATTTCCTTGGCTTCGTGGTTGGTGACCAGCCGCTTGAGGATGCCGTCCAGGATGAAGTACTGCTGCATGTCGTACACGCCCTGGTTCAGGAGCAGGTCGCCCTTCTGGTGATTGGTCACCGTCAGGTATGGCTCCAGGGCGGCCATTTCGCTGTCGCGCATTTCCTTGAGAACGATGTTCTGTTTCAGCTGTGCGCGAATGATGTTTCGTTCAGGGTGATTTGCGATGAGCGTCATGCGTAACCGACCAACATACACGAGATTGTCATCATGCGGTGAATCTTGACCGCGGTCAATGATTCAAATCAGAGCGGCTGGCTATGATGGTTCCAGGGCGAATCGGCTGGCCAGGTCGCCTGAACCGACGGGCACCTCGAAAATAAATGGAGACAACCATGACCCACAATGTATCGGTAGAAGTCACCGACGGCTTCCACCTGGTGATCGATGCGCTGAAACACAACGACATCGATACGATTTTCGGCCTGGTCGGAATACCGATCACCGATCTCGCCCGCCTGGCGCAGGCCGAGGGCATGCGCTTCATCGGCTTCCGGCACGAGCAGAACGCGGGCAACGCGGCCGCCATCGCCGGCTACATGACGAAGAAGCCGGGCATCTGCCTGACCGTGTCGGCACCGGGCTTCCTGAACGGGCTGACGGCGCTGGCGAACGCCACCACCAACTGCTTCCCGATGATCCTGATCTCCGGTTCCAGCGAGCGCGAAATCGTCGACCTGCAGCAGGGCGACTACGAAGAGATGGACCAGCTGAACGTCGCCCGTCCGCACTGCAAGGCGGCGTTCCGCGTGCTGAAGGCCGAGGACATCGGCATCGGCATCGCACGGGCGATCCGCGCCGCCGTCTCCGGCCGTCCCGGCGGTGTGTACCTCGACCTGCCGGCGCAGCTGCTGGCGCAAACGATCGAGGCGGGCCACGCACAGCGCTCGCTGGTCAAGGTCATCGATGCTGCGCCGCGCCAGCTGCCGGCACCCGAGTCGGTGGAGCGCGCGCTGGCGCTGCTGAAGAGCGCGAAGAAGCCGCTGATCCTGCTCGGCAAGGGCGCCGCCTATGCGCAGGCCGACGCCGACATCCGCGCCTTCGTCGAACGCACCGGCATTCCCTACCTGCCGATGTCGATGGCCAAGGGCCTGCTGCCCGACACGCATGCGCAATCGGCTTCGGCGGCCCGCTCGTTCGTGCTGGCCGAGGCGGATGTCGTGGTGCTGGTCGGCGCGCGCCTGAACTGGCTGCTGGCGCACGGCAAGGGCAAGACGTGGGGCAAGCCGAAGCAGTTCGTGCAGATCGATATTGCGCCGACGGAAATGGACAGCAACGTGGCGATCGCCGCGCCGCTGGTCGGCGACATCGGTTCCTGCATGGGTGCGTTGCTGGCGGGGCTCGATGGCGCGGGTATCGACAAGCCGGACGGCGAATGGCTCGGCGCGATCGCCCAGCGCAAGGAGCAGAACACGGCGAAGATGGCCGCGCTGCTGGACAAAAATCCGGTACCGATGAACTTCCACAGCGCGCTGCGTTCGATCCGCGACGTGCTGAAGGAATACCCGGACATCAACCTGGTGAACGAAGGCGCCAACACGCTCGACTTCGCGCGCAGCATCATCGACCAGTACCAGCCGCGCAAGCGATTCGATTCGGGCACCTGGGGCATCATGGGCATCGGCATGGGCTTCGCGATCGGCGCCGCGGTCACCAGCGGCAAGCCGGTGGTGGCGGTGGAAGGCGACAGTGCCTTCGGCTTCTCCGGCATGGAGCTGGAAACGATCTGCCGCTACGAACTGCCTGTCACCACCATCGTGTTCAACAACAATGGCGTGTACCGCGGCACGGACGTGAACCCCACCGGCGGCAAGGACGTGGCGCCCACCGTGTTCGTCAAGAACGCCCGCTACGACAAGATGATCGAGGCGTTCGGCGGCATCGGCTACCACGCCACCACGCCGGAAGAACTGGCGCGGGCACTCTCGGAAGCGATCGCCGCCGGCAAGCCGGCGCTGATCAATGCCGTCATCGATGAAACGGCCGGCACCGAAAGCGGGCGCCTGACGAACCTGAATCCGCAAAGCGCCGCGAAAAAGTAAAACCAACGCGTTTGATTTTCCACGACGCCGGCACCACCGCTGCCGGCGCGGGGCCCGCTACGACCTCAGTTACCAACAATTCAAGGAGACTGCACCATGAGCAAGCCATTGGAAGGCATCAAGATCATCGACTTCACCCACGTCCAGGCAGGCCCCGCCTGCACCCAGATGCTGGCCTGGTTCGGCGCCGACGTGATCAAGGTGGAGCGGCCGGGCGCGGGCGACGTCACCCGTTCGCAGTTGCGCGACATTCCCGGCGTCGATGCGCTGTACTTCACCATGTTGAACAGTAACAAGCGCTCGCTGACGCTCGACACCAAGACGGCCGACGGGAAAGAAATCCTGACGAAGCTGATCAAGGAATCCGACGTGCTGGTGGAGAACTTCGGCCCCGGCGCGCTGGACCGCATGGGCTTCACGTGGGAGCACATCCGCGAGCTGAATCCCGGCATGATCGTGGCGTCGGTGAAGGGCTTCAGTGACGGCCACCATTACGAGGACCTGAAGGTGTACGAAAACGTCGCCCAGTGTGCCGGCGGCGCGGCATCCACCACCGGTTTCGACGACGGCCCGCCGACCGTCAGCGCCGCCGCGTTGGGCGACAGCAATACCGGCATGCACCTGGCCATCGGCATCCTGACGGCGCTGCGTTCGCGCGATGTCACGGGCCGCGGCCAGAAGGTGGCGGTATCGATGCAGGACAGCGTGCTGAACCTGTGCCGCGTGAAGCTGCGCGACCAGCAGCGCCTGGACCGCGTGGGCTACCTGGAAGAATATCCGCAGTACCCGCACGGTTCGTTCTCCGACGTGGTGCCGCGCGGCGGCAATGCCGGCGGCGGCGGCCAGCCGGGCTGGGTGCTCAAGTGCAAGGGCTGGGAAACCGATCCGAACGCGTATATCTACTTCACGATCCAGGGCCATGCCTGGGCACCGATCTGCCGCGCGATCGGCAAGGAAGAGTGGATCGACGATCCCGCCTACATGACGGCGCAGGCGCGCCAGGACAAGATCTTCGACATCTTCGGCACCATCGAGGAATGGCTGAAGGACAAGACCAAGTTCGAGGCGGTGGACGTGCTGCGCAAGTTCGACATTCCATGCTCGCCCGTGCTGTCGATGAAGGAGCTCGCCAACGATCCGTCGCTGCGCGCCAGCGGCACGATCGCCGAGGTGGACCACAAGGAGCGCGGCAAGTACCTGACCGTCGGCAGCCCGATCAAGTTCTCGGACCTGAAGGTGGAGATCAAGGGCTCGCCGCTGCTGGGCGAACATACCGACGAGATCCTCGAGTCGCTCGGCTACAGCCAGAATCAGATCGCGGCGCTCCACGAACAGCGCGTCGTCTGACCCCGGGTCGGCTTTTTCGGTTCTTCCCGTTCGCGCGCCCGCCAGAAGCGGGTGCGCATTTTTCATTCAGGAGCCCACATGACCACCGAAATCGACTTCGAACAGCTGGTGCGCGGCATCGGCGACGGCGTCATCGTCTGCGATGCGGCCGGCGCGATCACGTTCTGGAACGATGCCGCCACCCGCATCTTCGGCTTCACGGCGGGCGACGCGCTCGGCCAGTCGCTCGACCTGATCATTCCCGAACGCCAGCGGCAGCGCCACTGGGATGGTTATCACAAGACGGCGGCCACCGGCGAAACGCGCTACGGCAACGACCTGCTGCGCGTGCCCGCGCTGCACAAGGAAGGCAAGCCTCTGTCGATCGCGTTCACCGTGGCCATGCTGTACAACGCCGCAGGCGAAGTGGCGTCGGTGATCGCCGTGGTGCGCGACGATACCGCGCGCTGGAGTGAGGAGCGGGCCTTGCGGGCCCGCGTGCGCGAACTGGGAGCGGCCGCGCGCAGCGAGCCGGTCGCCTCCTGACGGATCACGGCGCCGTGGCGGTGACGTCCCAGCACGCCGCCGTGAAGCGCACCGTGTCGCCGTCGACGAACGGGGCGAAGGCCGCCACGGCCTGCGGCACGATCGCCGCCCGGGCGGCGGCATCGAGCTGGGGCAGCGCGCGGCCCACGGGGCCCATCATCGTCGCGTAGCGGGCCAGCTCGCGCTGCGCGAACGCGCACGGCACATCGCGCGGCGCGATGCGGATATCGCGCCAGCCAGCACCGGCGAGAATGCGTTGCACGCGCTCCGCATCGGCAAACGCGAACTGCCCGGGGTCGTCCGGCTTGCGGGGCGGCGGCGCCGGCAACTTCGCGCCCACCGCCTGCTCGGCGGCCGTCATGAACGGATTCTCCTCGGCACTGCGCCACGCGAAAAAGCGCAGCGTGCCGCCGCTGCGCGCCGCATGCCGCAGGTTCGCAAAGGCAGCCACCGGGTCGTCGAAGAACATCACGCCGAAGCGGGACACGAGCGCGTCGAAGCTGGCCGGCGCGAAGGCGTACTGCCGGGCATCCGCGCACACGAAATCGGCCGGCACGCCCCCGGCGGCGGCGGTGTCACGCGCCACGGCGATCATCGGCGCCGAGATGTCGATGCCGGTGGCGGCGCCCGTGCGGCGCGCCAGCGCGAGCGTGGTGCCGCCGGTGCCGCAGCCCACGTCCAGCACCCGCTGGCCGGTGTCGACATCCTCGACCAGCAGGGTTTCGATATTGCGGAACATATCGTCGAGCGTTTCGCGCAGGTCGACCCAGGCGTTGCCGCCAGTGGTATTCCACAGTTCTGCCTGAGAGGCTGGCTGAAAAGCGGGCTGAGAAGCTGGCTGAGAAGCTGGCTGAGAAGCTGGCTGAGAAGCGGGGACTGCATCCATCGTGGCCTCCTTCATCGGGTGACCCGCCATCATGCCACGCTGGCGCGGTCCGGCGAGCCAGGCTGCGCACGCGCCGCATATCGATATACCGCAAGCGCCTGAGGCGCTTCCCGCATTAGCAAAACCGAAACGATTCGTTTCCACGTCCTGGGCCCGTCGATACCATCCTTGCATCGTCATCACCTGTCATGACAGGGAAAACCAGACATGCAAGGACACCGCACATGACCCCTTTCCGGGCCCTCGAATCCTCCGCCGCGCCGCTGTACTCGCAAGTGCGCGAACGCCTGCGCGAGCGGATCGCCGACGGTACCTACGAGCCCGAGTCGCGCCTGCCGGCCGAGAGCGAGATCGGCGCAATCTTCAGCGTCAGCCGCATCACGGTGCGCCAGGCGCTGGCCGACCTGCAGCACGAAGGCCTGATCGTCAAGGTACCCGGCAAGGGCACCTTCGTGGCCCAGCCCAGGCCGAGCCAGGACCTGGCGCGGCTGGAAGGCTTCGGCGAGGCAATGTCGCGCCGCGGGCATACCGTCGTCAACCGCGTGCTCAGCCACCTGACGGTGCCGGCCGAAGCCCACGTGGCCAGCCGGCTGCAGGTGCCGGCCAGCGCGCGGGTCACCGAGATCCGCCGCGTGCGGCACGTCGACGACGCGCCGGTGTCATATGAGATCACCTACCTGCCGACCCGCATCGGCGACCGGCTGCGCGGCGAGAACCTGGCCGAACGCGACATCTTCCTGATCCTGGAAGCGGATTACGGCCTGGCGCTGTCGCATGCGGACATCCAGATCGGCGCCATCGCCGCCGACGCCGGGCTGGCGGCGGCACTGGACCTGGCGCCGGGCACCGCGCTGCTGCGGATCGAACGCCTGACCTGGACGGCCGATGGCATTCCGCTCGATTTCGAGTACCTGTACGTGCGCGGCGACGCCTTCCAGTACACGCTGCGCCTGCCGCGCCGCACCCCGACAACCACCTAGGAAAAATGAATATGGAGACAATCGAACAGACCGTCGACGTGCTCGTCATCGGCGGCGGCACCGCCGGGCCGATGGCCGCCGTGAAGGCGAAGGAAGCCAATCCTGCCCTGCGCGTGCTGCTGCTGGAGAAGGCCAACGTCAAGCGCAGCGGCGCCATCTCGATGGGCATGGATGGCCTGAACAACGCCGTGGTGCCGGGCTTTGCCACGCCCGAGCAGTACGTGAAGGAAATCACGGTCGCCAACGACGGCATCGTCAACCAGAAAACCGTGATGGCCTACGCCCGGAACAGCTACGCGATGATCGAGGAGCTGGATCGCTGGGGCGTGCGCTTCGAGAAGGACGAAACGGGCGACTACGCGATGCGCAAGGTGCACCACATGGGCACCTACGTGCTGCCGATGCCGGAAGGGCACGACATCAAGAAGGTGCTGTACCGCCGCCTGAAGCGCACCCGCGTCGAGATCACCAACCGCCTGGTGGCCACGCGCCTGCTGCTGGCGGAAGACGGCAGCATTGCCGGCGCGATGGCGTTCGACTGCCGCACCGCCGACTTCCACGTGATCCGCGCGAAGTCGGTCGTGCTGGCCACCGGCGCGGCCGGCCGGCTGGGATTGCCGGCCTCGGGCTACCTGTTCGGCACCTATGAAAACCCGACCAACGCGGGCGACGGCTACAGCATGGCGTACCACGCCGGCGCGGAACTGTCGGGCATCGAGTGCTTCCAGATCAATCCCCTGATCAAGGACTACAACGGCCCGTCGTGCGCCTACGTCACCGGCCCGTTCGGCGGCCACACCACCAATGCAAAGGAAGAGCGCTTCATCGAATGCGACTACTGGAGCGGCCAGATGATGCAGGAATTCTATAACGAACTGCAGGGCGGCAACGGCCCCGTGTTCCTGAAGCTGAACCACCTGGCCGAGGAAACCATCCAGACGATCGAAACGATCCTGCACACCAACGAACGCCCGAGCCGCGGCCGCTTCCACGACGGCCGCGGCACCGACTACCGCCAGCAGATGGTGGAGATGCACATCTCGGAGATCGGCCTGTGCAGCGGCCACTCGGCTTCCGGCGTATGGGTCGACGAGAATGCCCGTACCACCGTCGCCGGCCTGCATGCCGCCGGCGACCTGGCCTGCGTGCCGCACAACTACATGCTGGGCGCCTTCGTGTACGGCAAGCTGGCCGGCGAGAGCGCGGCGGCCTACTGCGCCGGGCACGAGCTGCCGGCCGTCGACGAAGCGCAGGTGGAGGCGGAACGCCAGCGTGTATGGGCACCGCTGCAGCGCGAAGATGGCCTGCCGCCGAACCAGGTCGAGTACAAGCTGCGCCGCATGGTCAACGATTACCTGCAGCCGCCGAAAGTCACGAAAAAGATGGAGATCGGCCTGCAGCGCTTCGAATCGATCCGCCAGGACCTCGACCGCATCCAGGCGCGCAATCCGCATGAACTGATGCGCGCGATGGAAGTGCATGCGATCCGCGACTGCGCCGAGATGGCGGCGCGCGCCTCGCTGTATCGCACCGAGAGCCGCTGGGGCCTGTACCACAACCGTGTCGACTACCCGCAGCGCAACGACCAGGAGTGGTTCGTGCACGTACAGCTGCAGAAGCAGGATGGACTGATGACCTGCTTCAAGCGCGCCATCGAGCCGTACATCGTGCCGCTCGACGACGAAGAAAAAACCGCATACCAACGCCTGCGGGTTGCACAACCGCTGGCCGCCTGAAGGAGAAGCAATGCCCACCACGATCAACATCACCAGCGTGCCAGTCACCGTGGACGCCGACAAGTGCATCGCCCACAAGGGCTGCACCGTCTGCGTGGACGTATGCCCGCTCGACGTCCTCGCCATCGACCTGTCGAAGGGCACGGCGTACATGAAGTTCGACGAATGCTGGTACTGCATGCCGTGCGAGAAGGATTGCCCCACCGGCGCGGTGCACGTCGATATCCCCTACCTGTTGCGCTGATTTTTGCCATAGCTTCTTGGAGAACAAAAAATGAAATTGTCCAGAACCCTGATCGGTGTTTCCCTGCTCGTGGCATTTAGTGGCGCCAGCGCCGAAACGATCCGCGTCGCCATCGGCACGCAGGACACCACGATCAACTGCGCCACCGGCGGCCTGCTGATCCGCGAGTTGAACCTGCTGCAGAAATACCTGCCGAAGGATGGCAAGTACAAGGATGCAAAGTACGACATCGTGTGGAAGAACTTCACGTCCGGCGCACCGCTGACCAACGAGATGGTGGCCGGCAAGCTCGATATCGGCTCGATGGCCGACTTCCCCGGCTCGTTCAACGGTGCCGCGCACCAGAAGGCCGGCAAGAAAAGCATCTTCATCACCGTGCTGTCCGGCAGCACGCTCGGTTCCGGCAATGGCATCGTCGTGCCGAAAGGCTCGAGCGTGCAGTCGCTGGCCGAGTTGAAGGGCAAGACCATCTCGGTGCCGTTCGCATCGACCGCGCACGGCATGCTGCTGCGGGCCGTGAAGGCGCAGGGCTGGGATCCGGAAAAGGACGTCAACATCACCACCCAGGCGCCCGAAATCGCCGGCTCGGCCCTGCAGAGCAACAAGATCGAAGCGCATGCCGACTTCGTGCCGTTCGCCGAGCTGTTCCCGCACCGCGGCTACGCCCGCAAGATCTTCGACGGCTCGCAGGCCAAGGCGCCCACGCTGCACGGCAGCCTGGTCGATTCGGCCTATGCGAAGAAATATCCGGAGATCGTGGTGGCCTACCTGCGCGCCGCGCTGGAAGCGGACCGGCTGATCGCCGCCGAGCCGGAAAAATACAGCGAACTGATCGCCAAGGTGACCGGCATCGAGGCCGAAGTCAATTACCTGTTCCATGGCCCGGTCGGATTGCAGACGCGCGACTTCACGTGGAAGCCGGAGTACCGGCAGGCCGTGGCCACGTCGATCGAGACGCTGCGCCTGCTCAAGCGCACCGAAAGCGACATCGACGTGAACAGCTTCATCGACGACTCCTACCTGCGCACTGCCTTCAGGCAGGCGAACCTGGATTACGACAAGGCGCTGAAAAACTACGCCAAGCTGCCGCTTTCCGCCAAGGATGCGGTGACCGGCAAGCCGATCGCCGACGTCAAGCAGCTCACGCAGATCTGGGTGCAGGGCGAGCCGCTGGTGCGCCACTACGCGAACGCCGGCACGGCATTCGCCGAGCTGCGCAAGCTGGAGCAGGGCGGCAGGAAGGTGCGCACTGTATATGCGCACGACCAGGGCAGCGGCTTGAAGTTGCTGGCGGCCGATGCGTGGTTCGTCGTCAAGGGCAAGGACGTCGGTGCCTTCCTGCTGAAGGCCGATGCCGATGCCTGGTCGAAGAAGAACGGCGGCCAGGTCGTGGATTACGGCAGGCTCAAAGCCGGCACTACGATCTGACGGGACGCCATCGTGAACACGACCGCATCGAAAATCCTGCGCGGCGTCGTCGGGCTGCTGTCGATCGCCGCCTGCGTGGCGGCCTGGCAGTGGGCTGCGTCGCGGCACGTCGACTTCGGGCTCGTCACGTTCCAGAACGTGCCGGCGCCAAGCGACGTGGTGGTGGCGGCGAAGGACCTGGTCGAATCGCCGAAACTGTCGCAGCACCTGTCGGCCAGCGTGTACCGGGTGTTTGCCGGCTTTGCCGGCGCGGCGCTGGCCGGCATCCTGCTGGGCCTCGTCATCGGGCGCTCGCGCTGGGTCGAAGACGTGCTGATGCCGCCGCTGGAAGTGCTGCGGCCGATCCCCGCCGTGGCGTGGATTCCACTGGCGATCCTGATGTTCCCGTCGTCGGAAGCGTCGATGGTGTTCATCACCTTCATCGGCGCGCTGTTCCCGATCCTGCTGAACACGATCCATGGCGTGGAAGCGGTCGACCAGCGGCTGGTTGCCTCGGCGCGCAGCCTTGGAGCGGGGCGCTGGAGCATCTTCGCCGAAGTGATCCTGCCGGCCGCCGCGCCCAGCATCGTTACCGGGCTGGCGATCGGCATGGGCACCGCGTGGTTCTGCCTGGTGACGGCCGAGATGATCTCCGGGCAGTTCGGCATCGGCTATTACACGTGGGCGTCGTACACGATCCAGAACTATCCGGAAATCGTGGTGGGCATGCTGTTCATCGGCGCCATCGGCATGGGCAGCAGCGTGCTGGTGAAGAAGATCGGCAACCTGTTCCTGCCGTGGTACCTGATGACGAGGACGAAATCATGAACCGCATTTCAGCAATCGAAGAACGCGCACTGCGCAGTGATGCCAACCCTGGGGCGCTGGGCGGCATCGACATCGATCATCTCACCATCCGCCTGGGGCAGGGAAAGCAGGCTTTCGATGCCGTGCAGGACGTGTCGCTGCAGATACGGCCCGGTGAATTCGTCTGCGTGCTGGGGCCGTCCGGCTGCGGCAAGTCGACGCTGCTGGGCGGGCTGGCCGGGCACTGGCAGCCGAGCGGCGGCACCATCCGCGTCGATGGCGATACCGTGTCCGGGCCGCACCCGGACCGCGGCCTGGTGTTCCAGCACCACACGCTGTTCCCGTGGAAGAAGGTGCTCGACAACGTGGCGTTCGGCCTGAAGATGAAGGGCGTCGGCCGCGCCGAACGGCATCGGCGCGCGCGCGAGATGCTGCAGCTCGTCGGCCTGGAAGGCTTCGAGGACCGCTACCCGGTGCAGCTTTCCGGCGGCATGCAGCAGCGGGTGGAAATCGCCCGCGTGCTGATCAACGGCCCGCGCGTGATGCTGATGGACGAACCGTTCGGAGCCCTCGACGCGCAAACACGCCTGAAGATGCAGGAACTGCTGCTGGACGTGTGGGGCCGGGTGAAGACGACGATCGTGTTCATCACGCACGACATCGACGAAGCGCTGTTCCTGGCCGACCGCATCCTGGTGATGAGCCCCCGCCCGGGCCGCATCATCGACGAGATCCGGCTCGATTTCCCGCGGCCGCGCAGCGCCGACCTGGTGACGTCGCCGCAGTTCACCGCCTATAAACGCCATTGCCTGGCACTGCTGCACCCGCACGCGAACATCGTGCCGCTCGACCGCCTGAGCCCACTGGGCCCTGCCGGGCCTCATCATGCACAAGGATAACAAGAATGACCGATTACAACGACCCTGAAATGGCGCAGATCGCCGAACGGCTGCGCGAGCCGGATGCCACCGTGCGGCGCATTGCCGTGCTGGCGCTGGCCGACTTCGACGGCGACGAACACTTGCCGCTGCTGGTCGATGCGCTGGCCGATACCGCGGCGGAGGTGCGTGCCGAAGCGGCCCGGGCGCTGGAAGCGTTCGAGACGCCGGACAGCGTGGCCGGCGTGGCGAAACTGCTCGACGATGACGACGAGGACGTGCGCGATGCCGCCGCGCAAAGCCTGGCGCAGTTGAAACTGGCCGCGTCGGCCGTTGCGCTGCTGCCATACCTTGCCAGCGGCGACAGTTTTGTCCGGGCCGCCGCACTGCGTGCCGTACGCGAACTGCGGGCACCGGAAACGGCCGCGCCGGCGCTGGCCGCGCTGGACGACGCCGATCCGCTGGTGCGGCGCGAAGCGGTGTCCGTGCTGGGCTGGCTGAAGCACGCCGAAGCCTTGCCGGCGCTGACGGAACTGGCCACCGGCGACCCGCACTCCGACGTGCGCCGGGCCGCCGTGGGCGCACTGGGCGCCGCCACCGACGAAACCGTGCTGCCGGCGCTGCTGTCCGCGCTGCGCGACGCTGCCTGGCAGGTGCGCGAGGAGGCCGCTGCTACGCTGGGCAAGCTGCGCCTGCAGGGCGCCGCCGCGGCGCTGATCGCCGCGCTGGACGACCCGTACTGGCAGGTGCGCCTGCGCGCCGCGCGCAGCCTGGGCCGCCTGCGCAGCGCCGATGCGCTGCCCGCGCTGATCGCCGCGCTGGCGCACACGATCAGCAACCTGCGCAAGGAAGCCGCACTGGCGCTGGGCGAGATCGCTTCGCCGCTGGCGCTGCCCGCACTGCGCGAGGCGGCCAACGACCCGGACCCGGAAGTGCGCAAGTCGGCGCGGCTGGCGCTCCAGCAGACCGAGGCGGCGGCATGAGCAGGGAGCACATTGAAGCCATCGAGAACCGGATGCGCGCCGGCATCCTGGCCGTGCGCTGGGCCGGCGGCGGCGAGCATGCCTTCACGCACGCCGAACTGCGCGCCGCCTGCCCCTGCTCCGAATGCCGCGCGCTGCGGCGTGCCGGCCGCATCGTCGAAGCAGCGCCGGAAGTGCGGCTGACCGTCATCGAACCGGCCGGCACCAATGCGCTGAACCTCGGCTTCAGCGATGGGCATGCGCGGGGCATCTACCCGTTCGCGCTGCTGGCGGAACTGGCTGCCCGCAGCCCGCGTCAGGTCGCCAGCGCGCGCAGTATCAGCCCCGTGATGTACGCACAGTAGGTACCGAGCGCGTAGCCGAGGACCGCCAGCAGCACGCCGACCGGCGCCAGCGCCGGGTGGAAGGCGCTGGCCACGACCGGCGCGGAGGCGGCACCGCCGACGTTGGCCTGCGATCCCACCGCCATGAAGAACAGCGGCGCGCGGATCAGCTTTGCCACCAGCAGCAGCAGGCCGCCGTGCACGCAGATCCAGATCAGGCCGAGCAGGAACAGCCATGGCCGCTCGACCAGGGCGGACAGGTCCATCTGCATGCCGATCGTCGCCACCAGGAAGTACACCATGGCCGAACCGATGGTCGAGGCGCCGGCGCCTTCGAGGTTGCGCGCCCGGGTAAAACTGAGCAGCAGGCCGAACGTGGTGGCGAAGACGACCATCCAGAAGAAGGCCGACGTCAGGCTGTAGTCCTTCAGGTTCCATTCGGCCGGCAGGCTGCCGATCCATTGCAGCACCGGGCCGGTCAGCGCGTGCGACAGGCCGGAAACGCCGAGGCCCACGGCCAGGACGATCATCACATCGGCCAGCGATGGGATGCGCGCATGCGTGGCCTGGTAGCGTTCGATGCGCGCCTTGACGGCGTTGATCGCGGAAAGGTCTGCACCGGTCCAGCGGTCGAACGCATCGGAACGGCCGGCCAGGAACAGCAGCACGGCCGTCCAGATGTTGGCGACTAGCACGTCGACGGCGACGAACTGGCCGAACACGTTGGCATCGACCTCGAATACTTCCTTCATCGCCGCCTGGTTGGCGCCGCCGCCGATCCAGGCACCGGTGATCGTGGTCAGGCCGCGCCACGTTTCGCCGGCCACGGTTTCCGGATGGATGAGGCGCATCGCTTCGAACGACACGACCGCGCCCAGCATGATGCCGGCGGTACCGGTCAGGAACATGATCAGCGCCTTCGGGCCGAGCCGCACGATGGCGCCGAAATCGGTGGCGATGCACAGCAGCACCAGCGCGCCGGGCAGCAGGTAGTCGCGTGCCATCGGATACAGCTTCGAATGGCTGCCGTCGATGATGCCGAGCGTGTTGAGGATGGCCGGAATCAGGTAGCACAGCAACAGCGCGGGCACGTAGGTGTAGATCTTTTTCCAGATGCCGTCGGTGCGCGAGGACGTCCAGAAGACGAGGCCGAGGATGGTGGCGAGTATGCCGAGCACGACGGCATCGTTGGTAACGAGGGGAAGGCTGGTCTGCATGGAATTGTTATCAGGTTGTCGTGGCTTCGGCGGTGGCGCCCGGGTAGGGCACCGGCAAAGGCGCTGCCTTGCGGACTGTGTCCGCGAGCAACGGCATTCTACAGGCGTCGCGGCGCGGTATACTCAAGTCGCCCACTACTACCGACCACCATGGCACCAACCAGCGACAAGCCCGCCGACAGCGCCAGCGCCGTCTTCGACGCGATCCACGAAATCATGCACCTGTATCGCGCGCAGCAATACCGCGCGCTGCGCGACGGGCCGCACGACATCACGCACATGGAGGCGAAGGTGCTCGGCTATTTTGCCCGGCACCCTGGCGCAACGCAGAGCGACCTGATGGCGCACTCCGCCCGCGACAAGGCGCAGCTGGCGCGCCTGGTGCGCGGCTTGCGGGACAAGGGATGGCTGGAAGCCACCGTGGACGAAGCGGACCGCCGCAGCACGCGGCTGCACGTGACGGAGGAGGGCAGGGCGATCGCGCGCAGCCTGCAGCGGGAGGGCGACCAGCTGGCACGGGTGGCCGCCGCCGGCCTCGATGACGCGGAGCGCCGGCAGTTGCTGGCACTGCTCGAGAAAGTGCGCGTCACCATTGACGCGCAGGAGTAAGGCTGCCGTCAGCGCAGGACCAAGGCCAGCGTGGCGGTCGCGCAGGCCACGACCGCGGCGCCGGCTGCCGAGTGGCGTGCATGCTGCGCGGCGTAGGTCATCACCGCCACCGAGCCCCATGCCGCCACCGACAGCACGCCGCACCACAGCACGATCGCCTGCCCCGTGTCATGGACCGCCAGGCAGCACCACAATGAAACGGCCAGCGCGGCGCCGCCGCCCAGTTGCAGCATGCGGCGCAGCCCCGGCGCCGGCATGCTGCCGCGCCCGTGGATGGCTTCCCAGTGCCGGTCCATGGCCAGGCCCAGGCCGCCGAAGCCTGCTGCCGCCGCGCCTAGTGCGGCTATGGTGAAGAAGATGGCGGCGCTCATGCGTTGCTCCCGGCGAGTTCAGGTTCGGATTTCGGAGTGGCCCTGGCGCCTTTCTGCGCCCTGGTCTTGCCCAGGTAGTGGCTGCTGTACAGCAGGAAGGCGCCCAGCAGCAGGACCACGATGTCGAAGCCGGCCACCGGCCACAGGCCCTGCGCGATGGCGGTACCGAGATGCGCGCCGCCGGTCAGGCCGTTCAGCAGCGGCAGCAGGGCGAACGCCAGGCCGCCGAGCGCCAGCTGGATGCGCCACATCGGCCGCCCCGTTTTCACCAGCGCGGCAAGGGCGGCGATGCCCCAGGCCGTGAAGAACCAGCGGATTTCCGCTTCCGGCCGCTGCGCGATGCCCGTTTCGATCAACCGGTTGGCCCAGAAATACACCGCCATCGCCAGCGGCAGGCCGGCCACGGCGCCGATGTTCAGGCCATCGACCAGGCGCAGGCTGAAGCCGATCTTGCCGGCATGGGCCTTCAGGTGCTTCGGCCGTTCCTTCACGGCCCACAGCAGCAGGCCGGTGGCCACCATCAGGCAGCCGGCCAGGCCGCAGATGAAGAACAGCCAGCGCATAAACGAATCGCCGAAGCGGGCCACGTGCAGGCCGTACATCACGCCGCGGGTATCCTTGGCGGCGCCGCTGTGTTCGGCCGGCGCCGATGCCACGCGGCCGGTCACGCCGTCGAAGACGATGGTCGGCACGTCGTAATTGATGGCGTGGCCGGTCTGCTGCGTGATCGAGACGGTGGCATTGGCGTCGTTCGGGAAGGCGACCGTCACGCGGCCGACCGGTGCGCCGTTCCACGCGCGGCTGGCCTGCTCGACCATCGGCGCCAGCGGTGCCAGCGGCGCATGCTGGCGGGCCGCCCTGGCGTCCGACGGCGGGCTGTTGAACAGTTCGGAGAAGAAGGTTTCCTGCTTGTCCTGGTAGACCGCCTGTATGCCCTGGGGGAAGTACATGAACATCAGCGTCAGCAGGCCGGTGTACGTGATCATCAGGTGGTAGGGCAGCGCCAGCACGGCGGAAACGTTGTGGAAATCGAGCCACGAGCGCTGGCCCTTCTTCGGCCGGAACGTGAAGAAGTCCTTGAAGATGCGCTTGTGCGTGACGATGCCGGACAGGATTGCCACCAGCATGAACATGGCGCAGAAGCCGACGATCCAGCGGCCCCAGATCGCCGGCATGTAGTGCAGGTCGAAGTGCAGGCGGTACAGGAATTCCCCGCCGCGCGTCTCGCGCGGTGCCGACAGTTCGGCGCCCGTGGCCGGGTCCAGCGTCAGGCTCTTGAAGTTGCGGCGGCGGCCGCCGCCTTCGCCCGGCGGCGGCTTGGCGTTGTAGCTGACGCGCAGGCCGGGCTCGCGCTCGGTCGGCAGCGTGATGAACCAGCGCTGCGCTGCCGGCGCCTTGGCCTGCAGCGTTTCGACGGCATTGGCCACCGCCGCTGCCTGCGGCACCGCGGCATGCGCCACGCCGTGCAGCTCGGGCTTCATCCACAGCGTGATCTCGTCGCGGAAGTAGCTGGCCGTGCCAGCCGCGAACACCATGAACAGCACCCAGCCGACCAGCAGGCCGGACCAGGTGTGCAGCCATGCCATCGACTGGCGGATTCCCTCTTTCATGCGGCCCCCTTCGACAGCAGCAGGATGGCGGCCGGCAGCGCGCCGGCGACCAGCAGGCCGCCGATGGCGCGCCGCGCGGAGCGGGCGCCGAAGCACCACATCGCCGCGCACGGATAGATCGCCAGCGCGGCCATCGTTCCCGTCAGTGCCGCTTCCACGCGCACGGTTGGCAGGGCCAGCGCCAGCGCCGCCGCCCACGCGGCGGACAGCGCATAGCCGCCGAGGATCGCGGCCAGCGCGCGCACGCCCACGCCGGCGCGGTAGCGCCAGCCGGGGCCGGATTTCCTGGGTTTGGCGGCCGGAGGCGCCATCGGTGATTGTGCTTGCATGGCTGGCTTGTCGAGTGGCGCGCGGCGTCGGGATGACGTGACGGGCATGCGGATCTTTCGGGGGAAGGGAGTAAATACAAATGAGAACGATTCTCAATTATGGCAAAATCGGAACAGATGCGCAAGGCTGAAAACAAGGGACTGGAAATCCTGGGAATTGGTTGACATGGTCAACCAATGGCGCGCAGAATAGGGGACTTTATCAACTAATCGGAGTGGCTGATGGAAGCAGGCAGGGAAACCGCAAGCCGGGTGCAGCGCGTGCGCCACGAACTGAAACGGCGCGAGGTCGAGGTGGCGAAGGTGGCGCCGCTCGGCGCGCACTTCGTGGCGGTCACATTCCGCGGCGAGGAACTGGCGGACTTCGTCTCCGCATCGTTCGACGATCATGTGAAGTTCATGTTCGAGGATGGAACGGGAGAGGCGATTCGCCGCGACTACACGCCGCGCCGTTACGACCGCGCGGCGCGCGAGCTGACCATCGAATTCGCGCTGCACGGCGAGGGCAAGGCGTCGGCCTGGGCACGGCAGGCCGCCGCCGGCCAGCGCGCGGCCATCGGCGGACCACGCGGCTCGATGATCATCCCGGCCGACTATGGCTGGCACCTGCTGGCCGGCGACGCCGCCGCGCTGCCGGCGATCCGGCGCCGCATGGAAGAGCTGCCGGCCGGCGTGCGCGCGATCGTCGTTATCGCCGGTGGCGATGACGTGCAGCTCGCCAGCGCCGCCCAGTTCGACGTGTGGCAGGTCGCCGACGGCGCAGCGCTGGTGGAAGCAATCCGCGCGATGCCGCTACCCGGCGAGGATGCGTTCGTGTGGTTTGGCGGCGAGGCATCGATCGCCGCGCAGGTGCGCGACGTGGTGCATGGGGAAAAAGGTTTTCCGCGCGGCGCCAGCCGGATTTCGGCGTACTGGAAGCAGGGCGCTTCCGATCATCACGAGGACTTGTAAAGCTGCGGCGCTACGCCAACCAGGTCGGCAGCGGCGGCCGGCAGCTTGCCGTGCGCATGGCGCCCGAAGCGTGGCCCGGCCAGCACGCGCATCGCCACTTCGCGCGGCACGCCGCACTTCAGCATGAATTCCAGTGCCGGCGTGACGCCATCGGCCAGCGATACCTTCACGCCCGTGTCGACGCATTGCGCCGTGCGCCAGTCGGCACGGGCTTCGTCGCAGACTGTGTCTTTCATGGCAGCCTCCGTGGTGTCCGGTTGCAGCCATCATATCAAGACTACGATTTGAAGCGCTTACTTCAGAAATTACTTTAACTTTTGGCAGATGGCTGAGTCGCGCAGGCACAACGCGGCGGGAATGCCGGCGCGATTGCAGACCGGTGTCGGACGTTCTTCGGGTGTCCGACACCAATGCCGCCAACGCGGCGGGGCGGCTTAGAACGAGTGCTTGATGCCGGTGATGATGCCGGTCTGCCCCATGCCGGCGCCGACGGAACCCCCGGCGGAGAGGGCGACGGCGGCGGTGCCGTCGTTGTCCAGCCGGCCGCCGGCGATGTAGACGGCGGTGCGCGTCGACAGCAGATACGTGGCGCGGAGCAGGGCCTGCTTCGTGTCGTTGCCGGTGGCGCGGTAGTCGAGCTTGCCGACCTGGCCGTCGATCGTCAGCAGCGGCGTCACGTTGTAGGCGGCGCCCAGGTAGTACAGGCGGCTCTTCGGCTGCGTGGCCGAGCCTTCGTTGTCGCGCAGCAGCACGCCGCCGCCCACTTTCCAGTCGGCGCCTTTCACCAGGCCGCCCACGTGCAGGCGGCTGTCGGTCTTGTCGCTCGTGTTCAGGCCATTGGCCGCCGTCGGGCTGCCGTGGATCCGGTCGTAGGCGACGACGACCGCCCAGGTGGGGCGGTCATAGCGCAGCAGTGCCGACCATTCGCGGCAGGCTTGCGCATCGGTGGCCGATTCGCCGGCGCAGTTCGTGCCGGAGGCGCCGCCCGCGGCCGACGTGTCGCGTCCCAGGCTGTACGTCGCGCCCACCGTCACACCGTTGAACGTGCCCTTGTAGGCGATGGAATTGTCGCTGCGGCCGTTCGGCACCGCCGGATCGAGGGCGCCCAGCCCGTATTGCGACGGCCCGAACACGTCGACGTCGAACGACGACACGTACAGCATGTTGTAGTTGCGGCCGATCGTCACTTGCCCCCAGCTGCCGGCCAGGCCGACCCAGGCCTGCCGGCCGAACAGCCGCCCGCCCTGGTTGATGGTGCCGGAATCGGGCGCGAAGCCGTTCTCCAGCGTGAAGATGGCTTTCAGGCCGCCGCCCAGGTCTTCCGAGCCCTTGAAGCCGATACGCGACGGGAACATGCCGCCGCCCAGGCTCGGGCTGCGCGTGACGCCGTTGCCGGCCGCGTCCGCGTTGGTGTAGTGCTCGACGGCCCCGTCGATCAGTCCATAGACCGAAATCGAACTCTGCGCCAGCGCCGGCAACGCGGCGGCCATCGTGCAAGCCGCGACGGCGGTGGCGATCAGGGTTTTTTTCATGCTGTCTCCTCGAATGAATCGGATGGTTGTTTGTGCGGGATGAGCGGTGCCGCGTCCCGGCCGAAAGGGACGGCGCCGCGAATGGCAGGGGAGCGGGCCGCAGGCCCGCGGCGGGAAAATCAGGACTTCGGCTTGTTCCAGTCGGCGTCCTTGGCGGAGCCGCCTACCGAATACAGCGCCTGCGTGTTGCGCGTTTTCTGGAATGCCTCCAGCGTTTCGCCGCGCATCGCCGCGTAGATATGCAGGTTGGAGACGCCGACGTCCGCGCCCAGCTTCTCGAGCAGGAAGAAGATCACGCCGTAGCGGATCATCGCCTGCCAGTCGCGCGCGGCGATCATCTTCCGCTCCACATCGGTCAGGCCGGCCTCGTCGTACGTCGCTTCGGGCGCTTCCTTGAAGCGGGCGCGGAATTCCGGCTTGATCAGCTGGTGCAGGTACTTGTTGATGCGGTAGGCACGCGAACTGGTCTCCAGCGTGAACGGATAGGTGCCTTCCAGCTCCTCGGCGCCCCTGGTCTGGTGCGCGATGTGCTCGCGATGCCTTTCGATGGCGCGCCGGTGCAGCGCCGGGTCGACCGCCACGGCGTTCTCGTAGATCGATACGGCGATGCCGGTCATCGACGGCAGGTAGTACTCGCGGTGCAGGCAGTTGACCTTGCCGGCCATCGCGCCGCGCATGATCATCCACATCACCACTTCGGCGCTTTCCCAGCCGCCCAGGCGAGCGAAGTCGGCATGCGTCAGGTCCAGCAGCGCTTCCGGGTCGGCTTCGAACATGTCGAGGAAGCGGCTGTCCCATTCTGTGCTGTTGAAGCCCGCGCGTTCGCCGTGCACCTGGTGCGACAGGCCGCCGGTGGCCACGATGGCTACGTCCAGGTCTTCCGGGAAGCTTTCGATGGCGCGGCGCAGTGCCTGGCCCAGCTTGTAGCAGCGCCGACCGGACGGCACCGGGAACTGCAGCACGCCGACCTGCAGCGGCACGATGCTGCCGGGCCATGCACTGGGTCCTTGCTTGCCGTCGTGCGGCCACATGATCGACAGCGGCGAGAAGCAGCCGTGGTCGAGCGGCTTGTCCTGGAAGAACGACATGTCGAATTCATCGGCCATCAGCGACTGGCCGATGTGCTGCGCCAGCCCGGTATGGCCGGCGATCGCCGGCAGGTCGCGCGCACCGCCGCCCTCGTCGGCCGGCCTGTACTCGTTGCCGATGCCCAGTGCGAACGCCGAATAGTGGTCGAAGAAGAACGACGTCACGTGATCGTTGAAGATCATCAGCAGCACGTCGGGCTTCTTTTCCGCCAGCCATTGCTGCACCGGTTCGTAGGCCTTGAAGATGGGAGCCCAGACGGCGTCGTGCTGCTTGTTCGCATCCAGCGCGAAGCCGATCGTGGGGGTATGGGAAGACGCGATCGCGCCGATGATGTTAGCCATGGTTAGTATTCCATTACAGTGGTTCAGGCCAGCAGGGGCAGGACAATCAGGTCAGGCAACTGCCTGGCGTTTCCTGCCCAGCGTGGCCGCGATGATCGCAATGGCGGCAAGGGTTGCCGGAATCGCCAGGATCGAGATGACGGACGAGAAGCCCCAGCCCATCGTCAGCAGCATGCCGCCCAGGAAGGAGCCGGAAATGCTGCCGAAGCGGCCGATGCCCAACATCCAGCTGACCCCGGTGGCACGCACCGCGGTCGGATAGCAGGACGGCGCGAAGGCGTTCATGCCGGTCTGGGCGCCGCTCATGCAGAAGCCGGCCAGCAGCACGAACACGGCGAACAGCAACGATTCCACGCTGGAGGATGCCAGCATCAGGATGAAGGCGGCGCCGCCGATATAGGCGGTGGCGATCACCCTGTTCGGCACCCAGCGGTCCATGAAGTAGCCGACGAACAGCGCCCCCACGGTGCCGCCCAGCTGGAACAGCGCGGTGATGTTGGCGGCGCGCTCGATCGGCAGGCCGGCATCCTTGATCAGTGTCGGCAGCCAGCCGCTCAGCAGGTAGATCACCAGCAGGCCCATGAAGTAGGTGGCCCACAGCGACACCGTGGTTTTCCGGAACTGTGCCGACAGCAGTGCCTTGGCCGGCGCCGCTTCCTTCACGGCCTGCTCGCTGTTCGTGTAGGCGGCGGCTTGCGGAATGTCGTTGCCGCAGACGCGGCGCAGCGTGCGGGCAATGCGCTCGGCCGGGAATTTCCTGGTGACGAGGAACTGCGTCGATTCCGGCACCAGCCACAGATAGAACGGCAGGCAGGCCAGCGGAATCGCGCCGCCCACCATCAGCACCATGCGCCAGCCGTGGTCGGGCAGGATCGCGGCGGCGCCGAAGCCCACCAGCGCGGAGCCCAGGTTGAAACCGGTGAACATCACCGCCAGCAGCGTGCTGCGCGATTTCTCGGGCAGGTATTCGGACAGCAGCGTGGTCGTCGTCGGCATCGCCGCGCCCAGGCCCAGGCCGGTGAGGAAGCGCAGTACCGATAAGGTAATCACATCGGTAGCGAAGCCGCACATCAGGCTGAACAGGCCAAAGCAGAAAATGGCCGACATCAGCAGCTTCTTGCGGCCATAACGGTCCGACAGCGGGCCGACCAGCAGCGCGCCGATGGCCAGGCCGATCGGCGCGGCGCTCATCACCACGCCGAAGGCCGCTTTCGAAATGCCCCATTCCTTCGTGATGGCCGGTGCGAGGAAGCCCATGATGGCCACGTCCATGCCATCGGTTGCCACGATGAGGAAGCACAGCACCAGCAGCAGCCACTGGTAGCCGCTCATGGGGCGGCTGTTGATGGTTGCCCGGACGTCGAGCGATTGTACGGTATTCATTAAGTCTCCAATTGGTAAGCACCTGTTCTGGTCGGGCAGCGCGTGTGGCGGCGCGAACGTGCCCGGTAATGCCATCCGTGAATATCAGGCATCACCGCAAGACAAGTGTACGTTTTGGAGTTGCCGCAAGTATTGCCTTTACCTGCCGCTGCGTTGCAATCTGCTTATCGGCATCGCGAAAGCAGGTAAAGAAATGTAAAGCGCGGGGAGGTCAGCGCCAGCGCGCGGCGCAGGTGTCGATCTCGTCCAGCAGCGCATTGGCACCCGGCGACAGGTGGGCGCCGCGCCGGGTGATCAGGCCGATGCGGCGTTCCAGGCCGGCCATATCGTAGGGCAGCACCGCCAGCTGGCCGGTGGCGATTTCATGGTGCAGCTGGTGCGCGGACAGCACCGTCAGCATGTCGCTGTCCACCAGCAGGCCGCGCAGCAGGGCCAGGTCGCCGGTTTCCACGGCCGGCTGCGGTGGCGCCACGCCGCGACCGCGGAAGAATGCTTCCAGCGATTCGCGCAGCGGCGTGCCGGCGCGCGACAGCACCCACGGATAGCCCGCCAGGTCGGTATCCGTCACGCGGCGCCTGCCGGCAAGCGGATGGCCGCGCCGCGCCAGCAGCGCCACGCGGTCCTCGATCAAGACGCGGTCCTCGAACGCATCGCCGGCGCCCGAGCGCAGCGCGCCGACGATGAAGTCGACGCGGCCCGACAGCAACCCGGCCGTCAACTCTTCGTAGGGGCTTTCCAGCGAGCGGATGCGCAGGCGCGGGTGCTTCTGCAGCACGGCCGCGATCGCGCCCGGCAGCAGTTGCGAGCGCGCCAGCGGCAGTGCGCCCACGGTGACGACGCCTTCCACCACGCCGGCCAGCGCGGCGATATCTTCCGGAATGTGGCGCAATTCGGCCAGCACCCGTTCGAAGCGCTCCACCCAGCGGCGCCCCGCATCGGTGGGCACCATGCCGTGCGCGGTGCGCAGGAACAGCGGCTGGCCCAGCATGTCCTCCAGCCGCGCGATCGCCTGGCTGACCGCCGACTGCGACGTGCCCATCGCATGGGCCACCGTGGGCATGTGGTGCACTTCGGCCAGCAGCGCGGCGGCCTGCAGCCGGCGCTCGTTCAGCAATGCCTCGATACCGCCGACATTGCCACCGGCATTGCCACCGGCATTGCCATCCCGGGCCGCCGCCTTTTCCCGGCTCCTGTCGCGCATGCGCACCGCGTCGTCGCGCACCTCGCGCAACTCCGTTTCAATGCGGTCGGCGCGCAGTTTCGCCAGCTGGCCGGCCGCCGTCAGCAGCATGCCGCGGCCCTTGCGTTCGAACAGCAGCACGCCGAGGCTCGTCTCCAGCGCGGTGACGGAACGCGCCACCGCCGACGAGGCACGGAACAGCGCATCGGAAGAGCGCCGGATGCCGCCAGTGGCGGCAACGACGGAAAACGCGTGCAGGTGACGCAGGCTGACCAGGGGCATCGAAGCAGACCGGGAGGAGGGCGATAAGAGAATTAGAACAAAACGCCGGGCACAACGCAACCACGCGGCAGGCGCCGCCACGGATACTGGGCACATGACATCCCGACAGCCATTCGCTCCACCCACCATGGAATACGCTCCCTCCGACCTGCGCGCCGTACCCTGCATGCTGATGCGCGGCGGCACCTCGCGCGGCCCGTTCTTCGTCGAAGCCGACCTGCCGGCCGACCCGGTCCTGCGCGACAAGCTGCTGCTGGCCGCGCTGGGCTCGCCCGATCCGCGCCAGATCGATGGCCTGGGCGGCGCGCATCCGCTGACCAGCAAGGTCGGCATCGTGCGCCGCAGTACCACGCCGGGTGTGGACCTCGACTTCCTGTTCGCCCAGCTGCAGCCGGACAGCGACACGGTGGACGTGACGCCCAACTGCGGCAACATGCTGGCCGCGGTGCTGCCGTTCGCGCTGGAACGGGGCCTGCTGCCGATTGGTAACGGAACGGGGCACGGCAAGGGCAACGGCACGACCACCGCGCGCATCCTCACGCTGAATACGGGCATGCAGTGCGACGTGACCGTGCCCACGCCGGCCGGACGCCTGCAGTACAAGGGCGCCACGCGCATCGACGGCGTGCCCGGCACTGCGGCTCCCGTCAGCATCGAGTTCCTCGACACGGCCGGTTCGGTCTGCCCGGCGCTGCTGCCGAGCGGCCGCCCGCTCGACCATGTCGACGTGCCCGGCATCGGCACCGTCGCGGCAACGCTGATCGACAACGGCATGCCGATGGTGCTGGTGCGTGCCGCCGATTTCGGCATCGCCGGAGACGAAAGCGCGGCATGCCTGAACGGCCACGCGGCCCTGAAGGACAAGCTCGAAGCGCTCCGCCTCGCTTGCGGTCCGCTGATGGGGCTGGGCGACGTGAAGGCAAAGAACTACCCGAAGATGTGCCTCGTGGCGCCTGCCGCGGCGGGCGGCACGATCGCCACGCGCTGCTTCATTCCCCATGTCTGCCACGACTCGATCGGCGTGCTGGCCGCCGTCACCGTGGCCACCGCCTGCGTGCTGGACGGCACGATCGCGCAGGGCATCGCCAGCGTGCCGGCCGGCCGCACGAAGGCGGTGTCGGTCGAACACCCGACGGGCGAATTCTCCGTCGAGCTGGACGTCGACGGCCAGCAGGTTACCCGCGCGGCACTGCTGCGCACCGCCCGTCCGATCATGCGCGGCGAAGTATTGATACCGGAATAACAACCAGGAACACCGAATGAAACAGCCACTGATCATCGACTGCCACGGCCATTACACGACGGCGCCCAAGGCGCTGGAGAACTGGCGCAACCTGCAGGTCGCCAACCTGAATACGCCGGAGCTGGGGCCGCGCGTGTCGGATCTGAAGATCTCCGACGACGAACTGCGCGAAACGATCGAATCCAACCAGCTGCGCCTGATGAAGGAGCGCGGCTCTGACCTGACGATCTTCTCGCCCCGCGCCAGCTTCATGGCGCACCACATCGGCGACTTCAACACCAGCGCCACCTGGGCGGCGATCTGCAACGAACTGTGCGCACGCGTGGCGCAGCTGTTCCCGGAGCACTTCGCGACGGAGGCGATGCTGCCGCAGTCGCCCGGCGTCGATCCGGCCACCTGCATCCCGGAGCTGGAAAAATGCGTCAAGGAATACGGCGCCGTGGGCCTGAACCTGAACCCGGATCCATCCGGCGGCCACTGGACGGCGCCGCCGCTGTCGGACCGCCACTGGTACCCCATCTACGAGAAGATGGTGGAATACGACATGCCGGCGATGATCCACGTGTCGACCAGCTGCAACGCGTGTTTCCACACCACCGGCGCGCACTACCTGAACGCCGACACCACGGCCTTCATGCAATGCCTGACCAGCGACCTGTTCAAGGATTTCCCCACGCTGAAATTCCTGATCCCGCACGGCGGCGGCGCGGTGCCGTATCACTGGGGCCGCTTCCGCGGCCTGGCGCAGGAAATGAAGAAGCCGCCGCTGGCCGAACACCTGCTGAACAACATCTTCTTCGACACCTGCGTGTACCACCAGCCGGGTATCGACCTGCTGACGAAGGTGATCCCCGCGAAAAACGTGCTGTTCGCTTCCGAGATGATCGGCGCCGTGCGCGGCATCGACCCGGAAACCGGCAACTACTACGACGACACGAAACGCTACATCCAGGCCGCCAATCTGACCGACGAGGAACGCTTTGCGATCTTCGAAGGCAATGCGCGCCGCGTATTCCCGCGCCTGGATGCGCAATTGAACAACAGAGGACAATGAAGATGACCACACCAACGATGAACCAGATGGGTATCGTCAGGCGCAACATCGAGCGCGCCGACCCGGCGGCCGTCGAGCAACTGGCCAGATTCGGCAGCGCCACCGTGCACGAGGCGATGGGCCGCGTGGGCCTGCTGAAACCCACTATGCGGCCGGTCTGGCAGGGTGCCGAAGCGACCGGCACCGCTGTGACCGTGCTGCTGCATCCCGGCGACAACTGGATGATGCACGTGGTGGCCGAGCAGATCCAGCCGGGCGATATCGTGGTGGCCGCCATCACGGCCGACTGCACCGATGGCTACTTCGGCGACCTGCTGGCCACCAGCTTCCAGGCGCGCGGCGCGAAGGCACTGGTGATCGATGCCGGCGTGCGCGACGTGAAGTTCCTGCGCGAGATGGGTTTCCCCGTGTGGAGCAAGTGCATCAGCGCCAAGGGCTGCATCAAGTCGACGCTGGGCTCCGTCAACATCCCGGTGGTGTGCGCCGGTGCGCTGGTGCATCCTGGCGACGTGATCGTGGCCGATGAAGACGGCGTCGTTGTCGTGCCGGCGGCCGATGCCGCGCGCGTGGCGGCCGTGGCGCAGAAGCGCGAAGACCTGGAAGGCGAAAAGCGCGCGAAGCTTGCCGGCGGCGTGCTGGGGCTGGACATGTACGGGATGCGCGAGCCGCTGGCCGCGGCAGGCCTGAAATATATCGACTAGGCTGCGAAATCGGCCTGACTACAATATCGACCAGGCCGCACGGCAAGGCCCGGCCATTGCGCGTGCGTCAGCTTGCGCCGCGCGTGGCAAGGAACTCGCCCTTGCCGACGGGGACCAGGCTGCACGCGAAGCCGTCGGCCTTGACGGCCTGGACGAAACCGGCAATCTCGCCGGCATGCGACACCGCGTTGTCGACCACCAGAAGGCCGCGCGGACGCAGCACGCGCCGGATTTCCGGCCACCAGTCAAGATATTGGGTTCGATCCGAATCCAGGAAGAGCAGGTCGTAGGCCGCATCGCCGGCCATCCGCAATACCTCGCCGGCATCGGCATTGAGCGCGTCGATCCGGTCGCGCAGCCCGGCGCGGGTGAAGTTCTCCAGCGCCATCCGGTACTTGGCGTCGAGCAGCTCGACCGTCGTCACCTTGCCGCCATCGGCCGCCGCGGCATCGGCCAGCCACAGCGCCGAGTAGCCGTTCGACGTGCCGATTTCCAGGATGTCCCGGGCCCGCGTGGCGCGTACCAGCACAGCGAGGAATTCACCGGTATCGCGCGTGACGTTCAGCATGCGCTGCGCGCTGGCCGGATCGCCGCGGCCGATGCCGCCGTCGTTGGCGGCGCCGAATCGTTCGAGTTCTTCCAGCAACAGGTTCAGGTCGGTATTCACGGGGACTCCTCGGGCACTGGGGAGTTGGCATGCTGCCAGAATTCTGGCAGCCATGGCAACGCGGGACAGTGCCACCCGCACCTGGTCACGGCGAATAACGCTCGGGCATTGATAATGATCAAAGCCGCTGTTCACCGTTATGCATCTGGCCGCTGCTGCGACCGGAAGGAATATGGTGCCGGTATATTTCCCGACCGCCGGCGCCGGTAGTGGCGGGTTGCTCCGCCAGGTTGTGCCCCTCTCCACAGAAGCAGGCGTATTCTGCCGCGCGAATGTGACAAGCGTTTGACCTGCGTCAGCTTGCCCGGTCTAATACGGCCATGACGATCGATTCCCTCCTGCGGCAAGCCGTCGCACACCACCAGCGCGGCGCATTCGCCGAAGCCGATGCGCTGTATGGACAAGTCCTGCAGCACGATCCCGCCAACTTCGATGCCCTGCACCTGACCGGCGTGCTGGCGCGCCAGCGCGGCGATGCGCAGCGCGCACTGGAACTGATCGGCCGCGCCATCGCGCTGGACGGAACGCGCGCGATCGCCCATTGCAACCTGGGCGCGGCGCAGCAGGATGTCGGTCGCGATGGCGATGCGCTGGCCAGCTATGAACGCGCGCTGGCGCTGCAGCCCGCCTATCCGCTGGCGCTGTGCAACCGCGCCAATGCGCTGCGCCGTCTCGGCCGCCTGGAAGACGCGCTGGATGGCTACGCGGCCGCGCTTGCGCTGTCGCCACGCTATCCGGAAGCGCTGTGCAACCGCGCGCTGGCGCTGCAGGAACTGGGCCGGCACGATGACGCGCTGGACGGCTTTGCCGCAGCCCTCGCGGCCCGGCCGGCTTATCCGGAAGCGGTCAACGGCGCCGCCGTGTCGCTGCTGGCCACCGGCGATACCGAGGAGGCGCTGCGGGGATTCGACCGCGCACTGCAACTGCGGCCCGGCTATGCCGAGGCCTGGTGCGGACGCGCCGGCCTGCTGCTGTATGCCGGCCAGCCCGACGCGGCGCTGGACAGCTGGCATCGTGCGCTGGCGGCCCGCCCCGGCCATGCGCGGGCACAGCTCGGCCTGGCGAACACGCTGCGCGCGCTGGGCCGGCACGAGGCGGCGGTCATCGCCTACCGGCAGGCGAAGAAAATGGGCGCCGACGCCGCCACGGTCGACTACCTGCTGGCCGCGCTGGGCGCCGCCGCGGCGCCACAGTCTTCTCCGCCGGACTACGTGGCCGCGCTGTTCGACGGTTACGCGCCGCGCTTCGACCGGCACCTGGTCGAGGAACTGCGCTATCGCACGCCGGCGCTGCTGGTCGGGCTGCTGGAGCGGCACCTGCCGCGGCAGGCCGGCAGCGCCACGGCGGCCCTCGACGTGCTGGACCTGGGTTGCGGCACCGGGCTGTGCGGCCCGCTGCTGCGGCCGTTCGCGCGCCATCTGGGCGGTGTCGACCTGTCGCGCGCGATGCTGGCCAGGGCTGGCGCGCTGGCGGTCTACGACGAGCTGGCGTGCGCCGACGCCGTGGCGTTCCTGCGCGACGGCGGCCGCCAGTGGGATGTGCTGGCGGCTGCCGACGTGCTGGTGTACATCGGCGATCTCGATGCGCTGTTCGCTGCCGCGCGGCCGGCGTTGCGCACCGGGGGCCTGTTCGCGTTCTCGGTGGAGGTACTGGAAGACAGTACAGGGCAGGGCCGGGGGCAGGGCAGTGAACAGGGCCGTGACGTGCCTGGATACGTCCTGCGCGCGTCCGGCCGTTATGCGCACGCGGCGGCATACCTCCAGGAACTCGCCGCCCGCCATGGTTTTGCGTTGCGCGTGCTGGAGCGGTGCACGCTGCGTCAGGACAGCGGCGTGGACGTGGCCGGCCTGCTGGCGGTCATGGCACTTGCCTGAGGATGTGGCCGGTCGCCGGCTTGCTTGCCGGCTTGCTTGCCGGGCTGTGCGCCGGCCAGGACACCCGGCCGGCAGCTGGCCTGTGATTCAGCGCGCTGCCTTCGTGGCAGGGGTGGAAGCACCGGCGGATGGCCCGCCGAGCTTGAACACCGCCGTCACCGATTGCGCGAACGGGAGTGCCGGCGGTACCGCATAGGGCTTGATGCCCTGTGCCTGGGGAAGCGACGGCGTGCCGGCATCCGGCGGTGCGAGCAGCGCCGGGCCCATCTTGTCCAGCGGAGCGCGAGCGATCGCCACTGCCGGGCCCAGCTTGCGGCCGAACGCTTCGGCACTCATTCCTTTTCCTCCTTCAGCATCCGTTCGATCTCCTCGCGCTCCTTGCCGATCTCCTCGCGCTCCTTGCGCGAGATGCCGGTCTTCAGCGCGGCCAGTACCAGCGCATTGGCCGAACAGGCGAAGGCGCGCTGCAGCAGGTTTCAGCAGGTTCGTCTGCAGGGCATCGCGCCGCTGCGCCGGCGCATGGACATGGGAGCGCTGGCTGTCGTCGCGGATCAGCAGGCTGCATCAGGCGAAGCACCGTGCCATAGCCCAGGTCGGGCCGGCTGTCGCGCAGCGCATCGTGGACCTGGCGCGCGGTGGCGTAGCCCAGCTGCCATAGCGCCTGCAGCAGTTCCAGTTCGGCCGGCGTGGGCTTCGGCATGTCGGGGGGAGTGGCAGGGCAGGGGGGCTGGGCAGGACCAGGCCCGGGCGTGGCGGCGGCCAGCTGAGTTGCTGCCTGGGCAGGTACGGCAGCAGATCCCGGCTATGGCCGTGGAACCAGGTTCAGGTGCACGTGGATGCGTGCGGCCAGTTCGGCCGGCAGGAACGGCTTGCTGACGAAGTCGACACCGCCGATCGACAGGCCCAGGATCCGGTCTTCCGCCGATTCGGTGCCGCTGACGAAGATCACGGGAATGTCCTGCGTGGCCGGGTTGGCTTTCAGCAGGCGGCAGCAGGTATAGCCATCCATGTCGGGCATGCGCACGTCGAGCAGGATCAGGTCGGGGTGCCGGGACTGCGCCAGGCGATAACCCTCCGCGCCGTTGTAGGCAACGCAGACACGATAGGGCATTTCGCTGAGCAGGTCGGCCAGCAGGCGCTGTTCGAAAGCTGAATCGTCCACGATCAGGATATTGCGGACGGTGGCATCGTTAGTCAGGTACATAACTTGGACATTACGGCGACATAAGGTTGGCGGTGGGGTCCCGGACTGCATATATTATGCACCGTAATTAAATAGAAAATATCGTTCCCAGTGTTGTTCCAACATTTTTTCGCACATAGCAAAAGGCCAGTTGCCCATTCGCTGTGCACTGTAGTGCCTAATGCTGAGTATTTAAGAGAAAAAATGGATCTTTTATCCCGTCGGTGATTATTCGATAGTTTGTTCGACCTCTTTTCAGGGTAAAACGTAGCCTCTGTTGCGCTCGTTCGTTTTTTAATGTGCACAAGTGGGAGGAATAATGAAACATACCGATTTTGGCCTGATGCCCTGTCCGATCGCGCGCAGCCTCGGCAAGGTAGGCGAATGGTGGAGCATTCTCATCCTGCGCGATGCGTTTTACGGGCTTACCCGGTTCGACGAGTTTGAAAAAAGCCTGAAGATCGCTCCCAACATGCTGACCCGGCGCCTGGCGGGCCTGGTGGCGGGCGGCCTGATGGAAAAGCGGCAGTACAGTGCCCGGCCGCCGCGCTATGAGTACCTGCTGACCGAAAAAGGTCGCGCGTTCAAACCAGTGCTGCTGGCATTCGTGGCATGGGGCAATGAACACCTGGCGCCGGAAGGGGCCAGCCTGCTCGTGGTGCACCGGGAAACAGGCCAGCCGGCCGAGCAGATCCTGGTGGATGCGCGCAGCGGCAGCCCGATCAGCGATGAGGATTATGTGTTCGCACCCGGTCCGGCGGCCCCGGAAATCATGCGGGCGCGACTGCGTGAGGTCAGCCAGCGCGTGCCATTCATCAAGCACGTGGGTGGTAACGGCACCGCCAATCCCGGCGCCAACTAGCAGCGCGATCGGCAATTAAGCCGTCAACATAATGGGCCCCGGCCGCTTCGCGCGGCCGGGGCTTTTTTGCCGGCCCCGTCTCCTTCCCGCGTCATTCCACGTCGTTCCCATCCCTTGGCTGCGTAATGTGCGTCTCCACCGCACGTTCCGCCGTAAGATGCATATCTATTTCAATAATCCGCATATGGTCCTGAAAGCGGCCTCTGTCTTTGTTACACAAACCCGACAACCGAACAACCGCAGGGAGAATCGAATGAACAAGGCAAGGATGTGGAAGCGTTACCTGGGCGTGCCGCTGCTGGCTGTCCTGATGGGCATGGGTTCTGCCTACGCGCAGTCGCTGGCGAAAGCCGACGAGAAGGCGCTGAAGGACATGGCGATCGCCAACATGGCCGAGGTGGAAACCGCCAAGATTGCTCTGCAGAAGTCGCAGAATGCCGAGGTCAAGGCGTTTGCCCAGCAGATGGTGGACGACCACACGAAAGGCCTCGATGAAGTGAAGGCCGTGGCGCAGGCCAAGAACGTGACGCTGCCGAGCGAGCCGGATGCGAAGCACAAGGCCATGGCGAAAAAACTGCAGGCCATGTCCGGCGAGAAGTTCGACAAGGCTTACCTCGACATGGCGGGCGTGAAGAGCCACAAGGAAGCGCATGCCCTGGTCGTCAAGACGCAGTCGAACGCCAAGGATGCCGACGTGAAAGGCCTGGCGGCGAAACTGCAGCCGACGATCGACCAGCACATGGGCCACGTCGAGCAATTGGCCTCGACCATGAAGGACACGAAGAGCGGCACCGCGATGGGCTCGTCCGGCTCCGGCAGCACCGGCAGCTCGGCCATGCCGAAAAGCAAGGACAAGATCAGCACCCAGCAGCAATCGAGCGGCAACACCGACAGCCCGGTCAACCCGGCGAATCCGGCGACCAATCCGCCGGCCAAGTAAGCCCACCGCGTCCGGTCTCCGTACCGGGCGTTCCTGCACGAGGCCCGGTCGCTGTACCGGGCCTTTTTTCAGGCGAACCGCATCAACCCTCCGGCTCGATGGCGGGCTCGATCGTGATCTCGGTCTTCAGCGAGTTCGCGATGTAGCACTTGTCGTGCGCCTCGTGGTGGATCGCGGCGATTTCCTCCTCGCCCGGCCAGGCGCCGCCGGCAAACACGATGTCCGGACGCAGCGTGATGTTCGTCATCGCCATCCGGCCGGACGCATCCTTCTCCAGCAGGCCGACAGCATTGTCGACGTAGCTTTCCACGACGTGGCCGCGCCTGGCCGCGATCGACAGGAAAAACAGCATGTGGCAGCTGGCCGCCGCGGCGACCAGGGCTTCTTCCGGATCGATGTTGTCCGCCACCGACATCGGCAGCGGTACCGACAGCGGCGATGACGATGCCGGCACGCTCAGGCCCCCGTCGAAGCGCCATTCGTGGCCGCGGCTGTATTTCTGGTCGAGGAAGGGCTGGCCGTTGCGTTGCCATTCCAGTCGTGCTTCGAATTGCATGATGTCTCCAGGTGTGGTTGGCGATGCCGCGAGTGTAGCGCGGCAAGCGGCCGACGTCCTGCCGGGATGCGCCCTATAATCGTTCGCTGGCCGCTGCAGGCGGCCATCAACGGAGGACATATGCAACTGTTTTTGACGGCAGGTTTCATCCTGCTGATCGTCATCTGGGGCGTGCTTGCGCCCGACACGATGGCGGCGCAATTCGATCTGATACTGGCTGCCATCACGCGCAATTTCGGCTGGCTCTACCTGTGGCTCGTGCTCGGCCTGGTGCTGCTGGCGCTGTTCCTGGCCTTCAGCCGCTACGGCAACCTGAAGCTTGGCGGCGAGGATGAAACGCCGGAATTCTCGACAAAAAGCTGGTTCTCGATGCTGTTCGCGGCCGGCATGGGCATCGGCCTGGTGTTCTGGGGCGTGGCCGAACCGATCTCGCACTTCAACGTGGCGCCGCCGCCGGGCATCAGCCCCGGCACGCCCGAGGCGGCCAATGCCGCCATGCGTCTTGCATTGTTCCACTGGGGCGTGCATCCGTGGGCGGTGTACAGCATCGTCGCGCTGGCGATCGCCTTCTTCCTGTACCGCCGCGACGGCCGCTCGCTGATCAGCACCGTGACCGATGCGCTGCCGTGGCAGTGGCCGAAGCGGCTCGGCGGCCTGTTCAACGCACTGGCCGTGATCGCCACCGCGTTCGGCGTGGCCGCCTCGCTCGGCATGGGGGCGCTGCAGATCAATAGCGGGATGACGTCCGTGTTCGGCCTGCCGAACACGCCGGTAACGCAGGTGGCCATCATCGTCGTCGCCACCGCGCTGTTCATCGGATCGGCCGTGAGCGGCGTCGAGAAAGGCGTGCGCATCCTGTCGAACGTCAACATGATGCTGGCGACGCTGCTGGCGCTGGCCGTGTTCCTGCTCGGTCCGACCGTCGTCATCGTCGACACGCTGACCAACACGGTGGGCACTTACCTGTCCGAATTCGTGCGCATGAGCCTGCGCATGACGCCGTTCCGCGACACCAACTGGGTGGGCGGCTGGACCATCTTCTACTGGGCCTGGTGGGTATCGTGGTCGCCGTTCGTCGGCCTGTTCATCGCCCGCGTATCGCGCGGGCGCACGATCCGCGAGTTCATCATCGGTACCGTCGCGGCACCGTCGCTGGCGGCCTTCATCTGGTTCTCGATCTTCGGCGGCACCGCGCTGTACATGGAAGTGTGGCAGCACGTGCCGCTGTCCGAGGCGGTCAAGGCGGACGTGTCGACCGCGCTGTTCCAGATGTTCGACGCACTGCCCGGGGGCTCGACGATGTCGGTCGTGGCCACCGTGCTGGTGCTGGTGTTCTTCGTCACGTCGGGCGACTCGGCGGTGCTGGTGCTGAGCATGATGAGCACCAGCGGCAACCCGCACCCGCCGGCGCGCGTCAAGGTGATCTGGGGCGTGCTGGTGGCCGGCATCGCCCTCAGCCTGCTGCTGGCCGGCGGCCTGAAGGCGGTGCAGACGGCGACCATCGTGTTCGCGCTGCCGTTCACGGTGGTCATCGTGCTGATGGCGTGGTCGCTGTGGCGCGCCATCGTCCACGACTGGGACGAGGAAGAGCGGCGCGAGCGCGAACTGCGGCGCAAGCTGCGGCAGATGGCGTCGCAGTAAGCGCCAACGCAGCTGGCTCCACCGCAGTTGGCTCCCCCGCAGTAGGCTCTACTATACTGGCGGCTTCTCAACTTGCCGCCAGCCGCCATGTCCACTGTCGTCCGCTGCACCTGGGTCAACCCCGCCAATCCCCGCTACATCGCCTACCACGACGATGAGTGGGGCGTGCCGTGCCACGACGAACGCCGGCTGTTCGAGATGCTGAACCTGGAGGGCGCCCAGGCCGGGCTGTCGTGGGAGACCATCCTGAACAAGCGCGATACCTACCGGGCCGCGTTCGACGACTGGGATCCCGTGAAGATCGCCGCCTATGGCCCCGAAAAGGTGGCCGAACTGCTGGCCAACCCCGGCATCGTGCGCAACCGCCTGAAGGTGGCGGCCGCCATCACGAACGCGCAGGCTTACCTGCGGCTGCGCGAGCAGGGCCAGACGCTCGATGGCTACCTGTGGGGCTGGGTGGACGGCAAACCGGTCCGCAACCATATCGGCACCCCCGCCGACCGCATGGCGAAGACCGAACTCTCCGACCGCATCTCGAAAGACCTGGCGAAGCGGGGCTTCAAGTTCGTCGGCTCGACCATCGTGTATGCCTACCTGCAGGGCATCGGCATCGTCAACGACCACGACGCGGCCTGCTTCCGGCAAGCGGCCTGCTCCTCGCCTGCGGAAGGCGCGCCTTGAGCGATCGCGTCATCCTCGACCTGGCGTTCGACGAGGAGCGCCTGGCCGCGGCCCGCGCCGCCGGCGGCACGCTGCACTACATCGTGGCGATGCGCACGCTGCCGGCGGTAGCCGATCCCGCACTCGCCGCGCACTGGCCGATGAACGTGCCGGGCCTGCACCGGCTCGAATTCGATGGCGGCCGCACGATCCTCGACCTCGCGCTGGGCGAGCCGGAATCGCTGATACCGGAACTGACCGCGCGGGTCGACGAATTCCATGCGCCATCGACGCAGGCGCCGTTGCGGGCCCTGGCCCGGCTCGCGGTACCCGGTGCCCGGCTGTGGACAGCGGCGGGTGACGAGGCCTGGCGCCGCGGCCTGCGCGCCGCCGGTTTCTCGTGGGATGCCGACACCGAACCGCTGGTGGCGCACTACACGAGCCGCAAACCGCAGCCGCCGCGGCCCGCGGCACCACTGCGCAGTGCCGTCGTCATCGGCGCCGGCGTGGCCGGTGCCGCCGCCTGCGAGCGCCTGTGCGCGCGCGGCTGGCACGTCACGCTGGTCGAACGGCACGCCGGACCGGCGCAGGAAGCTTCCGGCAACCGCGCCGGCATCTTCATGCCGCTGCTGTCCCGCGACGACAATATCCCGACCCGCCTGACGCGCGCGGCCTACCTGTATGCGTTGCGCCGCTGGCATGCGCTGGGCGGCATGGCACCCGACGGCAGCGCGCCGATCCTGGGCCAGCAGTGCGGCGTGCTGCAACTGGCGCGCGACGCGGAACATGCGGCGTTGCAGGAAGAGGTGGCCGATGCCTGGCGCTACCCGCCGGAATTCGTGCGCTGGCTGGACGATGCCCAGGCCTCCATGCTGCTCGGCTCGGCCACGCCGCATGGCGCCTGGCTGTTTCCGCAGGGAGGATGGGCCAATCCCGCTTCCGTGTGCCGGGCAATGCTGGCCGCCTGCGGCGACCGGCTGCAGCGCGTGTTCCATGCCGAAGCATTGTCGCTGGAGCGGGCCGGCGAGCGCTGGCTGGTGCGCGGCGTGGACGGCAAGGTCCTGGCCGAAGGCGCCCATGCGATCGTCGCGAACGGCGCCGGCGCAATGCAGCTGGCGCAGACGGCGCCGCTGCCGCTGTACACGATGCGCGGCCAGGTCACGCACCTGGCCGCCGATACGTTCGCGGCGCCGGCGCTGGTGGTCTGCCGCGAGGCCTACATGACACCGGCCGCCGACGGCATCGCCAGCGTCGGCGCCACGTATGACCGCGCCAGCGACCGCACGCTGTGGCCGGCGAGCCAGGCCGAGAACCTGGAGCGGGCGCGCGAGATCCTCGGGGCCGGGCGCGTGCCTGCCGCCCCGCCGCTGGCCGGCCGCGTGGGCCTGCGCTGCATGGCGCCGGACCGGCTCCCGCTGGTGGGTGCGCTGCCCGACCACGATGCCGCGGGCCAGCCGGAGCGCCTGCGCGACGTGGCCAGGCATCCGGGCCTGCATGCGCTGCTGGGTTACGCCTCGCGCGGACTGATCTGGGCGCCGCTGGCTGCCGAGTTGCTTGCCTGCAATCTTGAAGGGCAATCATCGCCTGTCGAAGCCTCGCTGGCCGCCGCACTCGATCCGGGACGGTTCCTGCTGAAATCGCGCCGGAAAACTGTGGCGGCCGCGCCATAGTAAGCCCCGTAAACGCTGGTTTCATGCGGCTTCGCGGCTATAATTGCCGCACTGAAACTTTTGCGGGGTAATGATGGAAGATCAAGGCGGCTCGCCCGAGCTGTTCGTGTTTCTGGCTTCCACGGTGCACGACATGAAAAATTCGCTCAGCGTGCTGGGCGGAACGCTGGAGAACCTGCTGGTCAAGCATCCGCAGGCCGGCGAGGATGCATCGTACCCGCAAATGGCGCACATGCTGTACCAGACGCGCCGGCTGTCCGACAACCTGATGCAGCTGCTGGCGCTGTACAAGGAAGTGGGCAAGCCCACCTATCCGTTCGAGCCGGTCACGGTGCCGCTGGGCGAGCTGGTGCACCAGGTGGCCAGCCAGTCGCGCGTGCTGCTGGAGGCAAAGGAGATCCGGCTCGATCTCGAATTCAGCCAGGAGTTGCTGTGGACGCTGGACGAAGACCTCGTCATCGGCGTGCTGTGCCACGCGATCAACAATGCCGTGCGCTATACGCGCGACCGCATCCGCCTGGCGATCGCGGAGCGCGACGGCATGCTGGAATTCCGCATCGAGGATAACGGCATGGGCTTTCCGCCATCGATGCTGGAAGCCGGCGCGGTGGTGGGGCAGGGCGTCAACTTCCTCACCAACAGCAGCGGGCTGGGGCTGTTCTTCGCCAGCGAAGTGGCGAAGATGCACAAGCGGCGCCAGCGCGGCGGCAGCATCCGCCTCGAAAACGGCGGCCCGCTGGGCGGCGGCTGCTTCGTCCTGACCCTGCCGTAGGCTGCCGGCCATGAGTACCTACATCACGGCAAGCGGCGCGCCGGCTCCCGAGATCTCCAGCGTGGACTGGAGCGAAAAACGCTACCTGATCGTCGACGACTTCGTCGGCATCCGGCAGCTGTTGCGCGAGTCGCTGCGCAATATCGGCGCGCGGCACATCGACCAGGCGTCGTCCGGCGGAGAAGCGATGACGCTGCTCGGGCGCACCCACTATGACGTGGTGCTGTGCGACTTCAACCTGGGCGAGGGCAAGAACGGCCAGCAGGTGCTGGAAGAAGCGCGCGTGCGCAACCTGATGATCCCCAGCAGCGTGTGGCTGATGGTGTCGGCCGAGAAGAGCGTGGAATCCGTGATGGGCGCGGCCGAGCACCAGCCCGATGCCTACATCATCAAGCCGATCACCGAGGGCGTGCTGCTGACGCGCCTGAATCGCGTATGGCACAAGAAGCAGGTTTTCCAGCAGATCGACGCCGCCTATATCGACAAGGACTACCTGCGCGCGGCCCGGCTGTGCGACGAGCAGATCGCGCGCCACAAGGTGCACGAGATCGACCTGATGCGCATGAAGGCGGCGCTGCTGCTGAAGGCGGGCGAGCCGGAAAAGGCGCGCGTGGTCTACGAAAGACTGCTGGAGGAACGCGAATACAACTGGGCCCGCGCCGGGCTCGGAAAGATCCGCATGGCGAATGGCGATTACGAGGCGGCACTCCAGATGTTCCAGGGCGTGATCGCCGAGAACCGTTTTTATATCGATGCCTACGACCAGCTGGCCGCGGCGCTGGAGGGGATGGGCCGCCACGAGGATGCCTGCGGCGTGCTGGAAAAGGCCGCCAGGCTGTCGCCGAATTCGGTGCCGCGCCAGCGCAGCCTGGGCAACGCCGCGCTCCGCACCGGCAATGTGCAGCTGGCCGAGCACGCATTCCGCAAGTGCCTGGCGATCGGCGAATACTCGATCCGCCGCACGGTCGATGCCTACCTGGGCATGGCGCGCGTGTGCGGCATGAAGAACGACACGAAGGAAGCGCTGCGGCTGCTGGCCATTGCGCAGCGCGATTTTCCGGGCGAGGTGGTGCAGCTGCGCAGCAAGGTCACCGAAGGCATGGTCTATCACGAGAGCGGCGACTACCGCCGGGCGCGCAAGTCCGGCGACGAGCTGGGGGCGATGCTGGACGGGGAACGGAAGCGCCCGCACGCCGCCACCTGCATCGAGATGGCCACGCTGCTGTTCGCGGTCGGCGTCAAGGAAGCGCCGGCCGAGCTGCTGTGCCACGTGGTGCGCAACAACCACGACAACGCCGTGCTGCTCGATGACGTGCAGAAGATCTTCGACAAGGCGCGCATGAGCGAGGAAGGGGAGGAACTGATCGCCGCGGCGCGCAAGGAAGCCACCGAGATGATGAACCAGGGCGCGCTGCTGTGGAAGACCGGCCGCATCGGCGATGCGGTGGCCTGGATGCGCGCATCGCGCGAACGCCTGCCGGACAATATGCGCATCCTGTTCAACTCGGCGCAGATGCTGATCAGCCACATGCAGCAGCAGGGCTACGACGAAGCGCTGATGATCGAGGCAAACGGCGTGCTGATGCACGTGGATGCGCTGGCGCCCGGGCAGCAGCGTTTCGCGCAGCTGGTCGAGCAGCTGCAGGAACTGGTGCCGCGGCGCGAGGACGCTGCCGGCACGCCGGCGGAGGAGCCGGCCGCGCCGGCGGAATAAAGGCTGCCCCCGCTCCTGGCGCGGTACTTCCGCCGCTATTCCTTTTTCGGCGCTGTCTTGCGCACCGACGGCTTGCGGGCCGTTGCGGCACCGTCGGGCTTTGCTTCCTGCTCCGTTTCCGCCCCGGTGTTTGCGCCGGCGGCATTGCCATCGTCGCTGGCGGCAGCCGGCGCCTGTGGCTGCGCCGCTCCGGTCGGCGGTTTCGCCTCCGCCGTCATCGCGGTGCTGACTGCCTGCTTGAACTGTTCCTGCAGCATGTTCCACCAGATGGCGGGATTGGCCATCTGCGCGGCGGCGGCGGCGGCCAGGTCCGGCTTCGGCGGCGCTTCCTCGGCGGGCCGGCTTTCCGCCGCTGCCGCCGGCTTCGGCTGGGGTTTGGCTTCCGGCCTCGGCGGTGTCGGCACCGGCGTCGGGGGCTGCCTCGGCGCTGCCTTGGCCGGGTCGAGATGGTTGAAGAACGCGGCCGCGTAAGGATTCGCGTCGAACATCGATTTTTCCGGCCGCCCCGGTTTCTGCTGCATCGTGTCGGCCAGGCTCTGGCCCATCGACTTCAGGGTGGCAATCGTGCCGCGCTGGACTTCCAGCGCCTGGATACTGCTGCGCAGCATCGTGCCGTTCAGGTTCAGCCAGGCTTCCACGGCTTTCAGATCATTGATCTTCTTGTCCAGCTCATCCAGCGACAGCGTGGGCGAGGTCAGGCCGGGCACGCCCATGCTGCCCCACAGCGATTTCACGAAATCCAGCGTGTCCGTCATCACGGCCGCGCCGGGGATGTTTGGCATTTGCGGTGTGCTCATGGCATGTCTCCAAGACTTTTGTGGGATACCTTCGATGGCTAGCGTAGCAGATTTGACACCATCGCCGGCAAAAAACGGAACCGTTTACACTATGGGGCATGACGATCGTTACCTTTATTTCGCAACGGCGCCGCGCGCTGGTGCTGTGCGCGGCCACCGTGGCGCTGCACTACCTGACGATCGGCTGGCTGGCGGCGCGCATCGGCACGGCCGACACGCCACCGGAACAGGTGCCGATGAAGGTCAACGCGCAGTTGCGGCCGGCGCTGCCTGCGCGGGTGGACAGCGTGCCGCGGCAGGAGCCTGTATCCGTTCCTTCTTCCGCACCTCCCGCTCCCGCGCGGACCCGTCCGCGTGCATCCGCGCCGCGCATCGCCGGGCCGGCCGATCCGGTCCCCGGGCCGGTGCCGGAGCCGCTGGCCGAAGCGCTGCCGGCCGCGGTTGCCGCCCCCCTGCCGGCCGGTCTCGTGGCGCCGCCGGTGCAAACCGGCGCTGCGCCGCAGCCTGCCGAAGTACAATCGTCCGCCGAACCGGTGCCGCCGGCGGCAACCGAACCGATGGCGGGCCGGCGCTTCCGCGTCGACCTGCCGCCCACCGCGGCGTTCGAGCTGGAAGTGAAACGCACCGACGCGGACGGCACGCAGTGGACCGGCAGCGCCGACATGCGCTGGCAGACCGACGGCAGCACGTACAAGGTCGGCCTGGAAGTGGGCATCAGCATGCTGATCGCGCGGGTGGTCCTGCTGGAACTGGCCAGCGAAGGCACGATCGACGATGCCGGCATCGCTCCGGTGAAGATGACGGAAAAGCGGCGCAGCCGCTCGATGACGGCCACGCACTTCGACCACGAGGGCAAGCGCATCACGTTCTCGGCCAGCACGGCCGCGGTGCCGATGGCCGCCGGCGCACAGGACAAGGCCACGGTGCCGTTCCAGCTGGCGGCGATCGGCCGCGGCGATGTCAACCAGTTCGGCAGCGATATCGACATCCAGGTGGGCGAAGACCGCGAAGCCACCGTATACCGCTTCGTGCTGGTGGGCGAGGAAGAGCTGGAAACGAAGATGGGCCGGCTCGTGACGTGGCGCCTGGCGCGCCCGCCGCGGCCCGGCAGCTACAACGCGCGGCTCGATATCTGGCTGGCGCCCGGCCTGGACTGGTACCCGGTACAGATCCGGAATACGGAACGCAGCGGCGCCGTGACGACGCAGACCGTCACGAAGATCCTGCGGCCGGCAAGCTGAATGAGAGGAAGACCATGAAACACATCCTGCACCGTGCCGCGCTGGCGGCTTCGCTGATTGCCGCGTCGCTGCCGGCCACCGCCATGGCCGCCGGCCAGGACGACCGGCCGGGTGCCAGGTACAAGTTCGACCTGCCGCCGTCGGCGGAGCTGACGTATACGGTCAAGGCCAGCAGCCATGGCATTCCGCTGTCCGGCAGCGGCACCATCGGCTGGCAGCAGGGCAACGGCAAGTACACGCTGGTGACGGAAGCGCGCTCCGGCATGTTCGGCAAGGTGCTCGAATACCGCAGCGAAGGCACGGTCGACGCCTGGGGCCTGGCGCCGGACACCTACTACGAAAAGCGCATCCGCAAGGGGGCCGGCACGACGACCTTCCGGCGCGACACGAAAACCATCGACCTGGCCGACAGCGACAACACGGTGCCGATCCATGGCGGCGAACAGGATCGCAGCAGCGCGCCCTGGCAACTGGCCGCCATCGCCCGCGCCAGTCCGCAGAAATTCGTGCCCGGCTCGGAATGGAAGTTCTACGTGGCCGGCCGGCGCAGCGCCGACACATGGAGTTTCAAGGTGATCGGCACCGAAACCGTCAAGACCGGCGCCGGCGACGTGAAAGCCGTCCATTTCAGCAAGGCCCCGCCGAAAGGCAAGGGCCAGCAGGTCGACCTGTGGCTGGCGCCGTCGCTCGAGTGGTACCCGGTGCGGCTGGTGTTCATGGAAGACGATGGGGATTCTTTCGAGCAATTACTCGATAAAGTATCAAAAAAATAAGCACCATCCCCTAAAAAAATGGGGACGGACCCTGTTTTTAGGGAAATCTTTCCTAAGAAACAGGGTCCGTCCCCTGTTTTTTGTGAGATCGCCGGCCGCCTGTTTTCTGAAAAATATTTCCTGAAAAACAGGGTCCGTCCCTGATTTTGGCAGTGAATGGCTTGCCGTCAGCAACGGTTTTGCTAGCCGGAACTGGTATACTCACGTCCCCGCCTGAGTTCGCAAGCCTTTGAAGGTTTAAGCAGCAGGGCGCCCAGAACCCCGGAGCGCGATGAGTAATACCGCACATGCGGCAGCCAGCACAGCCACGGCCGCCGAACACAATCCCACCGAGCAGGAACAGGCACTGCAGGCGCATTTCCAGCCGAACGTGTCGGTCGACGAGATCGAGCAGGTCTTCCACCTGAAGCGCGCGCAGCCGCTGCTGCAGGTGTTTACAGCGCTGTTCCACGGCGGTTTCGAGAGCGTGCTGGTGCGCCTGCTGGTGCTGCGCGAGCTGGCCAACGACACCACGTCTTCGGCGTTTTCGCGGGCCGACATCAATACGCGCCTGGCCTACCTGCTGCCGGAGAGCCTGGAAACGGTGCTGATGCGCCTGCGCACGAACGGCCTGCTGGCCTGGGATGCGCAGCAGGGCGTCTACCGCGTGACGCCGATGGCGCGCAACGTGCTCTCCTCGATCGATGCCTTGCTGACCCTCGGCCAGGACCACGACGAAGCCGAGATGGGCTTCCTGCTGTCGCAGGTGGCCGGCGCGCAGGCGGTGGGCGGCGTCACCGGCGAACAGCTGCAGCACCTGCTGGGACGCCTGACCGACCTGACCGACGAATTCCGCGATGCGATCGCCTCCGGTTCCGAATTCCGGCTGCGCGAATCGCAGGCCAAGTGGCACACGGCGTGCGACTGGGTGGAGAAGGGTTCCGAGATCCTGCGCGCCATCACCAGCGACGAAAACGCCGATGCGGCCACGCACCGCGCCGCCCAGGCGATTGGCCGCGCTCAGAGTTCGCTGCTGAACATGCAGGGCATGTTCTCGCGCGCGCTGAACCAGATCGAGCGGCAGCGCGTGCACCTGGGCCAGTCGGGCCTGTCGACGACCGACATCAAGCGCTGGCTGCTGGCGCACCCGGACCTGGCCTCGCTGGCCGAAGACGCCATCGAACAGCCGGTGAAGCCGCTGTTCATCACGCCGGCCGAGATGATCGACGTGGCCGAGACCGAGCTGATGGCCGAGCGCGTGGCAGTCGTCGCCTCCGGCCTGCCGTCCGGCGAGGATGCGCCGCTGACGGTCAACGAAGACCAGGACATGCAGCGCGAGCTCGACGACTGGCTGGCGCGCCTGTCGGACTTCGCCACGCTGAACAACTTCCCCAGCATCGCCGACGAGTCGCCGAAGGACATCAAGGTACACGAAGCGCTGCTGCCGGCCAGCTTCGCGGTGGCGTCGTACCGCGCGTCGATGCTGCCGCTGCTGGGCGACGAGGGCGAGGCAAGCCTGCAGGGCGCTACCGCCGCGCTGGCGCGCCTGCCGCTGCAGTTCGCTCCCACCGACATGATGGTGCAGCTGGATGACATGGAGGTGGCCGCGATGACGCTGGCCAGGCTCTCACTCGATTTGAACGATAGCGACAAGGCCGCGAGCTGACCTATGCGAGTTACCCGATGAATGACGATTCCCAAATTTTGATCGCGCGCCTGCTGACGCACCAGACGCTGCGCCGCGACGACCGCCTCGTGAAACGCGCGCTGTCCGACGAGCAGTTCCGCCAGGAGGTCGATGCACGCCTGCTCGCCACCGGCCTGAAGCTGCTCGACAACGTGTACGCCGACCACGTGACGCTGGCGCTGCACCGCGCCATCGAGCCGAAGATCTTCGGCGCGCGCGACACGTGGCAGAACAATAATTTCGGCCTGGCCCGCGACGGCGTGGCGCTGCTGGTGGTGCTGTGGGCGCTGATCATCCTGCCCAAGCGCGAGCGGCAGGAAACCCACCAGCATGCCGATGACGACCAGGACGACATGTTCGGCAACGATAAGCCGGTGCCGCGCGCGGAAGACACGTCGATCGGCATTCCGTACAAGGCGCTGCTGGCCGACTTCGGCGACAAGCTGGGCAAGAAGACGCGCATGGACATGAACCTGGGCATCCTGTCGAAGCTGGGCTTCATCGAACGGCGCGGCGACATCCTCGTCGAAGGCCCGCTGCTGGACCTGCTGATGGATACCGACCTGCTGAAGGAACGCATCATCAACGGCGCGCTGGCCGAAGTGTTCAAGCGCGCGCCGGCGCAGGTCGTGCACATTCCGCGCGCGGTGCTGGCTGCCGCCAACGACACGGCCAGCGCGGATGAAAGCGTGCCCGCCGCCGAGGACGAGGTGGCCGCCGCGATCCGCGACGCCGCCGCATTGGCCAACGATACCGCCACCGATACGGCCAGCGACACGGCCAACGATACCGAAAACCGGAGCTGACGCATGTTTCACATCAAATCGCTGGAGCTGGTCCACTGGGATTACTGGCAGCGCATCAAGAACATCCCGCTGGACGCCAAGATCATCACGATCGCCGGCCAGAACGGCTCCGGCAAGACCACGCTGCTCGATGCGCTGCGCACGCTGTTCGGCCTCGATTGCTCGATGGGCCGCACCTACAAGCACTATGCGCGGCACTCGGGGCAGCAGAGCGCGTGGCTGCGCGCCGTCGTCGACAACCGGGCCCAGGGCCGGCAGCTGTCGAACCGTCCGTTCCGTTCCAGCGGCTTCTTCTCCGAAGACGAAGTCACGCTGTTCTGCCAGATCCAGAAGAACGGCGGCGACTGGAAGCGCCAGTACCTGATGCGGCCGGGTAACGTCGAGATCGAGGAAGTGACGGAAGCGAACGACTGGCTCGGCGTCGAGAACTACCGCAAGCGCCTGGCGAATGCGGGCCTGTCGCCGGCGATGGCGAAGGTGCTGGCGCTGGAGCAGGGCGAGACCGACAAGCTGTGCGAATACGCGCCGCGCCAGTTGCTGGACCTGGTGTTCCAGGTGTTCGGCGACAAGGAAGTGCTCGATGCCTACGACGAGGCGAAGCGCCACCAGCGCGATACCGAGGAAGAGCTGAAGCGCTTCGAGGCGGAACTGGAAGGGTCGCGTGCGAACCTGGAAGGCCTGCGCCTGCGCGTGGCCAACTACCATCAATGGGAAACGCTGCACAAGGAACGCCGCAACCTGCAGGAAGAAGTGCTGCCCACGCTGGAGTACCACGAGGCGCGCGAAAAGGCCAACAACATCGGCCGCCAGCTGCGCGAGGCAAAGAAGCCGCTGGCGCAGGTGGACCAGCAGATTGCCGACCGGCGCCGGGAAGTGGAGCGGCAGGCATTGCTGCTGCAGGAAGCGCAGCAGCAGGAAACCGTGCTGGAACAGGAATCGACGGTGCTGCAGACGCGCCTGTCGTCGCTGAACGCGAAACTGAAGCCGCTGGACAGCCTGATCGAGCAGAAGTCGCGCCTGCAAAAGCTCGCCGCCGAAGCGGGGGCCGATATCGCCGACGTGGCCAAGCAGCTGGAAGAGAAGGAAGCGGAACTGGCGCGCCTGCGCGCATCGCGCGACGCGGTATCGTCGCGCATCGCGGCCGACAAGGCCACCATCTCCGCCCTGCAGGGCAAGACGGCGATGCCGGAGCCGGACAACGTGCGGCAGATGCGCCGCGTGCTGCGCGATGCGAACATCCCGCACGCGATGCTGTCCGACATCGTCGAAGTCACCGATCCGAAGTGGCAGGGCGCCGTCGAGGGCGTGCTGGGCGGCTATGCCTCCGTGGTGCTGCTGGAGAATGCCTCCGATGCGGCCGCCGCGTATCGCCTGGCCGAGAAGGAGCGCTATCGCCACTTCATCGTGCCCGAATGCGTGAAGGCGCACGAGCCGAAGAATGACAGCCTGCTGTCGGTGGTGCGCTTCACGGCGCGGGCGCCGGAGTGGCTGATCGAGCAGCTGTCGCGCATTACCCGCGTGGACTCGGTGGAGCAGGGCGCGAAGCTCGGCAACATCGAGGAATGGATCACGCCGGACGCCTACCACAAGGAACGCCGCGGCGGCCGCTCGCTGTTCGTCGAAGTGTCGCGCTACCGCTTCGGTTCCGCCGGCCGCACGCAGCGCCAGGAAGCCATCGCGCGCAACCTGCCCTCGCTGGAAGCCGAAGAAGACAAGTTCACGCTGCAGATCAGCAAGCTGGCTTCCGAGACCAGCGCGCTGAAGGCCCGCGTGGCCGGTGTCGACGCGGTGAAGGAGCTCTCGGCCCGTGCCGATGAATTCGACGAAGCCGCGCGCACCGCCGTGCCGCTGCGCGCGGAACGCCTGGAAGTGGGCTCGCGCCTGGGCGAGCTGCAGGGCCTGATGAAGAACGCGACGGTCGCGCGTACCCGTGCCGACGGCGCGTGGAACGGCGCGCGCATGTCGCTCTCCGAAGCGGAAGCGGGCATGCGCCTGAACTACAAGCGCCAGCTGGACCAGCGCTCCGACCACGCGCGTGCCTTGCTGGCGCTGCGCCGGCAGTGGAAGCACCTGCCGGCGGCGTGGCGCCGTCCTGCGCGCCGCCAGGCGGTGGTGGCGCAGCACGTCAACGCGCACCAGGTCGACCTGCGCATCGCCAGCCTGCAGGCCAGCCTGGCGCGCGACGACTGGGAACTCGATGCCACCGTCATCGACCAGTACGCGCGGCTGAACGAGCAGCTGTCCTCGCGCAAGAGCGAGACCGAAGAGCGGCGCTACCAGAACAACCGCGCGATCGAAGCCACCGGCAACGCGCGCGGCGCCTATATCGAGCGGCTGCGCTACACGATCAGGCAGTACACGAAGAACATCAAGGAACTGGGCGAGCTGGCCAAGATCGAAGTCAGCGCCGATCCGGTGAAGCTGGAGAACGACGACCTGCTGCTGGCCCAGGCCGGCCTGCACGTGCGCTTCAAGTTCGACGGCAAGGGCGTCATCGGCATGAACGACGGCGAAGCCTCCGGCGGCCAGCAGGTGATGAAATCGCTGGTGCTGCTGATCGGCCTGCTGAAGTCCGACGAAGGCTCCGGCGGCTTCGTCTTCATCGACGAACCGTTCGCCCACCTGGACATCCGCAACATCCAGCTGGTCGGCGAATTCCTGAAGAACACCGACGCCCAGTACCTGATGACGACCCCGCTGACGCACAACACGGACGTCTACGACCCTTCCGAACTTACGCTCATCACCAGCAAGAAAAAGAAGGACACGCAGTGGGCGCAGCCGATCTTCGTGCTGCAACGCAAGAAAACCGACGACAAAGCCGCTGCCTGACGCCAATATTTCCTGAATCCGGGGTCAGACCCCGGTTTTAGGAAATTTTGTTTCTTCAAAAAAGACGATTGTCTGCAGATGCGCGGAAATAGGCGCATTAAGGCTCAGATGATGAGGCTCAGGTGAAAATGTTGCTAAAAATCGGGGACAGTCCCCGTTTTTTAGCAACACTTTTTGTGGCCGGGGTACCACAGGCTGCGAGAGGCTAGAACCGGAACACCACGCCGCTGTACACCGAGAAGCCGTCGCCCGGATAGAAGTTGGCGGAGTCGCGGCCCTGGGCGTTATCGACCGTGCTGGCGGCGGACGCATAGTGCCTGTCGCCCAGGTTGCGGAAGTCCAGGTATGCCTTCCACTTCCTGGCCGGGTGCTCGTAGCCGAACTTGGCGGCCCAGATCACGGCCGATGGCGCCTTCAGGCTGTTGGCATAGTCGACGTAGTAGCCGGACATCGCGCGCGTGCTGAGGCCGGCATAAAAGCCGCCGGCCTGCTGGAACAGCAACTCTCCCTGGTAGACGTGCCGCGGCAGGCTGGGCAACTCATTGCCGTCGTAACGCGGGTCGTCCCGATAGTAAAAATCGCTGAAGGTATAGGCCTGGCGGTAGCTCAGGCGGCTGCCTTCCGCGCTCTTCCACAGCCTGGACGTCAGCGCCGCCTCGATGCCCTGGTGGATGGTCTTGCCGGCATTTGCGTTGGCGATCAGCGCATCCACACCCTGGCTGGCCTGCCGCACGACGGTCGACAGCAATTCGCCGCTGATCCAGGAACGGTAGAGGGACAATGTCCCGTCGTGGCTGTCGCTGCCGGCGCGCAGGCCGATCTCGGCCGTGTTGGCCTTCTGCGGTGCCAGCGGCCGGATATACGGCACGCCGGTGCTGCCCATCTGCCAGGTGACGGGCGGATCGATCGACCGCGACACATTCCCGAACACCAGCAGATCGGGTGTCGCCTGATAGCGCAGCCCGATGCGCGGCGCGATAGCGTGTTCGTTATAGCGGACAGCGCGGGGGAACTGCTCGGTCGTCGCCAGGATTGTGCGGTCGATATGCGCATCGCGGTCCACCTCGATCAGCGACAGGCCCGTCGAGAGGGCAATGGCGTCGGTCAGCTGCAGCTCGTTGGCCAAGGAGAGGACCGTGTCGCGCGAGCCGGTATACACGGTGTACTGGCGTTCGGTGGTGCGCACGGCGGTGGCGAGGTCCTGGTCGTAGGCTTTCACGTCGCCGTGCAGCAATCGTGTATCGCTGAAGGCGATCGTGGTGTCGCTGCGCCTGCCGAACAGGGTATCGCCGCTGCGCAGGTAGCGCAGCGATACGCTGCCATCCGTCGAGCGCCAGTCCTGCGGTGTCGTCGAATACCGCCAGCCGTTGTCCAGTGGGTAGTCGTTGTAGGCCAGGCCCAGTTCGAGCTTCGAGCGGGCGTCCAGCGTCACGGTGGTCTTGCTGGTCACCAGCGTGGTCCCGGGTTTTTTACGTGCACTGGTGGTCGAGTTGCTCTGGCGCGGATCGGCCTCCAGCTGGGCCAGCGTGATCGTGCTGCCGTTGCGCAGCTCTTCGTTGCGATGGCGGACGGTCAGGCGCGTCTCGACGCGGTCGCTGAATTTGTGGCCGAGATTGAGGACAACCTCGTTGCCACGGTTCGGCGTGTCACGCTGGAACCCGTCGCGTTCGTTGTAGAAGTAGGCGAGGTAGTAGTCGGTCCTGTTATCGGCCGAGACACCACCGGTGCTCAGCCCGAACTTGCGGTAGCCGTAGCTGCCGGCTTCGGCGCTGACCGAACTGCCGGGGGCGGAGCGGCCCGTATGCGTGACGAAGTTGATGGCGCCGCCGAGCGACAGCGCGGCATGGGAGAAGGCGTTGGCACCGTTCAGGACCTCGGTGTAGTCGAGCCCATTCAAGGTCAGCAGGTCTTCCTGCGTGCCGCCGGGACCGGTGATCGGCAAGCCGTCGTACAGGTACTTGATGCCCAGCGAATAGCCCTGGTAGAACGCGTTCAGTCCCGAGCCGCGGATCGAGATCTTGTTGGCGCCGTTGCCGCTGGTCGCGGCGGCAAAGACCCCCGGCTGGTAAGCCAGGACATCTTCCGCATTCGCCGCGCGGCCGCGTTCCACGTCGGCATTCTTCACGACGCTGACGGTGCCCGCGATCTGGTCCAGCCGGGCCCTGGCCTTGTCGGATTCGCTCAATGCCTGGCCCGTGACGATGACCGTCGCACCCACCAGCACTTCGGCTGCGCCGCCGCCGTTCGCGGCCTGCTGTGCGGCCGCGGCGCCAGCCGCCAGGCATAACGCCGCGCCTACGTTGTATGTCGAGATACTGCGGTACTGCTTGATCCGATGCCGGGAATTTGCCATTGCGTTCCTTGGTGGCTGTAACACCACATTTCCAGTTGACAGTGGCACAACTTACAAGCTCCGTATCTCCGCGCCAAACAATAAAAAATGCGATCCATTGCAGGATCGTTCTCATATCGACAGTTGCCGAATGCCTTAAGAGCACGCCTGCCTGCGAACCGGTGCCGCATGCCGGGGCACCGCCGATAATCCCACGCGGCGGGTCCGCGCTCACGGCGCCACGAGCGGTTCGCGTTCATAGGCCTTGTGCAGTACCGCCAGCAGCGGCGCGGCATCAGGCATGGGGGCCGCGCCGATGCGGCGCACGGCGACGCCCGGCGTCCACGAGTTCATCACCGCGGCACCGTGCATGCGCGCGGCCTGGCCGGGGGTGATGGGCTGGGTGCGCTGCGGGATGCCCAGGTCGGCCAGGCGCCGCCGCACGATCCGCATCGTGATACCGGACAGCATTGCTGCCTCGGGCCAGACCACCGAGCCGCCATCCCAGAATGCCAGGTTCCAGATGCTCGCTTCGCTGAGATGGCCATCCCGGTCCATGAATGCGGCATCGTCATGGCCCTGCCTCGCGGCCTCGCGCAGGTAGTAGGTCTTGGCGACTTCGCCCACATGCTTGATGTGCGGGAGCATGCGTTCGTGCTCGAACACGGCCAGCGCAAGCGGTCCGGCGGGGCCGGCCGATGGCGCGGCGGTTCGTACCAGCATGTGCGGTGCCTGCGCGGCTGCGGTGAACTCTCCGGCGGTACCGTGGACGGTGGCGACCAGCGACACGTCGTCCGGTCCGTCGACCAGCGCGGCGCGCAGCAATGCGCGGATGCGGTCATCGGGCAGGGCCTGCCCGAACAGTTCGTTCGAAGCGTTCCGCAGCCGGTCCAGGTGCAGGTCGAGGCCGCGCAGGCGGCCGCCGCGCACCTGCATCGCGGTGAAGTGCGCGTAGCCCGCGAAGGCAAGCGGCGCGAGCGCGTGCCGGTCGGCCAGCTCTCCGTCGCGCTGCACGGTGTGGAAGCCTGCTGTCATCGTTCATTCCTCGTCGTTGGTGGAGGCACCACTGTCGCGGATTGACGGCCGATTGGGAAACGCGTAGTTTTTGACGAATCATCAAATTTCGTTTGAAGATCATGAAACGCATATTGCCCGGTACCCGCGCCCTGCGCATCTTCGAAGCGGCCGCCCGCCACCTCAACTTCACGCGCGCGGCCGAGGAGGTGGGATTGACCGCGGCCGCGGTGAGTCACCAGATCAGGGAAATGGAGGACCAGCTGGACCTTGTGCTGTTTGCCCGCACCAGCCGGTCGATGCGCCTGACGCCGGCCGGAGCACGGCTGTACGAGGCCACCAGCGCAGCGCTCGAATCGCTGCACCGCGCAGCCGGAGAGGCGCGCCGGCTGCACGACGGCGCGGGGCCGCTGCGGCTGACGCTGGGGGCGCGCTTCGCCACCAACTGGCTGCTGCCACGGATGCCCGCATTCCATGCCATGCATCCCGGCGTGCCGCTATCGTTCGATGTCACGGACGAGCTGCGCGACCTCGATGCCGGCGATGCCGACGTTGCCATCCGCTTCGGCGCTGGCCACTATGGTGGTACGGAATCGCTACGGCTGTTCGGCACCGAACTCGTCGCCGTGTGCCATCCTTCGCTTGCTGCCGGCGGCGAACTGCGCGAACCGCGCGACCTGCAACGTTTCACGCTCTGCCACGTGGCGTGCGAAGCCGGCGGGCGCGCATGGCCGCGCTGGCGTGACTGGATGGACGCGGCGGGCCTCGCCGGTTTCGACGATGCCGGCTGCATGACGTTCGAGGAATCGAGCCATGTGGTGCAGGCTGCCGTGGACGGCGGCGCCATTGGCCTCGTCGAGCTGCCGATGGTCGCCAGGGAACTGGGTGAGGGAAGACTGGTACGCCTGTTCGGCGTGGCAGTCCCGGTCACGGACGATTTTGCCTATCATCTGGTGTATCCGGCCGGCGCCGGACAGGACCCCCGCATCGCCGCGCTGCGCGACTGGCTGCGGTCGCAGGTGCGGGCGGCGATACCACATGACATGCTCAGCGCAGCTTGATGTCCACCACCGTGGGATCCTCTTTCACCTCGATCGCCGCATCCTCGAACTTCGGCGGCCCGAACATGGCGGCGGGGTCGCGCGACATGCCCCAGCTTTCGTTCGGGATGCCCAGCACGCGGTCGAGCTCGCCATTGTCGTTGGCATCCTCGTAGGCCAGCACGGCGAAGGTGCCCGGCGGGACGTCCGGCACGGTGACCTTCATCGTGCCGGCTTCGGCGGGCACCGAGGCCGTGTATGCGCACTGCTTCAGGAAGCGCTCGCGGTCGCAGACGGCCACGCTGACCTTGCCCTTGCCGGTCACGTTTTCAACCTTGATGTCGACGGTGGCCGCGGTGGCCGGAGCGGCATGCAGCAGCGCGGCGCAACCCAGCGCCGCCGAGTAGAGGAAGGCGCTCCAGACGCGCCGGTTCAGCAATGTCATGTGAAATCCTTTCGTATGCGTGGTCATCAAGGCCCGTTTGACGCGCTGTCTCCAAGGCCATTGTGGTAGTCTCGACAACTTCGAATCCTGGTAGCCAAAGCCCTCATGCTGTTCAATGCGCTCATCGTCGCTGTCACCGTCATCGGGATGGAACTGTTCTCCATCTTTGCGCACAAGTACGTCATGCACGGCTTCGGCTGGGGATGGCACAAGTCGCACCACGAGCCGAGGACGGGATGGTTCGAGAAGAATGACCTGTATGCGGTGTTCTTCGCGGCCATCGCCATCGCGCTGATCTATGCCGGCACGCGTGGCCATCACCCGCTGGAGTGGATCGGCGCCGGCATGACAGCCTATGGCTTGCTGTATTTCGTCGCCCACGACGGCCTGGTGCACCAGCGCTGGCCCTTCAAGTACGTGCCTCGCCGCGGCTACCTGAAGCGGCTGTACCAGGCGCACCGCATGCATCACGCGGTGCAGGGCAAGGAAGGCACGGTGTCGTTCGGCTTCCTGTACGCCCCGCCCGTCGACCGGCTCAAGCGGCAGTTGCATGCGTTGCACCAGGGCCGGCCCCAAAGGCGCGCGGCCGCTGCCACAACCCTGCCGGACGAGCCGCCAGCCGCCGGGACGGGGGCTTGAACCGGGAGCCGAGCGCCAGCGCGCCGCCCTTCGCCAGCAGCCACAGTTTCATGGCCTTCGACGTGCCCACCCGTTCATCCCAGGCGCGCGGGCCGCGCCGTTTCACTTCGATGCCGATCTGCCGGTACACGTAGCGCGCCGTGGCGATCGCCCACGCCGAGCGTAGCGGCAGTGCCGCGATGCCGGCCGCAGCGGAGTCGTAATATGGTTCCGCCTGGTCGACCAGCCGGGCCGCCACATTCGCCAGCGCCGCGCGGTGCCGCGGCTGAGCGATCTCCTCGGGAGGAATGCCGGCCTCGCGCAGCCATTGCGCCGGCAGGTAGACGCGGCCGACGGCGGCGTCGTCGACGATGTCGCGCGCGATGTTCGTCAGCTGGAACGCGAGGCCCAGGTCGCAGGCATGGTCCAGCACCGTTTCGCTTTTCACCCCCATGATCGATGCCATCATCAGGCCCACCACGCCGGCCACGTGGTAGCAGTAGCGCAGCGTATCGTCGAGCGATTCATAGTGCTCGCCGTGCACGTCCATCGCGAAGCCGGCCAGGTGGTCGAAGGCGTAGCGGGGCGCAATCGCGTGGCGCAACGCCACTTCCTGGAAAGCGGCGAATGCCGGCTCCGTCATCGTCTCGCGTTCGTAGGCGCGCTGGGTCAGGTCTTCCAGCATGGCAAGGTGCCGCGCCGCTTCGTCCTGCGTGGGAGCGGCGCTGCCGAAGCCGAGTTCCTGGCCGTCGACCACGTCGTCGCAATGCCGGCACCATGCGTACAGCATCAGCACGCTGCGCCGCGTGGCCGGATCGAACAGCCGTGCCGCCGCCGCGAAGCTCTTGGACCCGACGTTGATGGTATTGGTCGCATGGTCGAGCAATGCGCCATCGTCGCGCGCGCTCATGCCACCACCCCTGCCGGCACCCCTGCCGCCGCTCCTTCCGCGACTCCTTCCAGCATCAGCCCCGCGGTGGCCTTGGCCGAACCGATCACGCCCGGCACGCCGGCGCCCGGGTGCGTGCCGGCCCCCACCAGGTACACGTTGGCCAGTTCGGCATCGCGGTTGTGCGGCCGGAACCAGGCGCTCTGCGTGAGGATCGGCTCCAGCGAAAAGGCCGAGCCCACGTGGGCATTGAGCTCGTCGCGGAAGTCGAGTGGCGTGAAGATGCGGCTGGTGACGAGCTGGCTGCGCAGGCCCGGCATGTAGTGCCGTTCCAGGTAATCGAAAATGCGGTCGCGGTAGCGCGGGCCTTCGACGGTCCAGTCGATCGGCGCATTGCCCAGGTGCGGCACCGGCGCCAGCACGTAGTGGCTGCCGCAGCCCGGCGGCGCCAGCGAAGGATCGGTGACGCACGGCGCGTGCAGGTACAGCGAGAAGTCGTCGGCAAGCTCCGAACCGCCGAAGATCTCCTGGATCAATTCCTTGTAGCGCGGGCCGAAGCATACGGTATGGTGCTGCAGCTGCGCGTGGTGGTGGTTCAGCCCGAAGTACAGCACGAACAGCGAATTGGAAAAACGCTTCTTCTTCAGTGCCTCGGCCTGCGCCGCGCCGCGCGGGTGCTGGCCCAGCAGCGCGGCATAGGTATGCACCACGTCCGCGTTGGATGCCACCGCGTCGGCGGGAAAGAAGCGGCCATCCTGCAGCCGCACGCCGCTGGCGCGCGCGCCCGAGGTTTCGATCTGCGCCACCGGCGCATTCAGTTCGATGCGCCCGCCGAGATCCTGGAACAGCCGCACCAGCCCGTTGACGAGCGCTCCCGTGCCGCCGCGCGGAAACCATACGCCCCATTTCCGCTCCAGCGCATGGATCAGCGTGTAGATCGACGAGGTGGCGAACGGGTTGCCGCCCACCAGCAGCGAGTGGAACGAGAAGGCCTGGCGCAGGTGCTCGTCCTTGATGAAGCGCGAGACCAGGCTGTACACGCTGCGCCAGGCCTGCAGCTTCGCCAGCTGCGGGCCGGCCTGGATCATCGAGCGGAACGACAGAAACGGCACCGCGCCCAGCTTGATGTAACCTTCCTCGAAGGTGGCTTTCGAGTAGGCCAGGAAGCGCTGGTAGCCCTGCACGTCGGCCGGGTTGCGGGCGTGGATCTGGCGGTCCAGCGCTTCCTGGTCGTTGGCATAGTCGAACCGGCTGCCGTCTTCCCAGCACAGCCGGTAGAACGGCGCCACCGGCAGCATCTCCACGTAGTCGGCCATGTTCCTGCCGGCGACGGCGAACAGTTCCTCGATGGCGGAAGGGTCGGTGATCACGGTGGGCCCGGCGTCGAACACGAAACCCTGGTCTTCGTACACGTAGGCGCGGCCGCCCGGCTTGTCGCGTTTTTCCAGCAGCGTGGTCTGGATGCCGCTGGCCTGCAGGCGGATGGCGAGCGCCAGGCCGCCAAAGCCGGCGCCCACGACCACGGCGGTTTTCGATCGGTTCATGCGGGAGTCCTGATTGTTCGGTTGATGCGGGAAAGGATCTGGGCGGGGTGGGTACGGAAGGCGGCATCGACCGCCGCGCCGACCGGTACCGGCGGCTTGCCCGTCAACACGCGCGCCATGTCGGCCAGCGTCGGCCTGCCGGCATAGAAACGGGCGACCAGGCCGGGCGGCAGCGTGTAGAAACGCTGCATCACGCGCCAGCGGCGATCCGGTTCGCCGGCCAGGAACAGCATGCGGTTCAGCAGCCGGAAGAAGCGCTGGCCGCGCCATGCGGCCTGTGCCTCGTGCCGGATCGCCGCGAACAGCGCCGGCGCATCGGGCTCCGGTATTTGCGCGATGCGTTCGGCCAGCCGTACCGCATGCGGCAGCGAATAGCCGGTGGTGGGGTGGAACAGTCCGGCGCGCAGCCCCGTGCAGGGCTGGCCGGCCAGGTCGTTCCAGTAACCCTCCACGTCGCCGGCCAGCACGATCGGCAGCGAGCCGTGTTCCTCGCGCAGCACTTCGGCGATGCGCCAGCCGCGCGCTTGCGCATAGGCCGCGATATTGGCGCGCAGCCGCTCGGGCTCCCAGGCGGCGGTGTCCACGTAATGCGTGTCCTCGATCAGCAGCCGGTCCGGCGCGAACGGCAGCAGGTAGACGAAACGGTAGCCGCCCTGCTGGGCCACGCCGGCATCCATGATGACGGGCCGCGCCAGGCCGTGCGGCGCATGCAGCCGCACTTCCTGGCCGAGGAAGGTCTGGTAGCCGAGCGCCAGCCGCGCGCTGGGGCGCATGCCGCGGCCGTCGATCACCGCGCGGGCCGACAGCAGTTCGCCGCCGGCGAGGCGCACCGTGGTCGGCGTCACGTCCTCGATCCGTGCACCGAGCCGCAGGGCAGGGCCCAGCGCGGGTTCGATCACGCGGGCAAAATCGCCCGAGGCGATGCTGGCGTAGCCGCTGTCCAGCGTGCGGGCATACTCGGGAAAGACCACGTCGTAGCCGGGCCAGCGCGCGCCGATCAAAGGTGCCAGCCAGGCCTGCTGCGCCGCATCCAGGTCGCCGTCGTGGAACGACCATGTGTGGTTGCCGCCCAGCGCATCGCCCTGTTCGAGCAGCAGGATGCGCAATTCCGGGCGGTGCGTGCGCAGGCGCCAGGCCAGCAGGCCGTTGGCAAGGCCGCCGCCGGCCAGGATGATGTCGTAGGGATTCATGCCGTGCGCGCCAGCAGCGGGTCGGACGGTTGCGCGCGATCGAAGCCAGGCGCCTGAGCGAAGCCAAGTGCCGATTCGATGATGTCCACGGCACGCCGCGTGCCGCCTGCGCGCGCCACATTGCCGGCCAGGGTGTCCAGCCGCGGCGCGAACGACCCGTCTTCCAGCAGCCGGCGCAACTGCCTGGACAGCTGCCCGGCGGTGGCGAAGCGGGGCGAAGCCAGCAGCCCTACGCCGGCATGGCGAACCCGTGCCGCCGAGCCGGGATGGTCGAAGGCGATCGGCAACGCCAGGATCGGCGTGCGGGCCTCGATGGCATCGAGCACCGTGTTCACGCCGGCATGCGAGATCAGCGCATCGGCGCGCGCCAGCGCTTCGCGTTGCGGTGCGAAGGCGCACACCCAGGTGGCGCCGGCGCGTTCCAGCTGGCGCGACTGCCGTTCGTCCAGGCCGCCACAGTGCGCCGCCAGCAGTTGCACGCCGGCCGCGCGGCATGCCCTGGCGATGCGCAGGAACAGCCCGAGGCGGTGGCCCTGCATCGTGCCGAGCGAGGCAAACACGAATGGCTTGCCGTCGTCGATCGGCGGCAGCGGCTGCTGCACGATCTCCTTGCGGGCCGCGGAGCGGAACGGCCCCACGTGATGGAAGTGCGCCGGCAGCGCGCGGCGCGGAAAGTCGTAGCCCTCGACCGTCTGGCTGACCTGCGCCAGCGGCGACAGGCATTCGTGCAGCCCGTCGCGCGCGGGCAAACCGAAGCCGCGCGCATGGCGTTCGATCGTGCGGCGGTGCGGTGTCATCATCCAGTCGTAGACGCGGGTGCTGCCTTCGTACATGCGCAGCGACCGTTCGTCGGTGCCGTAAGCAAACGGCATCACCGGCAGCGGAATGCCGGGCTCGCGGTTGACGGGCAGCGCGCACGCCACGGAGACGAACGGCATGCCGAGCGCTTCGGCCACCAGGCCGCCGGCCGCTTCCATCTGGTCGCAGATCAACGCATCGACCTGGTTCGCTTCCAGCGCGGCCGGCAATTCGCGGCACAGCATGTCGGTGCTGCGCGCCATGTCGTCGATCACGCGGCGCAGTCCCAGCGGGCTGCCGGGATTGGCCGCGCGGCGCATCACGGCGGCCAGCGTGCCGGGAGGGTGGCTGGCGGCGCCCAGCGCATGGAAACCGAGCCGGGCATCGCCCAGGTGGGCGCCGGCATCGGGTTGCTGGAAATAGGTGACGCGGTGGCCGCGCGCGACCAGTTCCAGCGCCAGCGCGGCGAGCGCGTTGAAGTGGCTGTAGAAGGCCGGTGCGACCACGCCGAAATGTGCCATTGGTGCGCTCCGTGCCGCGGGTCAGCCGGCGCGGCTGTCGAATCCGGCCTGCGCGGCGCCGTTGATCGTGGTCGATGCATACAGGTGCGGCCGCGCGGCCGGCCGCGGCTGCGGTGCCTGGCTGGCGAACATGCGCTGCACGAAGCGGCGCGTGCGCTCGGCGCCGGCCAGCGCGTCGGCCAGATGGCGTTCGACTTCGCGCAGGTGGTCGGCAAGGCGGCGCTGCGCCTCGTCGGCACCGCAGGTGTTGAGCAGCGTGGCCTTGCCCAGGTCCAGGCCGGTGTCCTTGCCGGTGATGGCGCTGTCGGTGCCCGGCAGGTCCTGGAAGTCGTCGCGGATCTGGAAGGCGTGGCCGGCGGCGAGCGCAAAGGCACGCAGCGAGCGGCCCACGCAGTCGTCGACGTCGGCCAGCACGGCAGCCATGTCCACGGCGGCGCCGAGCAGCAGGCCGGTCTTGCGTTCGTTGGTGGTGGCGATCGCCTCCGCGGAGCGGCCGGTACCGCCGTGCAGGTCTTCGTACTGGCCGCGTACCAGTCCCTGCTCACCGACGGTGTCGGCCAGCGTGGCCACCAGCCTTGCGCGGGTGATGGGCGGGATGCCCGGCGCCGCGGCAAGAATGCCGAACGCTCGGCTCAGCAGGGCGACCGATGCGAGAATCGCGACATCCTCGCCGAACTGCCGGTGGATCGTCGGCTGGCCGCGGCGCAGGGTAGCGTTATCCATGCAGGGCATGTCATCGAGGATCAGCGAGGCGGCATGCACGATCTCGACGGCGCAGGCCACGTCGGTCACGGCCGGCGATGCGCAGTCGAGGTCCGCCGCCACCAGCATCAGCAGCAGCGGGCGCATGCGCTTGCCGGAACCCAGCACGGCGGCGCGCATGGCGGCGGCCAGGCGGTCGTTGCGGTCGCCCTCGGCCGCCAGCAGATGGCCGAGGCGCTCATCGAGCATCTGGCGCATCGCATCGAGTTCCGCGGCGGAATGCTCATGGCCGGCCTCGTGTTGCGGCCCGGCGAACCGTCTTTTCTGGCTAGTCATGCCCGCTTCCTTCCGTGATTTCCCGATGGGCCATCATAGCGGAAAGACAATAAGATGCGGCACGGAATTCAATCGTGCGGACGTCCTGGACAATAGCGGGTCAATAGCGACGGCCGATGCCGCGCCGCGCCGATGATGCGAGCGCTTACTCCACCAGGGACATGACCAGGCGGCTCATGCCGCTGGCCTGCTTCAGCATCGCCGTGCCGGCCTGCGTCAGCATCTGGTTCCGGGTCATGTCCGCGACCTCGGTGGCGTAGTCGGCATCGACGATGCGGCCGGCGGCGGCATCCGTGTTGAGCTTCATGTGGCTGAGGTTATTGAATGCCGACTCGAACCGGTTGCCAAGCGCGCCAAGTTCGGAGCGCAGCTCCAGCACGGACTGCTGGGCCAGGGCCAGTTTGCCCACCATCAGGTTCGCGGACTCGGCCGAGGTGAGTTCGGTATCGGGACCATCCACCGGATAACCATCCAGGTGGCCGTTATCGATTGCGTAGTACAGGGTACTGTTGATACGGCCCAGTGCCGGGCGGAAGTCGACCGTGACGCTTTCCTCCGCGCTGCCGCCGGTCTGGAATGTGACGGGCCCCAGTCCGAAAGTGCCTGGTCCGCCTGGCCCGGGGGGCGCGACGATGTAGCGGAACAGGTAGGTGCCTGCATAACGTGATTCGTTCACCACATCGAGTATTTGCTCGCTCAGGCCCACGTACTCGGCATGCATGGCTTCCCGGTCGGCCGAAGTCGACGACGCATCCGCCGCCTGGATCGCCAGATCGCTCATGCGGCCAAGGATATTGTTGACCTCGCCCAGCAGTGCGTCACCGGTCTGCAGCATCGAGATACTGTTTTGCAGGTTGCGCATCGCCACCGCCATGCCGCTCGATTGCGATTTCAGGCGGGTGGCGATCTGCAGGCCGGCGGCGTCATCGCTCGCCGAATTGACGCGCTTGCCGGTGCCGAGGCGCTCCTGGGCCGTCGCAAGCCGGCCGGTAGCTGTATGCAGGCCGTTCAATGCCGCATTGGCCGCATGATTGTTGTGAAGACTGAGCACGCCGGGTTTTTTTTAGTGGAGTCGGCTGAGTAGAGCGACCGGACAGGCAATATTATTAATCTTTTTGGAATAACTACTCTAAAAGTGGTTATCGTGCCGGATGGAGTACTGGTCATGCATTGCCATTCCTGGCAACGCGGCAATTTCCGAGAAAGGGGGAGCAATGCATGCACCTCGACTGAACAATGGCCCTTGAACCGCTGGCATTCGGCACGCCTGGCCAGGTGGTGCTTGTCACCGGCGCCACCGGCTTCGTCGGCCATCGGCTGGTGGCGGCGCTGCTGGCCGACGGCCAGCGCGTGATCGCCATGAGTCGCGACACGGCGCGGGCCGCGCGGCAGCTGGGCAGCGGCGTGCGCTGCATCATGGCGACCGCCGACCTGGCACCCACCGAACGGATCGATATCGTCATCAACCTGGCAGGCGCGCGCATTGTCGGCCCGCGCTGGACGGCGAAGCGCCAGGCCGCGCTGCGCGCCAGCCGGGTGGCGCTGACGAACCGCCTGGTCGACTGGATCGCCGGGGCGGAGCACAAGCCGCGGTTGCTGCTGTCGGCCTCCGCCATCGGCTACTACGGCGTGCAGCCGCAGGGGGCGATGGTGCCGCTGGCGGAGGACAGCCCGCCGCAACCGGTGTTCATGTCGCAGCTGTGCCGGGAATGGGAGGTGGCGGCGCAGTGCGCGGCGCAGCATGGCGTGCAGGTTGCCACGACCCGCTTCGGACTGGTGCTTGGCCACGGCGGTGCACTGCCGGCAATGCTGCTGCCGGTGAAACTGGGCGCCGGCGGCCCGCTTGGGGGTGGCCGGCAGGCGCTTTCATGGATCCACGTGGAAGATCTGCTGCGGGCACAGGCCTGGCTGGCGCAGCGCAGCGAACGGACCAGCGTGCAGGGCGCGTGGAATTTCACGGCGCCGCAATGCGTGACGCAGCGCGAGTTCATCGCTACCGCGGCGCGGCTGCTGCATCGACCTGCGTTCCTGCCCACGCCGGCGTGGCCGGTGCGCCTGCTGCTGGGCGAACAGGCCGACCTGCTGCTGGAAGGGCAGTGCGTGGAGCCGGCCAGGCTGCAGCGTGAAGGCTTTACGTTCCGCTACCCGAGGCTGGACGCCGCACTGGGCGAGCTGCTGTGAATCGCCGCCACCGTCAGGCGGCGCGCTGCTGCGAGACCGATACCTGCAGCGTGGCCAGCAGGCCGTTTGCCTTGCCCAGCAGTTCGAGCGCCCGCACGTGGCCCAGGTCGCCCGCACGGCGGCCCCGGTCGCGATACTGCGCGCACAGGCCCAGTGCCTCGCTGCGGCCCTGCGCCGCGTCGGCCGCGGTGACGATGTCGGCCTTGCGCAGCGTGTCCGCCACCAGCCCGAACAGGTCGGGCGGCATGGCCGGGCCGTTCAGCACGTCCGCGCTGGACGTGAATCCGCTCGCCAGTGCCAGTTCGTGCATGTAGGCGGCATCGGCTTCGATGCGCACCGAGCCGCCCGGGATCAGCATGATCAGCGGCGCGTACGGCGCGAGTGCCGGCAGCACGTGGTTCGGATAGACGGTGGCCTGCCACGCGCTCGCCGCCAGCAGGGAGAAGTGGCGGTGGTCGCGCACCGGCGTGAAGCGCGCCTGCCGGAACGGCACGATGTCGACCCTGCCGCCGCCACCGATCGCATCGGCGGCCACGTCCACCAGCAAGGTGCCGAACAGGAAAGCATGATGGAAGCGCGTGCCGTGCAGCGCACCCCAGACGTGGCGCAGGCTGCCGCCATGGGCATTGAAGGCGGCCAGCGCCGCGAAGCCGTCGGCGGCCCGCGCCGGCAGCGTGCCGGCATCGAGCTGGCGCAGCGTCTCGTGCATCGCCTTGGTGATTTCCAGGGCCTGGCCGCGCGGATAAGGCTGGCCCAGCTTGACGGGCAGGCGAGCGGCGAGCGCCGGATCGATCCGGGCGCGCAGGTCTTCCAGCAATGCCCGCAATGCCGGCAATGCGGGCAGCAGGAAACGTTCGGTCAGGGTTTGCTGGAGCGGGTCCGCGATGCGGGGCTCGTTCGGCAGCAGGGTATCGGGCAACAGGTTCATTCAAGCTCCGGCAGTGGCGGCTGTGCGCGGCGCCAGCGCAGCATGCCGATCGAAAAAGTGGCGAGGTAGCCGGCCAGCAGGCCGAACGCGACGCACGACAATGGGTGGCGCAGCACCATGTCGCGCGTGATCAGTTGCGGGAATTCGGATTGGCGGTTCATGTACAGCTCCACGCCGATCTGCAGCACGCGCGCGGCGAACAGCATGCAGATGACAATGCCGAAGCGGTCGTAGGGCTTGAAGAAGTAGCGGCGGCCCACCGTCTCGAAGCGCGTTTTCCTCAGCGTGAAGAATGCCAGCCAGCCGCCGGCCACCGCACCTCCGGCCAGCGAGGCCAGCGCCGGCGCATCCGCCAGCAGCGAACCCGCGGTTGCCAGCAGCAGTAGCGAAAACAGCACGGCGCCGGTCCAGTGCTTCCACATCAGCGATTCCTGCCGGGCGAAGAATGGCCGCAGCCGCAGGTAGACCCGCCAGATGAGCAGCGGGATCAGGATCAGCAGGGCCAGCGTGGTCAGTTCCATGGAAGATATCGTTCGGGAAAAGCAAAATTGTAACGCTGCGGCGCGATTCCGGGGGGCGTGGTACGGTGAACTTCCAGACCACAGGAGGAATCATGGACCGATTCATGGAGCGTGCAGCCCTGCCGATCCACGCACACCGGGCGCCGGACCTGCCGGTACCCGTCGACGAACCGATGCCCGATCCGCAGCCGAATCATCCGCATCATCCGGATGCGCCGGTGGAGCAGGACGATCCGGTACCGCACCGGAATCCGGAGTAGGGGGCCTAGCAGGGGCCGTCCCCGGTTTTTGCCGGCAGGTCGGCAGCATGAGCAAAAAACCGGGGTCGGTCCCCTCGATACGCCGGCATCCCGCGCCGACGCTATCGCTTACCGGGGACAGACCCCTGCAGCTCTGGCGTTCTCTCGACATCGGCCATCGCTATCCGGGCAACGTCAGCGCCAGCAGGGTGGCACGTCCTCAGCCGTTCAATCGAACGCCCACGTATACAGCACATCGAGCGCGTTGTTCGTGCCGGTCTGGAACTGCAGCGTGATGCGCTGGTTCAGCTTGTAGCGCAGCTTGACCAGCGAGGTGGCGCTGCCGGCACCCTGTTCGAAGCCCAGGTAGGCGCGCGACGACAGTTTCTTGCCGACGGTGACCACGGTATTTTCCAGCCCGGTGGCGTTGCCGCTGCCTTGCGATACGCCCAGTTCGTCCAGCCCGACCTTGTTGGCGAAGCTGCCGCCGCCCTTGCCGCCGAACAGTGCGCCGGCGGCGGTGCCGAGCAGGCCCATTTCGTTGCCCTGCATATCGTCCATGCCGTGGCCCAGCACGAGCCATGACAGCTTCTCGCTGTCCGGCACGGAAGGCGTGGAGACCAGCCGCGCGGTCGGCGACAGCACCGTGCCGCGCACTTCGACACCGGCCTCCACGTTGGTATCGGACAGCTCGGTGCCCTCCGGCCGCTTGCGCACCGCGAGAATGTTCAGGCCGGGGTTGTCGTAGGCACCCGTGAAGTTGATCACGCCGCGTTCGATCGCCAGTTTCTGGCCATAGGCCGCGTAGGTGCCGCTGGCCACGCGGATGCTGCCGTTGACGCGGGGCGCGCGGCGATCGGCGATGCGCACGTGCACGCCGCCGGCCAGGTAGGCGTCGAGCCCCTTGCCCTTCAGGCGGAAATCGTTGCCCAGGTCCGCTTCCAGGTCCACGTCCAGCGGCATCGACTGCGCGGTTTCCTTGATCGTCGGCTTGCTGCGGCCGAGGATCACCACGTCGTCGCTGATCGTCGGCGAATTCTCGTCCGGCAGTTCGATGTCGGCGCGGTCGGCACGGAACTTGCCATTCAGCTGGAAGCGCTTGGCGTCGCGGATCACCGCGGTGGAGCCGGACAGCACCAGCGTGCGGTCCGGGCGCGACAGCGCTTCGAGCTTGTCCGCCGTCAGCTTCAAGTTCATCGTCATCTCGTTGCCGGCCAGGCGCACCCAGCCTTCCGCATCGGCGCGGCCGGTGCGGCCTTCCAGGTGCAGCTTCTGCAGCGTCAGGCGGTCGCCGTCGACGCGCGCCTGCAACTGGCCATTGCGCAGGCGAACGCCCTGGTCGGCCCAGTTGATCACCAGGCCGTTGCCGGAAACCTCGCCGTTCAGTGCCGGATTGGCGACGGTGCCGCTGCCGGCGATCGCCGCTTTCAGGGCACCTTCCAGTTCCAGCCCGCTCATGCCGGTCAGCGGCGCCATCCAGCCGATCGACGGCACGTCCACGCTGCCGGTCACGGCCAGCGGGCTGTCGCCGGGAATGCGGCCATCGCGCAGTTGCGCCGTGGCGTCCAGCGCGATGCGGCCGGCACGCGTGCCGACCATGCCGGCCTGCACTTTCAGCGTACTGCCGGAGACATTGACGCCGGCCTGCAGCTGGGAGAGGCCCAGCCGCAACGGTGCCGCGCCGCCGGTCACGGTGATGTCGCCTTTTTCGCGGAACACGCGCACGGAGCCGTCGAGCGCCGGCGCAGCGCCGGGGGCGGCGGGCAAGGTCATGTCGAGGCCCCAGTTCGCGCCCAACGTCAGGTCGCTGACGACGCGGCCGCGCCAGGCATCGGAGAGTTGTGCGAGATACGTGGCGGGCACGCCGGCGGCCGTACCGCGGCTGCGCCAGCGCGGGCCGTTCTTTTCCAGGTTTTCCACGCGCAGGCTGCCTTCCGGCAGGCCGATCACGGCGCCGGACAGCGCGATGCGCTCCGGTGACGCCAGGCCCGCCACGCCGCTGCCCTTCGGCGCCGCGATCGTCAGGGGCGCGGGAGACTGCAGGCTCAGCGCGAAGCGGCCGCGGTTCTGCAGGGTGTCGATGCTGCCGGTCCATGTGTCGTTGGCCCAGCCGCCCTTGATGCGCAGCGCCGCGTCGAAGTCGGGATTGGCGGCGGACAGGGCGATCGTGTGCGCCGTGCTGGAGCCGCTGCTTTGCAGCCGGGCGCGGTCGATCGTGATCGCCGGCGAGCTGTAGCCCGTCACGCTGACGTCCGCCACCAGCGCGTCGACGTTGCCGAGCGTGCCGGTGGCCTTGATCGCGCGCACCTGGTGCTGCGTCATCAGCCGCAGCGAATTGCCCTCGATGCCGAACGACAGCGTGGGCTTTTGCATGGTGCCGCCCAGCGTGCCGGTACCGCGCAGCACGCCGCCGAAGCCGGCGCCCAGGCTGGACAGTTGCGGCGCATCGAGCTTCCAGTTCAGCCGGTCGGCCGGCGCGCCGAATGCGCCCTTCGCCAGCAGGCTGTTCGGGCCCAGGCGCAGGTCGACGTCGGCATTGTCCACGTGGCGATGGTCGGCGGTCAGTTTGGCGTGGCCGGTCAGCGGCGCATCGACCAGCGTCGATGGCGCGAAGTCCAGGTTCATGTTGGCGCGCCAGTCGGTCGCCAGCCGGGCGTTGCCCGCGAACGTGGCGTTCAGGTTGCCGGCCGGTGCCGACGCCGCGAAGGCCGCCGGGTTCACGCGCCGCATGCTGCCGGACAGGGTGACTTCCGGCGACTTGTCCTTGCCGGCCAGCGCGAACTGGCCGGACGCGCGGATCACGCTGTCCAGCGCGCGCACTTTCGCGCCCGTCAGGCCGATGCCGCGCGCCTCGACATCGAAGCTGGTGCGCGGCGCGGCGTAGCCGCCGGTGGCAAGGCCGCTGCCGTTGACGGCGCCGGCCAGGCCTGGCTGCAGCGCCGCCAGGTCCTTCGCGTCGACCTTCCAGTTCAGTTTGTCGGCCGGCAGGCCGAAGGCGCCGCGCGCCTCGACCTTGTTGCGGCCCATCGCCACGCTGGCGGCGATGTTCGTCAGGTGCTGCGCATTCGCATCGAGCTTGCCGCTGCCGGACAGCGCCTGGCCGGCGAACTTCGATGGCCGGATCGTGAAGCCGACGCTGGCATCCAGTTCGGGCACCAGCTTGCCGGCCACGTTCGCCACCGCATTCAGGTCGGCTTTCGGGAAGTCGCCCAGCGCCGCCGGGTCGAAGTGGTCCACCGCGACCGCCGCCTTGAAGGCGCGGTCGTCCGCCAGGCTGGCCTGGCCCGTCACGCCGATGCTGCCGCGGCCGGCCTGCAGGCGGGCGCGCTCGATCGTCACCAGCGTGTCTTTCAGGTTGGCGTGCGCGTCGAGGCGCATGTTCTTCTCGGCCAGCGCCACGTCGAACGTCTGCACGGTCGCGGCGCCGCTTCCCGTACTCTTCGCCGCGATGTCGCCGGCGATCGCCGTGGCATTGGCCGCGCCGTGGATGTGGCGCAGGTCGATGCGGTCCGTATGGAGGCGGATGTCGGCCGTTTCGATACCGCCGTCCGGCCCGGTGCGCTCGACCCGGCCGGTGCCGGTGAAGCGGCCGGCATTGCCCAGGTCGATCAGCAGATTGTCCAGCGTGGCGGTGGTGAGGTTGCCGCCCAGCCGTGCCGTGACGGCCTTCAGCGGCAGCAATTGCTGGTCGATCGGGCCGGGTGCCGCGGTGTTGGTCAGTTCCAGCAGGCCGCTTACCTGCTGTTGCGTGCCGATGTCGGCTTTTACACGCAGATCGAGACTGGCCTTCGGCCACGCCGACTGGAAGCGCGACGGATCGACGCCGTATGCGCGGATGTCCGCGGCCCGCAACGGAATCTTCTCGAACGGCGTCAGCGTGACCGTGCCGTCGCCGTTGGCGTTCGGCGACGTGCCCTTGATCCCCAGCGTCATCAGCGACAGGTTGCCGGTGGCGGCCACCGCCAGCTGCGCGGACGGCTGGCCTGGCGCGATGTGCACTTCGGTCAGCGCGGCCTTCGCCTCCAGCTTGAACGGCTTTTGCGCGCCGACCGTGCCGCCGGCCGCCACCCGGCCGAATGGCGTGACGGCGCTGGCGCTGGTGAGCTGCCATTGCGTCTTGTCGCCATACAGCTTCGCGCGCACGTCGGTGATCTCGGTGCGGGTGCCGGTCAGGCCAACCATCGTCAGCTTCAGCAATTGCGCATCGCCGACCGCGATGCGGAACGGCGGCGCCAGCGTTTCCGGCAACGTGGCCGGTTCGTCGTCCTCGCCGGTGGTCTGCATCAGCACCGACTGCACGCGCAGCTGGCTGATCTCGATGCCGGACGAGAAGAACTGCAGCGGCGACCAGTCGATGTCGATATTGTCGGCGGTGATCGTGCTGGTCTTGCCCTTGTAGACGACGCGGCCGATGTGCATGTGGTTGTACAGCGAGCCGGTGACGCCGGTGATCGTGATCGCGCCGCCGCTGGCCTTCGCCACGCGCTCGGCGATCTGCTGCAGCGTGGTTTCGCGGCCCAGCAGCCAGATTGCGCCGCCGAGAATGACAACGGTGATGCCGGTGCCGATCAGCGTGCGGCGCAGCCAGCGGCGTTCCTTGCGGGGCAGCGGCGCGTCGTCGCTGGACTGGCTGGCCGGATTGTCGGGGGTGTTGGTATCGTCGGCCATCAGAACGTGAATCCAAGTGAGAAGTGCAGGCGAGCCTTGCGCGTCGCGTGGCCGAAGGCCACGTCGACATTGATCGGGCCCACCGGGCTCTTGTAGCGGGCGCCGACGCCGTAGCCGGATTTCGGATGGATCTCCGACAGCGAATCGGCGGCATTGCCGGCGTCGTAGAACACGGCGGCGCCCCAGGTGGGACGGAACCAGTACTGGTATTCGGCGCTGGCGGTGGCCAGGTAGCGGCCGCCCACGGTGGCATCGCCTTCCTGCACGCCCAGCTCCTGGTAGGCGTAGCCGCGCACGGAATTGTCGCCGCCGGCGCGGAACAGGTAGGTGGCCGGCACGCCGTCCTTGCTGCCCGAGCGCAGCGCGCCGATCTCGCCGCGGAAGATCAGCAGGTTCTTTGCATCGAGCGGGCGGTAAGTGATGCCGCGCGCCGTGACGCGGATGAATTTCTCGTCGGTGAGGATCGGCAGCAGCGCGCCGCCGGCCGTGGCATTGAGCACGTACCCCTTGGTCGGGAATATCAGGTTGTCCAGCTTGCGCCATGTGACGGCATACGTGATCGGCAGGCTCATGGCATGGGTGGGTTCGGACCCGGCGATCGTGCGGCTCTCGTTCAGGTACTCGGCCGAGATGCTGCGTTCGAGCAGCGGCGTGCCCCAGGCGCGCTTGGCGTAGACCGAGGCGGTGCGCGTCACTTCGCCTTCGATGTCGTTGCGCTCCAGCGCGGCGCCGAAGCTGTCGTTGTAGCCATCCGCCGTGGTCGGGAAATAAAAGTCGCCGCGTGCCGTCTGCTTCTTCTGTTCCACCGTGAGCGCGCTTTTCAGGCGCAGGCCCCAGATGGCCAGGTCGTCATAGCTGACCGACGTGCGGCCGCCCGTGTTGGTGGAGAAGCCGACACCGACGCTGACATGCTTGCTCTTGTTTTCCACCACATGCACCAGCAGCGGTACCGGCGGCAGCGTGGCCGGCTGCGGCGCGCCGGCGCTCTGTTCGGCCTGCGCTTCCTGCCGTTCGCCGATCAGCGTGTTCAGGTCCGCCGTCACTTCCACGTACGAGAAATAGCCGGTATCCTGCAGTTTCGACTGGAAGGCCTGCAATGCCGCTTCGCTGTACAGGTCGCCCGGGTTGATCTTGTTGAGGTTGCGGATGACGGCTTCCGGGTAGCGTTCGAGACCTTCGATGCGAATGTCGCCGAAGCGCATCTCCGGGCCGCTGTCCAGCGCCACGCGCAGCAATGCGCGCTTCGTGTCCGGATCGACGGTGGCCACGCTTTCCGTCATCTGCGCGCGCGGGTAGCGGGTCTGCACCACGGCGCGCAGCATCGCCCGCTTGGCGCTTTCCCAGTCGGCCTGGCGGAACACCTGGCCTTCCGCCAGCGGCCAGCTGGCCTTCAGCGCTTCCTTGTCGAACGGCGATTCGGGATTCGAGGCAAAACCGTTCAGCACGATTTCGACGCCGCCCACCAGCACCGGTTCGCCGGGCGTCACGTCCACCGTCACCTGCGGCGAGGTACCGCTTTCGTCGAGCTGCACGTTGACGGTGGGCGAGTAGTAGCCTTCGGTGGCCAGCAGGGTATTGGCCTGCGCGGGAGCGGTGCGCACCATGCGGCGCAGCTGTTCGATATCGGTGCGTGGATTGCCGCGGTACTTCAGGAGGTCGAGGTTTTCCTCGAGCAGTTCGTCGAGATCGCCTGGCGCATTGATCCGCACGTTGTACTGCAGCCCCTCCGCCGCATAGAGCGCGAGCGGCGCCGCCAGCACCGCCGCGCAGGCCAGCCGCATTACATTTGTGACGAGTTGTGCCAAAATTCGTGACCCCGGTGATGGATGGTTGATTATTATCGGGGCGATGTTACCGGATCGGTAGAAAAGATGGCGTACTTATAAGATTTTTTGGTTTTCGAGAAGGATTCAATGATGACACGCGATGCCGCCCTGGTGCTGTTCTCCGGCGGACAGGATTCCACCACCTGTCTGGCCTGGGCCCTGGACCGCTACGAACGGGTCGAAACGATCGGCTTCGACTATGGCCAGCGCCACGCGATCGAATTGACGATGCGCCCGCAGCTGCTGGCAAAAATGCGCCTGCTGCGCCCGGACTGGGATGCCAGGCTGGGAGAGGACCACATGATCGACCTGGGGCTGATCTCCCAGCTGTCGCACACGGCGATGACCGAGGACATCGAGATCACGATGCAGGCCAACGGCTTGCCGAATACCTTCGTCCCCGGCCGCAACCTGATGTTCATGATGGTGGCGGCCACGCTGGCCTATCGCCGCGGCATGAACGTGCTGGTGGGCGGCATGTGCGAAACCGATTTCTCCGGCTACCCGGACTGCCGCGACGACACCATGAAGGCGCTGCAGGTGGCGCTGAACCTGGGCATGGACACGCGCAGCAAGCTGGAAACGCCGCTGATGTGGCTGGACAAGGCGCAAACCTGGGAACTGGCCGAAGATCTCGGCGGCCAGCCGCTGGTCGACCTGATCCGCGCCGACACGCACACCTGCTACAAGGGCGAGCGCGGCGCGCTGCACGACTGGGGCTATGGCTGCGGCGAGTGCCCGGCCTGCGCGCTGCGGGCGCGAGGGTACCAGAACTACGTCGCGGCCAAGGCGGCGTAGAAAGCAAAAAGGGCCGCAATCGCGGCCCTTTCGTCTTGCGTCATGCGTCGTTCAGACGGCCGCTTCCTTCATCGCCGCCGTGCGCCGCTTGCCGCGGCGGTTGAAATACCACACCAGGCCGATGACGATCGCCAGCGGCAGCAGCAGCGGCGACAGGGCGGCGGCCAGCGCCACGCCCAGCGCGGCCAGGCCGAACACCACCAGCACGCCCAGTCCGGCGAACAGCAGGCCGACCAGGATGGCCACGCAGACCACGACGACAGCGCCGACCAGCAGCCCGCCGCCGGCCAGCAGCACGCCCAGCACCCAGCCGAACGGCCCGTCGAATTCCTCGCCGTCGACGTTCACGTAGAAGTCGTGGCCCCACGGATGATCGAAGACGTTGCAGGCTGCGATGAACAGCAGCACGACGATGGTAACGGCGAGTAGTTTTTTCATGATGGCTCCAGGGGAGTGGCTGTGGCGATGGTTGAACTTTACGCGGCCATGGCTGGAGATGCGGGCTGAAAGCGACGAACGGTTGGATTTGCGGGGTGAACGGGAAAGAACCGGCACCCAACAAACCGGTCTTGCCGCCCGCCTGCGTCAGCGGCAGTCAAAAACTGTGGCGCAGTCCGAACGAGGTGGCCGAGATGTGCGCGCCGGTCAGCGGGCTGCCCAGCGCGCCCACGCCATTGATCGGGAAGTCATACGCCGCATTGGCGTCGTTGCGCAGCCGCGTGTGGTACGCATACACCGTGGTCCGGGGCGAGAACAGGTACTCGTAGCCGGCGGTGGCATGCACGGCACCGGTGTCCGTGCCGCCGCGCACGAAGCCGACGGTGCCGCTGCCGTGGCCATCGCCGGCACGGCCGAGGCTGGCGCGCAGGCCGTGCCGTCCGGCCTGGTGGCTCAGCGATACATACAGCGCGTTGCGGGCCAGCCGGCCGGCCGGCAGCTCGTAGGCGAGGCGCTCGGCGACCAGCGCCAGCCGCGTGGTGCCGAAGGTGTAGCCGACGGCTGCCTTGCTGCCGGTATCGGCGCTGCCGGGGCCGTGATACGCGCGATGGCGCTCGTGGGCCAGCGCCACATACAGCGGCCCCGCGTCGTGGATCAGCGCCAGCGACAGCAGCGACGGCTTCGCGCCGCTGGCCGGGCGTTCTTCCGACAGGCCGTGCGTGGCGCGCAGCGTCCAGCCGCGCCAGCGCGGCGACCACCAGTGCACGCTGTTGGCCTGGCGGCGGTCGAACGACGCCACGTCGGTCACGTTGTCGGTCGATGAGGCCGAACCGTTGGCGAGGATGCTCATGTAGCCGGCCGTGGTCGGATAAAACGGATCGAGGCCCGACGTGGCACCGTTGTACGCCGTGGTCCAGTGGCCGGCGAACACGGTGCCGAACGGACCTTCCAGCCCGACGCGGGTATCGCGCCGGGCAATCTCTCCGGCGCCGGTGTCGGGCGCCAGCGTGCCCTCGACCTGGAACAGGGCCTTCAGGCCGTCGCCCAGGTCTTCGCTGCCCTTGAAGCCCAGCACCGAGCGGTTGTTGACCATGCGTTCGACGTGCACGCCGGGAGCGCGCGCCGCTTCCAGCGAGACGTTGAGCCGGCCATAGACCTGCACCTGGGCGTGGACGAAGGGTGTGGCCGCGACACCGGCGGACAGGGTAAAAAGGCGAATCAGAGTGGATGTCTTCATGGCGGCCATTGTCCGGCGGCGGCTCCGGGACGGCATCCCCCAAACGTGGCGCCCGGCGGGCTCCCATTTTTCCCTCTGAAGCTGCTATAGTACTGGGTATTCATACAGTAATTTGCCGAGAGGACCCATGGAAGATCTGATCGAGGAAACGTTGATGGACCACCAGGAACACGAAGAACACGAAGAGCCCGAAGATGCGCCGATCCAGGAAGACCGCGTCTGGCAGGGGCAGGGCTGGACCGCCCGCGTCATCAAGAACGAGGATGACGACGGCTGGGCCGTGGCGATGATCAAGGATGGCGAACCGGAGCCTGCGCTGGTAGGGCCGTGGACGATGGGCCGCGACAAGAAAAATCCCAAGCCGCTGGATATTTCCGCCTTCCACACGCTGGTCAAGACCGCCAACGAGGTGATCCGCCGCCATGAACAGCAGTTGCACGCGCGGCTGCACAAGTCGGTGCGCGTGGTCACCGACGAAGGCGCGGCGATTACCGTCAAGCTCGTCATCACGCCGGACGAGGATGAACCGTTCGCCACGCTGACCGCGGTCGACGAATATGGCGACGAACTGGCTTCGGTGCGCACGCGGCCCGATTTCCGGCTGTCCACCACCAGCGCCACCGACTGGATCGAAGGCGGCTACCGCAAGCCATCGGGCGGCTGACGGCCTGCCGGGCCGTTGCATCCCTTGGCTGAAGATTTTTTGCACGCCTCTGTTGCATTTTTGTAGCGGCGCTGGCCCTCGGCGGAGGCGCCTGCTATATTTCCTGATTGCATTTATTTACCTCGGGAAATTCGATGGAAGATCGTCTTCGCCGCCTTGAAGCCGTCCAGGCCGTGCTGCTGGAAATCGGCCAACTGTCCACGCGCTGCACCGACATCGTCGGTTTCCTGCGCGCCGTGCACGGTGCGCTGGGCCGCATCATGTATGCGGCCAATTTCTATGTGGCGCTGAACGACCGCGATGGCGCACCGAACGCGGTGCGCTTCGTCTACTACGTCGACGAAGCCGATACCCCGCCCGATCCGTCTGAACTGATGCACCTGGCGTCGCCCGACGAATCGCCCACCGCCTGGGTGATCCTGAACCGGCAAAGCCTGGTGATGACGGCGGCCGAGCACATCTCGCGCCGCAAGATCGCCGCCTTCGGCGTGGGCACGATCGCCGAGCACTGGATCGGCTGCCCGCTGATGGACCAGAATCACCAGCCGCTGGGCGTGATCGTCATCCAGAGCTACGACAGCGAACATACCTACAGCGGCGAAGACCAGGCGCTGTTCGCGCTGATCGCCAACCAGGTGTCGTCCGCGCTGCAGGGCTTGCAGAGCATGGACCGGCTGGAGCGCGCGGTGCAGGAACGCACGCTGCGGCTGGATACCGCGAGGGCGGCACTGGAGCGGCAGAACCAGGCGCTGAACCATGCGCTGACGCAGCTGCAGGATGCGCAGTCGGAACTGGTGCGGCAGGAAAAGCTGGCGTCGCTGGGCCGCCTCGTCGCCGGCGTGGCGCACGAGATCAATACGCCGCTGGGCATCTGCGTGACGGCCACCTCGCATCTGGTGGAAGAACTGAAACTGACGCGGCGCGACCTGGCCGAAGGTCGGCTCGACGAAGAGGGCCTGAACCAGTTCTTCGATACCGTCGACCAGTCGCTGCGCATCATGACGGGCAATACGCAGCGTGCCGCCGCGCTGGTGCGCAGCTTCAAGCAGGTGGCGGTAGACCAGTCGTCGGAGAACATCCGCCATTTCAACCTGGCGAAATACCTGGCCGAGGTGCTGCTGTCGCTGCAGCCCAAGCTGAAGGGCAACCCCGTCAAGGTGCAGGTTGAATGCCCGCCGGACATCCACCTGGACAGCTTCCCGGGCGCCATATCGCAGATCGTCACCAACATGATCGAGAATTCGCTGGTGCACGGCTACGAGGAAGACCAGCCCGGAACCATCCGCATCACCGGCCGCCTCGATGGCGACCACGTCACGTTCGACTACAGCGACGATGGGATGGGCATGGACCAGAGCCTGCTGACCCAGCTGTTCGACCCCTTCTTCACGACCAAGCGCGGCAGCGGCGGCTCGGGGCTGGGCGCGCACATCCTGTACAACCTGGCCACCGGCCCGCTGGGCGGCACCATCAAGGTCAGCAGCGCACCGGGCATGGGCTTGCACTACAGGCTGCGGTTCCCGCGCGACCAGCGGAAACGCAGCCAGGGCTGAATGCCAGTGCCGGGCGGTCAGTGTCCCGGATCAGGGATACAGGACACTAGTCCGGCAGCCGCGCCGTAATCGCCAGCGCTTCGTCCACGTTCTCGATCAGCAGTTCGACGAAGCGCGGATCGAGGTGCTTGCCGGCGACTTCGCGCAGGTAGTCGATCACGCGCTCGACCGGCCAGGCATCCTTGTAGACGCGCTTGTGCATCAGCGCGTCGAACACGTCGGCCACGGCGACGATGCGGGCGTACAGGTGGATGTCTTCGCCCTTCAGGCCCTGCGGGTAGCCGGTGCCGTCGTATTTCTCGTGGTGCTGGTGGGCGATGACGGCAGCCGCTTTCAGGATCGGGCGCTGCGATCCGTCGAGGATCGATGCGCCCACGGCCGGGTGCTGCTTCATGATTTCCCACTCTTCCGGGGTGAGCTTGCCGGGTTTCAGCAGCACGGCGTCGGGCGTGGCGATCTTGCCGATGTCGTGCATCGGCGCGGCATGCTTCAGCACCGCCGTTTCATCCTCCGGCAGGCCGGCCGCGCTGGCCAGCAGGTGGCACACCTCGGACATGCGGCGCACGTGGTTGCCGGCCTCGTTCGAGCGCGATTCGACGACGTCGCCGAGGCGCATGATCAGCTCGGCCTGGGTATCGGTGATTTCCTGGCTCAGCAGGATATTGTCGAAGGCGATCGCCACGTCGCTGCAAAAGATCTCCAGCAGCTTGGTATCGATCTCGGAAATCTCGTCGACCCCTTTCAGCACCAGCAGCGAAGCCTTGCCGCTGTGGTTCGGGAAGTAGCCGACATAGGTATCGCCTTCCAGCCGCGAAATGCGGTTGCGTTCGGCCGCGTGCAGCTGGGCGATCAGGTCCTGCGTCAGCAGCGTTTCTTCGCCGATCTGCGCCAGCACCTCGAATTCGCCTTCGCCTTCGCCGGCGATCGCGGTGGCGCCGCGCAGGCGCAGCAGCATGCTGTGCTCCAGCCGCAATAGCGCTACCACCTGCTGCAGCAGGCCGTTGGCGAAGTCCTTCAGGTTGCGCTGCTTGAAAATATGCGTGGAAGCCGCGATCACCCGTTCCAGCCCCTCGCGGTAGTGCACCTGCTGCTGGCGCGCTTCCTCGACCTTCATGATGTCGCGGTAGGCGCGCAGCGCTGCGAAGGTGGTGGTGAACAGCTTGGTGCGGTCTAGTTCCGTCTTTTCCTTGTAATCGTTGATGTCGTAGTCGACGATCACGCGTTCCTCGGGCGCCTGGCCCGGCTGGCCGGTGCGCAGCACGATGCGGGTAAACTGGTTGTCCAGGTCCTGGCGCATCCAGCGCGCCACTTCGAGGCCGCTGTCCTCGCGTTCCATCACCACGTCCAGGAACACCAGGGCGATATCGCTCTCGCGCGCCAGCACTTCCTTGGCTTGCTGGCCGCTGTAGGCATGCACGAAGGAGAGGCTGCGGCCATCGAGCCGGAAACGCGCCAGCGTCAGTTTGGTGATGTCATGGATGTCGGGCTCGTCGTCGACCAGCAGGATTTTCCAGGGTGGCAGCTTGGGCGATGCTGAAGACAGAAAGGACATGGCGGTTCGTCAATAAGGTCAGGAGACCGTGCATTTTCGGGGTACGGGTCAGCCGATTGTATGCGGCGCTTTGATTATTAACAACAGGAAATAGTCTTTGCGCTACGGCTTTACAACACCGGGCCATATCGTTTCTGGCAGCGTTCGCACCAGAAAGTGCGCCGCCTGGTCTTGCCCAGGTGCGCCTTGTGCAATGCAATATTGCAGCGCGGGCAAATCCGCTTCGTGTGCACCAGCCAGTGCTGTTTCAGCACGAAAGCCTTTTTCCATTCGAGGAACTCGAAACTGTATTGCCGTGCCTGCTTGACGAGTTCGCGCAATTTGGCGGCCGGCAATGCCCCCACCGTGGAGGCCGGATGGATTTTCAGCCGGAACAGCACCTCGTTCTTGATGATGTTGCCGACTCCGGAAAAGACGGTCTGGTCGAGCAGCGCATCGCACACCAGCGTATCGGGCATCGCGCGCAGCTTCTTCAGCGCGGCGGCCGGTTTCCAGGCATCGGCCATCACATCGGCCTGCCATTCGTAAGCACTGTCGAGATCACCCTCGATCAGCTGCACCGCACAAGTATAGAAATTGAGCTCGCCGCCTTCCTCGAATGCCAGCCCCAGCCGCTCGGGACTGTTTTCCTTGCGCTCGTCGATCCGGTAACTGCCGAACATCAGGAAATGGATGCGGATCGTGTACAACGGCAATTCGATCAGGAAATGCTTGCCCCAGGTGCGCAGCGACAGGATCGGCTGGCCGGGCAGTTCGTCGAACTGCACCGCCTTGCTGTTGCCATGCGCCGCGGCGATCGTACGGCCTTCGAACGGCTGTGCCAGTTCTTTCAGGATGACAAGGGAAGGACCTTCGGGCATGCCGTGCTCCAGTTTGGTGTGAAGAGCAAAGTCTGCCTCCCTGACCAAGGCCTGGCAGTTAGCACGCGTACAAAACCAGCGACAAAAAAAACCGCACGCGGCGCGAGCCGGGTGCGGCGAAGGATAGCGCCGTGAGCACGACGCATCAGGACTCCGTTTGCGGGCTTGCCGCCCGCGGGCCTCCATCGGGAGACATTTCCACACGCGAAGTGCGGAGAAGATGCCAGCATGTTAGTTGCGATCTGTTACAACATCGTGACAGCTGAAACGATCGTCTTGCGTGATCGGCGTATAGTCAAAAGCTGATGACAGGACCAAATCGAGGAAAGGAAACATCATGCGACTGCAAGCACGCTTCTGGCTGGCCGCGGCGCTACTGGCGGTGACCGGCGCTGCCAGCGCCGAAGCCACGGTCAACTACGTCAAGCCGGATGAATTCATCGACATGCCCCGTTCGCCGCAGGACCGCGAACAGGTGTTGAAGGAAATGGCACGGCATTTCGATGAACTGGCCAAGGACCTGCCGGCCGGGCAGGAACTGAAAATTAACGTGACCGACATCGACCTGGCGGGCCGCGAGGAACCGCGCCGCTGGGCGATCAGCGATATCCGCATCATGCGCGGCGGGGCCGACTGGCCGACGATGAAGCTCAGCTATACGCTGGAGCAGGACGGGCAGGTGCTCCGCAGCGGCGAGGAAACGCTGAAGAACATGATGTACCAGCAGCGCATCAACCGGTACTCGTCCGGCGACCCGCTGCGCTATGAAAAGCAGATGGTGGACGACTGGTTCCAGAAAACGATCCTGGGCAGCCAGGTGAGCAGCAGGTAACTGCGGGGAAGGGCGGCGGCATGCCGCCCGTATCGCGGAAGGTCAGTGACCCGCTGGTCATTCGATCCAGTTCACCCGCGGGAATTTCGCCCGGAAGTCGTCCGGCATCGGCACCACTTCCTTCAACCGGTAGTTGAAGAACACAAACCCGTATTTCGCCAGCGCCACCAGCGTGCCGTCGGCCGGGCGGGTGATGCGGAAGATGATGTCGCCGCCGTACTTGTTGAAATCCATCACGCCTACTTCGAACACCAGCAGATCGCGCGCATGGGCTTCGGCGCGGTAGGTGGTGGCCAGGTCGGTCACGATGATGCCGCTGCCGTCGCTTTCCGTTTCGCGCACGCCGTATTCGTACAGGAACCGCGCGCGCGCCTCGGAAATCATCGAGATCATCGAGTCGTTGGAGAGGTGGTTGCCGTGATTGATGTCGGTGACACGCACCGACATCTGCGTCGAATAGACGAACTGGTCGTCCGGGAATGCAAGATTGAGTCTGGCCATGGTGGAAGCGGCGCCCGCTCCGGGCGCCAGGGATTAAAAAAATATTGTAGCGCGGCCGCCGCCCTTACAGGTTTTCGGCGAGGAACAGCAGCGTGTGCCCATGCGCCTCGGCGGACGAGCGCTGGTGGTAGCTGCCGCGGTGCGAGCAGTTGAAGCCATGCTCGGCTTCGGGGTAGACGTGGATTTCCACGTTGTCGCGGTCGCCGAAGCGCTCGGCGATACTTTTCACGGCATCGTTCGGAATATGGCTGTCCCTGCCGCCGAAATGCATCAGCAGCGGCACCGTCACGCCGTCCGCCTGGTCCAGCTGGTTCTGGATGCCGCCGCCGTAGTAGGCCACGGCCGCGTCGACATTGCCGGCCGCCGCCGCCAGGTAGGACAGCAAGCCGCCGAAGCAGTAGCCGATCGACGCCACTTTTTGCACGCCATCGAGGCCGCGCAGGGCGCGGATGGTGGCGGCCACGTCGGCCACCGCCTTCTGCGTATCCGTGGCGCCCTTCAACGCCACGGCCTTTTTCCAGTCCGTTTCGTCGTACGTGAGTTCGATATGGGCGCCCTGGCGCCAGAACAGGTCCGGCGCCAGCACCACGTAGCCGTCCGCCGCGTACTGCTCGGCCACGCTGCGGATATGCGCATTGACGCCGAAAATTTCCTGGATCAGCACGATCCCGGGACCGGTACCGCCGCGCGGCAATGCCTGGTAAGCCTGGAACGTGCCGTCATCGCCCTGTATGTCGATCCATCGCGTATCGTTGTCCAATCTATCCTCCTGTGTGATGTCGGCTGCGTAATATTGACCAATGAGTATAAGCCGGCGGCACCTTGCACGTCGCGCCACAGCCGGGCGGGGATGTGGCTCCAACCGTGCTACTCTGGTGCCCCGTCCAACCTGATATGCAAGGTGGCCCGAATTAGTGACAGGACTGTTCTTGCGCGGGCCAGGAATGCACGGCAACATGCGCCGGCGCTGCTGGCGTTGCTGTGTGGACTCGGCCTGACGGCCCTGCTCTTTGCCGGCATCAGCCGCCTGGAGCAGGACCGCATCGTGCTCACGTTTACGCAACGCGCGCATGTGAGGGTGTTCGCCCTGTCCGAAGGCATCAACAACGTGATCGACAGCCTGCGCAGCGTCAACAGCCTTTATGCCAGCCAGCCGGTCGTTTCCCGTGATGAATTCCGCCGTTTCGTCGAACCGCTCACGGCGCGCTATCCGTTCGTGGTGGGCATCAGCTACCTGCGCTTCGTCGACGACGCCGGGCGCCCGGCGTTCGAAGCGGCGCTGCGGGAAGTGCTGCCCGGCGCGCGCATGACGGAATTGCGCGGCAATATCCTGGTGCCGGCCGAGCGGCGGCCCCGCTACCGGGTCATCGAATACGTGGAACCGTTCGCCGCGAACGCGGCCGCGCTGGGCCTGGACACGATGTATTCCGGCGACGAGGCCACGCGCCAGCGCGCCTACGACAGCGGCCTGCCGGCTGCCGGCCGCCTGACGGCGCTGGCGCAGTTGCCGGGGGCGCTGTCCGGCATGGTGGTGGCGATGCCGGTGTACCGCTTCGGGGCCCCGCTGCGCAGCGTGGCCGAGCGGCGCGCGGCGCTGGTGGGAGAAACCTCGGTAGCCATCGATCCGGGCGCGATGGTGGCGCACGTGCTGCAGCCTTCCGGCTTGCCGCAACTCATGCGCGCGCGCGACCAGCGGCTGCAGCGCGTGGGACTCCATGTGTATGCAGATGGCAGCGATTCCCCCGAAAACCTGGTCTACCATATGCCACCGCCGGGGCTGGACCAGCCGGCCGTGCTGCCGCCGCTTTCCTGGCTGTATCCGCGGCCGCCCGCGCCGCTGACGCTGACGATCGATGTGGCCGGCCGGCCCTGGCATGTGGTGGCCGAAATCGACGACGCGGTAGGGCTGTCCGACCATCTCGCCTCGCTGTCGGCGCTGGCGCTGGGGCTGGTGATGACGCTGCTGGGCACGGCCTGGGTGCGTACGCTGGCCACGCGCAACCGCACGATCACGGAGCAGGTGCAGGAGCGCACCGCCCAGCTGGCCGAGGCGAACCGCTCGCTGCTGCTGCGCGACCGCGCCATCGAATCCTCGACCAACACGATCATGATCATGGAAGCCGGTGCCGGCAATCCGATCGTCTACGTCAATCCCGCATTCGAACACCAGACCGGCTACACGCGCGACGAAGTGCTGGGCAAGAGTGCGCGCCTGCTGTGCCGCGACGACGTGGGCCAGCCGGGCGTGCTGTCGATCGCCGCCGCCATCCGCGAGCAGCGCGACGGCCACGCGGTGCTGCGCAACTACCGCAAGGACGGCACGCTGTTCTGGGTCGAGACCTACGTGTCGCCGGTGCGCGACGAGGGCGGCCGGGTCACCCATTTCGTGTCGGTCCACTACGACATCACGGCGATGAAGGCCTATGAAACGGAGCTGCACCACCAGTCCACGCACGACGCCCTGACCGGCCTGCCCAACCGGCAACTGCTGCACGAGCGCCTGCACGAGGCGATCGGCCGGGCCATGCACGACGGCCACAGCCTGTGGGTGGTGTCGCTGGACCTGGACCGCTTCAAGTTCACCAACAGCCGCGTGGGCCACCGGGGCGGCGACCGCCTGCTGCAGGTGGTGGCGGACCGGTTGCAGGACGCGCTGCGGCCGGGCAGCACGCTGGCCCGGCTGGGCGGCGACGAGTTCGCGCTGACGCTGCTGCCGCACCCGGGCGAGCGCCAGCCCCGGCCGGAACAGGTGCAGGGCCTGCTGGCCGCGCTGGCCGCGCCGCTGATGCTCGACGACAAGGAGCAGTTCATCTCCGGCAGCGCCGGCGTGGCCGTGTGCCCCGACGATGGCACCGATGCCGCGGTGCTGGTCGAACGCGCCGACATCGCCATGTTCCGCGCCAAGGAAATGGGCGGCAACAACTTCCAGTTCTATACCAGCGCGATGCGCGAACGGCTGGGCGAACGGGTGCAGATGGAAACGGCGATGCGCCGCGCGCTGGAACGCCGCGAGTTCGTGCTGTATTACCAGCCGCAGGTGGACATCGCCTCCGGCCGCATCGTGGCGATGGAAGCGCTGGTGCGCTGGCAGCACCCGGAACTGGGCATGGTGGCGCCGGGCCGCTTCATCCCGCTTGCCGAGGAAACCGGCATGATCCTGCAGCTGGGCGCGTGGGTGCTGGACAGCGCCTGCCGGCAGCTCGTCGAATGGCAGCGCGAGGGGCGCAGCTACCTGCGGGTGGCGGTCAACGTGTCGGCGCGGCAGATGGCGGAGCAGGACTTCGTGCAGATCGTGGCGCGGGTGCTGGATGAAACGGGCCTGGCCCCGGCCTCGCTGGAACTGGAGTTGACCGAAAGCGCGGTGATGAACGACGTCGAACACGCGATCGACGTGATGCGCGAACTGAAGAAGCTCGGCGTGAAGCTGGCGATCGACGATTTCGGCACCGGCTATTCCAGCCTGGCCCACCTAAAGCGCTTCGCGGTGGACGTGCTGAAGATCGACCAGGCCTTCGTGCGCGACCTGACGGTCGACCCGGACGACGCGGCGATCGTCACCACCATCATCGCGCTGGCGGCGAACCTGAACCTGCAGGTGATCTCGGAAGGCGTGGAAACGCTGGACCAGATGTCGTTCCTGCGCGAGCACGGCTGCTCGCAGATGCAGGGCTACTACTTCAGCCGGCCGGTGCCGGCCACCGCCATCGGCACCGTGCTGGACGAAAACGAGGCGCAGGTGGTGGCCGGCAACGGCGCACCGGCCGATGTCGGCACCTGAGCAATCAAAATCAGGGACAGACCCTGTTTTTGAGGCAACACTGGCAACACCGGGCAAAACTGGGGACGGACCCTGTTTTTGAGGAAATACCGTCTACCCACCGCTTCACCGCGCCGCCCTCGCGCCGCGCTGCCGGAGCCGGTGGCATTCCTGGCGTCAGCGGCCGTGGCGAATGTTCCCGGAAGACAGGGGCTGTCCCCATCTTTCGTTTCCTAAAAACAGGGGTACGTCCCCAGTTTGTTTACTGGGACAGTGCCTGCAGCAGCGCCTTGTGGAACCCGGCCGGATCCTCGATCTGCGGCGCGTGCCCCATGCCCGGGAACTCGATCAGTTTCGCGTTCGGGATGCGCTTCACGGTTTCCTTGCCCAGCACCTTGTAGTTGCCGATCTTCGCCTTCACTTCCGGCGGCGCGATATCGCTGCCGATCGCGGTGGTGTCGCCGTCGCCGTTCATCAGGATGACGGGCACTTTCAGCTGCGGGAATTCGTGCACCACAGGCTGGGTGTAGATCATGTCGTAGATCAGCGCCGAATTCCACGCCACCAGCCGCTGGCCGGAGCCGGCGTTCAGGCCGGCCAGCATGTCCACCCATTTTTCATATTCGGGCTTCCAGCGGCCCATGTAGTACGTGTTCTTTTCGTAGGTGCGCACGCCGTCCGCGGTCAGTTTCAGCTCGCGCTCGAACCACTGGTCCACCGTGCGGTACGGTACACCGAGCTGCTTCCAGTCTTCCAGGCCGATCGGATTGACCATCACCAGGTGCGACACGTTTTGCGGATACATCAGCGCGAAGCGGGTGGCCAGCATGCCGCCGGTCGAGTGGCCCACCAGCACCACCTTGTCGACGCTGGCCTTCTTCAGCAGTTCCATCGTGTTCGCCGCCAGCTGCTGGAAGCTGTACTGGTAGTGCGGCGGCTTGGTGGAGGCGCAGAAGCCCACCTGGTCGGGCACCACCACGCGGTAGCCGGCCTGCGACAGCGCGGCGATCGTGCCTTCCCACGTGGCGCCGCAGAAGTTCTTGCCATGCATGAGCACCGCCGTGCGGCCGTTCGCCTTGCCGGCGGGTTTCACGTCCATATAGGCCATCTGCATCGTCTGGCCCTGGGAATTGAAGCGGAAGTGCTGCACCGGATACGGGTAGCGGAAGCCCTGCAGTTCGGGGCCGTAGGCGGCGCCGGCGGCGCTGGCGGTACCGGAAGCGCTGGCGCCGAGTGCCAGCGCCAGGAGAATCGAAGTCGACAGTTTGGACATGCGTGGTTCCTGCAAAAAAACCTGCGAAATAAAGATTGGTCGAGGCCTGGCCACGTGGGAAGAGGGGCCGGCAACCGGCCAATATAGCGGAAAAACGGCTGAGCTGACGCCGGCCAGCTGTCATCCGTGAGACGTCCACTGCGCGGACAGGGTAAACTACGCCCTTTCCTGTCGCATTGGGCGATTCGAACAATAACTTATCGCGAGTGCCGCAATGACCGCTACACCCCTGCTGTTTTCCGACCTGAACCTGTCTGCTCCGCTGCTGAAAGTCTTGAGCGAGGTAGGCTATGAGGCGCCTTCGCCGATCCAGGCGCAGACGATTCCCCACCTGATGGCCAACCGCGACGTGCTCGGCACCGCGCAGACCGGCACCGGCAAGACGGCCGCGTTCGCGCTGCCGATCCTGTCGCGGCTCGATATCCGCCAGAGCTCTCCGCAGGCACTGGTGCTGGCGCCCACGCGCGAACTGGCGATCCAGGTTGCCGAAGCGTTCCAGCGCTATGCCGCGCACATCCCGAACTTCCACGTGCTGCCGATCTACGGCGGGCAAAGCTACGGGCCGCAGCTGTCGGCGTTGCGGCGCGGCGTGCACGTCGTGGTCGGCACGCCGGGGCGCGTGATCGATCACCTGGACAAGGGCTCGCTGGACCTGTCGAAACTGAAAACGCTGGTGCTGGACGAGGCCGACGAAATGCTGCGCATGGGCTTCATCGACGATGTCGAGCGCATCCTGAAGGAAACGCCGGCGTCGCGCCAGACGGCGCTGTTCTCGGCCACGATGCCTGCGCCGATCCGCCGCATCGCCAACACCTACCTGCGCGACCCGGCCGAAATCACGGTGGCGGCGAAGACCACCACGTCCGAGAACATCACCCAGCGCTACTGGCTGGTGTCGGGCATGCACAAGCTCGATGCGCTGACCCGCATCCTGGAAGCGGAGCCGTTCGACGGCATGATCATCTTCAACCGCACCAAGCTGGGCACCGAGGAACTGGCCGAACGCCTGTGCGCACGCGGCTTCTCGGCCGCCGCGATCAATGGCGACATGCAGCAGGCCGCGCGCGAACGCACCATCGGCATGCTCAAGGAAGGCAAGATCGACATCCTCGTTGCCACCGACGTGGCCGCGCGCGGGCTGGACGTCGAACGCATCAGCCATGTCGTCAACTATGACGTGCCGTACGACGCCGAAAGCTACACGCACCGCATCGGCCGCACCGGCCGCGCCGGCCGCAGCGGCGACGCGATCCTGTTCATCACGCCGCGCGAGCGCACCCTGCTGAAGACGATCGAGCGCGCCACGCGCCAGCCGATCAAGCCGATGGAGCTGCCGACGCTGCAGGCGGTGAACGACGTGCGCATCGCCCGCTTCAAGGACCAGATCACCGAGACGCTGGCCGCCGGTGGCCTGGAACAGTTCCAGGCGCTGATCGGCGATTACGAGCGCGAGCACGATGTGCCGGCCATCGAAATCGCCGCCGCGCTGGCCATGATGGCGCGCGGGAACACACCGCTGCTGCTCGACAAGAAGGCCGAGAAGGGCTGGCACGAGGACGGCCGCCCGGCCGCCCCGCAGCGCGAAGAGCGCAGCCCGCGCGGCGACCGGGGTGACCGGGGTGACCGTTTTGAACGGCCCGAGCGCGCGGAACGCCCGGCGTATCCGAAGAAGGAGCGTATCGCCCGCGAACCGGAACCCGGCATGGCCACGTACCGGATCGAAGTGGGCTACGAGGATGGCGTCAAGCCGGGCAACATCGTCGGCGCGATCGCCAACGAGGGCGGCGTCGACTCGAAGTTCATCGGCCGCATCGAGATCTTCGAGGATTACACGGTACTCGACATGCCGGCGGACCTGCCGGCCGACGTGCTCGATACGCTGACCCAGGTGCGGGTGGCGGGCCGGCCGATGCGCATCCGCCGCGATGGCGAACCCGCCGCGGCACCGGTCCAGGCTGCCGCCCCGGCAGCGAAGCCCGCGCCAAAAGCGAAAGTGGAGCGCGAGGAGCGGCCGGCCGCACCGAAAGCCCCGCGCGAGGAACGGCCAGCCGCACCGAAAGGCCTTGATGCCATAGTCGCCGACGCGGTCACCGAGGAAGAAGCGCCGAAGAAAAAGAAGCGCGAGCGGGCGCAGGACGGCCTGGCCATGCGCGCCTACCGGATCGAGGTGGGCAGCAAGCACGAAGCCACGCCGTCGAACATCGTCGGCGCGATCGCCAATGAAAGCGGACTGGAGGCGCGCTACATCGGCCGCATCGAGATCTTCGAGGACCATACCGTGCTGGAAATGCCGGACGGGATGCCGGACGAGATCTTCAAGCACCTCGGCAAGGTCTGGGTCGGCGGCCAGCAGCTGAAGATCAGCAAGGCCGATGCGATGCCGCCGCTGTCGGGCAAGCACACGCCGCCGAAGAAGCCCGCCGCCAAGCCGAAAACGAAACGCTGAGCGGCACATGCGCCCGGCCGGTGCACGGCCGCGGTGCCATTCCTGCACCACAATAACGCCGGCCGCGGTCCGGCGCGTGCCATGGCCGGCATTTCAGCCCTGAAATGCCGTGCGATGAGCCCTGAACGAGCTGGCCCGGTATTTGCATAGACATCCGTATTTACTTCTCATCAGCGAGGAGGGCGGATGTTGCTGCACACCTTACTCCGAAACGATTTACTCCAGTACGGCGCGCCGCGGCGGCGCACCGTGCGTGTCCTGTGGATCGACCCGGCGCGCACCATGGCCTGGCTGTTCGACATGGACGGCAAGGGCTGCGACGTGGAACCGGCGCGGCTGGCCGACCTCGAAGCCGACCTGGCCTCGGGCCGCGCCCGGCGCCTGGCGGACGACCCATGGCTCGTCGTGGCCGACCAGGAAACGATCAAGCCGAGCCATATCGCACTGCGCGAGCGGGCCTGGGCCATCGTGGCAGAGCTGACCGGCGACGAGCCGGGCATCTACGAATCGCGCCGGCGCGGCCAGATGATCGCCGACTACACGGCGCGCCATGGCGTATCGCATCCCACCATCTACCGCTACCTGCGCCGTTACTGGCAGCGCGGACAGACGCCGAACGCGCTGCTGCCCGATTACTCGAACAGCGGCGCGCGCGGCAAGACGCGTTCTTCCACCGCGGGCATCAAGCGCGGCCGGCCGCGCCGCGACGGCGCGCCACCCGGTATCAATGTCGACGAACCGATGCGCCGGGTGTTCCGCGTGGCCGCCGCCACCTACACGGGCATGCGTTTTTCGCGCCGTGGCGCCTACGAAGCCATGCTGCGCGAGTTCTTCTGCGAGCGCCACGTGGTACCGGAGACGCTGCAGGTGGTGCGATCTTCCGCCAGCGACGCGGTACCCAGCTTCGGCCAGTTCAGCTACTGGCTCGACCAGGGGCGCATCCTGCGCCCCGCACCGCGCCCGCTGCCGTTGGCACCGCACGCGCAGGTGGAAGCCGAAGGGCGCCCGGGCGCCGCGTTCCAGGTCGCCGCCGTGCGGGCCGACCTGCAATTGCTGGGTGGCGGGGAGCGCCGCCGGCTGGCCGGCCGGCCCGTCATCTATCTCGTCAGCGACATGTTTTCCGGCATGGTCACGGGATTCCATGTCAGCCTGGAAGCGCCGGCATGGCGGCATGCGCTGATGGCGCTCGCCAACTGCGTGGCCGACAAGCCGCGCCAGGCATTGCGCCACGGCCGCGTGATCGCCGCGCAGGACTGGCCCTGCCGCCACCTGCCGGAACGGCTGCTGGTGCCCGGCACGCTGGCCGGCGGCGATGGCGGCCGCGCGCTGCAGGACAATTTCGGCGTGCGCTGCGTGACCGGCATTCCGGCCGAGGTGCCGGCACGGGCCGCGCTGGAGCGCCGTTTCGGGCTGCTGCGCGCCGAAGCGCCGGCCATGGCACCGTCCATGCCGAGCGAACTGGGGCCGCTGGACGGCGCACTCGACATCCACCAGTTCCGCCGCCTGGTGATCGATGCCATCCTCGAACACAACCTGCAGGGAGTGGATGGCGACCGGCACAGCGGCCCGGCACCGCTGCAGCTGTGGGACTGGGGCATGCGCGAGCGGGGTGCCGCGCTGAAGCAATACGCGGAAGATGTGGTGCATTGCGCACTGCTGCCGCTGCACGATGCGCTGGTGACCGAGGAAGGCATCAGCCTGAACGGCCAGTTGTACACCTGCGCCAAGGCGGTGGAAGAGCGCTGGTTCGACCGGGCGCGCCAGCGCGGCCGCTGGGTCGTGCGCGTGGCACATGACATGCACGGCGAGTCGATGAGCGACTGCGTCTATCTGCCCGATCCCGCCGCGCCGATGCGCTTCCACACGTGCCAGCCGATACCGCGCGGTACCACCGCGGCCCAGCCGTTCACCCGCCCGGAGACCCCGGTGCGCCGCGCCCAGCCCGCGGGGCAGCACCCCAGCTTCGAACGCATCGTCGCCGGCTTCGTATCCTGATTTCCTTCACCCTCGTTGTATTTTCAGCGCGCCGCCCGGCGCGCTTTTTTTTTCGCCGCAAGTCATTCGCCGCAAGTCATTCGCCGCAAGTCATTCGCTGCAAGTACTGCCGAGCCGGTGCCTCCGTGCAACCCGGCAGTGATTCATCGTGCGTCGCACTGGTGCAGTGCGCAATGCCGCAGCGACTTTGATGCCGCGCCGTCCGTCAAACAATGTACGACGCTGGCAGGGCCGCCATTGCAGGGGAGCCGGCGATGTGGCGGCTTCTGTCGTCGCCCTGCCCGAAACCACTTCATTCGCCTCGTCAAAAAGAGTGCTTACCAAACGGGCAATGGCACACCGATTGCTAGATACCTATGTGCAAGCATGTTCACCAACACAAAGGGGCAGCAATGAAGAAAGGGTTGATGAAGGCGGTGACGCAAGGCGCGGTAACGCGGCGCGATTTCCTGTACCGTGCCGCCGCGGTGGGCGGTACCGGCCTGCTGCTGAACGCCATGAATGCCTGGGGCATGGGCATCGCATCGACGATGTCCGGCCCGCCGGCGCTGACCGGCAGCGGCAAGGGCAAGTCGGTGGTGATCCTCGGCGCGGGCCTGGCCGGCATGACGGCCGCGTATGAAATGGCGAAGCTGGGCTACCGCGTGCAGGTACTGGAAGCGCGCGGCTTCGCCGGCGGTCGCTGCCAGACGGCGCGCAACGGCTTCGAGCTGACGGAACTCGGTGGCGAGACGCAGCGCTGCGCTTTCGAGAAGGGCGAGTACATCAACCACGGCCCATGGCGCATCCCGCTGCACCACCAGTCCACGCTGCACTACACGCGCCTGTTCGAAGTGCCGCTGGAAGTGATGGTCAACGATAACGATCACTCCTTCGTCTACCTGGAAAACGGCGGCCCGCTGTCGAAGCAGCGCCTGCGCCCGGCGCAGATCAAGGCCGACATGCGCGGCCACGTCGCCGAGCTGCTGGCCAAGTCGGTGCAGGACCACCAGCTCGACAAAGCACTCTCCAGCGACGACCAGCGCGCGCTGCTCGACTACCTGAAGCACGAAGGCCACCTGGCCGCCGGCGATCTCAGCTACAAGGGCCGCAGCGGCCGCGGCTTCGCCGTCAATCCCGGCGCCGGCGTGAGCCCGGGGCCGGGCGCGTTCTCCGACCCGCTGGCCTTCCATGACCTGCTGGCTTCCGGCGTGGGCAAGATCTATAGCGCGGTGCAGGATTACCCGATGCAGAACACGATGTTCCAGCCGGTGGGCGGCATGGATGCGATCGCGAAGGCGTTTGAAAAACGCGTCGGCCGCCATATCCGCTACAACGCCGAAGTGCGCAAGATCAGCCACGGCGAGAACAACGTGACGGTGGCCTTCAAGGATACCAAGACCGGCAAGGAGAGCGCCGTGACGGCCGACTTCTGCCTGTGCACGATGCCGCTGTCCACGCTGCGTATGGTCGACACCGATTTCTCGGACGGCTTCAAGGCCGCCATCAAGTCGGTGGCCTATGCGCCCGTCGGCAAGATCGGCCTGCAGATGAAGCGCCGCTTCTGGGAAGAGGACGACCACATCTACGGCGGCCACGTGCTGACCGACATGAAGGGCATCAACACGATCTCGCTGCCGTCGACCAGCTGGCAAAAGAAAAAAGGCGTGGTGCTGGGCTACTACAACTACCAGACCGCGGCGATCGAGGTCAGCGGGCTGACACCGGCCGAGCGGGCCGAGTTCGCGCTGGCCGCCGGTGAAAAGATCTTCCCGGCCTACCGCGATGCGTTCGACAACGCGTTCTCCGTGGCCTGGCACCGCGTGCAGTACAACCTGGGCGGCTGGGCCGAGTGGAACGACGACAGCCGCAAGAACGCCTACCCGGCGCTGCTGGAAGGCGAGGGCCGCGTGCTGCTGGCCGGCGAACACCTGTCGTACCTGACGGGCTGGCAGGCCGGCGCGATCGAATCGGCATGGCAGCAGATGGCCCGCATCCATGAAAGGGCGATGGCATGAACCACAACGCCGCATTTTCTTCGCTATTGGCGCTCGTCGGCTTCACGGCGGCCACGCCGATGCACGCGAGCGCCGCCGACGGCAAGGCCGTCTACCAGAAAAACTGCGCGGCCTGCCACATGGCCACCGGCCAGGGCATTCCCGGCGCGTTCCCCGCGCTGGCCGGCAACGCGTTCGTGCAGGGGCCGGCCAGGGACCCCGCCACCGTGCTGCTGAAAGGCCGCGGCGGCATGCCCGATTTTTCCCAGAACCTGACAGACGGCGACATCGCCGCCGTTCTGACGTACGCGCGCTCCAGCTGGGGCAACCAGGCGCCCGGCATTCCCGAAGGGGACGTGGCCGCACTGCGCACCGAGATTTCGGCCGGGGTTGTCTCGGCCGGCCAGATGTCCAACAAACACTGAAAGAGAGACTTCATGAAACAGCATATCGCCGCCACCCTGCTGATGGCCGCCGCCGCCGCCGTTACCGCTTCGGCCACCGCGCAGGACATCGTGCGCCACAAGATTCCCGGCTCGGATTTCCCGATCGCGCAAGCAGTCACGATTCCGCCGACTGCCACGATCCACTTCATCAGCGGCCAGGTGCCGCCGATGATCGACAAGTCCGCCAACCCCGACACCATCGCCGCCTATGGCGACACGAAGACGCAGACCGTGGGCGTGCTGAAGAAGATCGAGGAAATCCTCAAGGGCATGAACCTGACGATGGGCGACGTCGTGAAGATGCAGGTGTTCCTGGTGGGCGACCCGTCGAAGGGTGGCCGCGGCGACGTCAAGGGCTTCATGGAAGGCTACACGCAGTTCTTCGGCGGCCCGCAACCGAACCTGCCGGCCCGCGCGGTCATGACGGTGGCCGGGCTCAATTCCGCCGGCTGGCTGGTCGAGATCGAAGTCGTCGCCGCCAAGAAATAATCCGGCTTCAACACCTGACGCAGTAAGGGCCGAAAGGTCCGGGGAAGCTGCCGCCATCCGTGCCGGCAGAGGGACCCTTTACGCCCTTTTTTTCGCCGCACCCGTTTTTCCATATTCACTACAAGAAAAGGAATCACCATGCACAAGGCCATCATCACAACGGGCGCCGCCGCCATGCTGCTGCACTCCGGATTGTCGCTCGCCGCCGATCCGGGCGGCGCACCGGAGCCCGAACCGCAAGCGGAAAACATGGCCGGTGCCGCCGGCGCACCGGTCTCGATGAGTGCCGTGATCGTCACCGGCACCCGCGCCAGCGGCCTGAAGGCGGAAAACAGCGCGTCGCCGATCCAGGTGCTGGATGCAGCCTCGCTGCAGCGCACCGGCCAGCCGGACCTGATCCAGGCCATCGCGCAGAACATCCCGTCGTTCACCGCCCAGGCCTTCGGCGGCGATACGGCCAACCTCACGCTGTCGGCCCGGCTGCGCGGCCTGTCGCCGAACAACACGCTGGTGCTGGTGAACGGCAAGCGCCGGCACGGCACGGCCAACCTGGCGGTGCTGGGCGGCCCATACCAGGGTGGCGCTGCGGCCGACCTGAACTACATTCCGGTGGCCGCGATCGACCATATCGAGGTGCTGCAGGATGGCGCCGCCGCGCAGTACGGTACCGATGCCATCGCCGGCGTGGTCAACATCATCCTGAAGTCGAACAACCGCGGGTTATCGGGCAACGTGAACGGCGGCGCCTATGTCGATGGCGGCGGCCATACGGGCGACGGCACCGCCAACATCGGCTTCGCGCCGAACGACAAGTCGTTCATCAGCATCACCGGCGAATCGCGCTACCACGGCTACAGCGACCGCGGCAACATCGACCCGCGCGTGACGGCCCCGCAGAACCTGGCCAGCATGCCGCTGCTGCAGGCACCCGGCTATCCGCACCTGAACAAGATCGCCGGCGATGCGCAGTACCACCTGAACACGCTGGCGGTGAACGCTGGCTACGACATCGACGACGACACGTCGCTGTACGCGTTCGCCACCTGGGGCAAGAAGGAAGCACGGGCATATGAAAACTACCGGATGCCGAACCGGCTGCCGGAAGTCTACCCGCTCGGCTTCAGCCCGAAGGAAACGATGAAGGAGATCGACTACGCGTTCACGGCCGGCGCGCGCGGCAAGTTCGGCACGGCGTGGAATTGGGAAGTATCGACCACCTATGGCCGCGACAAGGCGGAAATCGGCGTGATCGATTCGGCCAACGTCTCGCTGTACAACGACACAGGCTTCACGCCCACCGTGTTCCATGCGGGTACCTTCATCGCCAGCCAATGGACCAACAACTTCGACGTCTCACGCGAGATCGAGATGGGCTGGGCGAAAGCGTCGACGTTCGCGATGGGCTTCGAGCACCGCGTGGACGAGTACGAGATCCAGGCCGGCGACGAATTCTCGCGCTACAAGGAAGGCTCGCAGTCGTATCCCGGCTTCTCGCTGACGGATGCGGGCAAGCATGACCGCAACAACAAGGCGGTGTACGCGAACTTCATCATGTTCCCGATCGCCGGCCTGACGGTCGACCTGGCGGCGCGCTACGAGCACTTCAGCGATTTCGGCAACGCCAAGGTGGGCAAGCTGACCAGCCGCTACGATTTCACGCCGACATTCGCGGTGCGCGGTACGTACTCCAACGGCTTCCGCGCCCCCACGCTGGCCGAGTCGTACTATTCCGCCACCAACGTGGGCCCGACCAGCGCCTTCGTGCAGCTGGCGCCCAATTCGGCGGGCGCGAAGCTGGTCGGCATCGACGGCCTGAAGCCGGAAGCGTCGACCAACCTCTCGGCCGGCATCGTGCTGAACCCGGCGAACAATGTGTCGCTGACGGTGGATGCCTACCAGATCAAGATCCGCGACCGCATCGTCGGTTCCGGCTCGGTATACGGTTCGGGCGGCGCGGTGAATTCGCCGGCGGTGGTGGCGGCGATCCTGGCCAATGGCAACATCCTCGATCCGACGGTCAGCGAAACGGGCATCAACATCTTCACCAACGCCGTCAACACCCGCTCGCGCGGGCTGGAACTGGTGGCCACGCTGAACAGCAACTACGGCCAGTATGGCCGCGTCGACTGGTCGCTGGCGGCCAACTGGAACCAGGTGCGGGTTACCAAGATCAACCAGGCGCCGACGCAGCTGCAACCGCAGACGCTGCTGGACCGCACGGCGATCTCGAACCTGGAAACCGCGTCGCCGAAAACCCGCGTCAACATCGGTGCACTGTGGCGCTCGGGTGACTGGACCGTCAACCTGCGTGAGGCGATCTACGGCAAGTCCCACACGTGGGAGTCGCCGAATGGCGGCACGTACTACAAGAACGAGATCGGCACCAAGGCGATCACGGATCTCGAGGTGAGCTACAAGCTGAATCCGAACTGGACGCTGTCGGCCGGTGCCAACAACCTGTTCAACGAATATCCGGATGAAGTGAATGCGGAGCTGATGGCCGTGTACCGTGCGAACCTCGACAACGCCGGCGTGACGAAGTACCCGTCGTTCTCGCCGTTCGGCATCAACGGCGGCTACTACTACGCGCGCGCCAGCTTCAAGTTCTAAGGCGGCGTGCCATGGCGGGGCAGGGCGCTATACTGCGCCTTGCCCCGTTTTTCATTGGCCCCCCATGACCGCTCCGATGACCCTGCAGGATTACCTCGCGCTGTCCGGCCCCGCGCCGGACAGGCGGATCGCCTATGGCGGCGCACCTTCCCAGTTCGTCGAACTGTTTCTGCCTGCCGCGGAAGGTCCCTTTCCCGTGGCTGTGCTGATCCATGGTGGCTGCTGGACCGTGCAGTACGGCGGTATCACGCAGATGCGCAGCATGGCCGGCGCGCTGGCCGCGCAGGGCATCGCCGTGTGGAATATCGAATACCGCCGGCATGACGAGGAAGGCGGCGGCTACCCCGGCATGTACCGCGACGTGGCCGCCGCCGTCGACCTGCTGCGCGGCCAGCCGCGGATCGATGTGCGGCGCATCGTCGTCGTCGGCCATTCGGCCGGCGGGCACCTGGCGCAATGGGCGGCGTCGCGCCACAGGCTGCCGCGATGGAGTCCGGCCTGGGTGGCCGATCCGCTGATGATTCCCACCGTGGTCAGCCTCGGCGGGCTGGCGGACTTGCGCCACCAGGCTTCGCTGATCCGCTCCAGCTGCGAACGCGAGACAGCCCAACTGGCGGGCGTGCCGAGCGCGGACCGGCCGGATGTGTTCGCGGACACCTCCCCGGCCGAGATGCTGCCGGCCGGGATCCGCACGGTACTGATCCACGGCGAATGCGATACCGTGTCGCCGCCGTCGGTCGCCGAGGCCTATGCGCAGCGCGCCCGCGCCGCCGGCGACCCGGCCGAGGTGATCGTGCTGCCGGGTGCCAGCCACTACGACGAGGTGGCGGCCAGTTCGCCATGCTGGCCTCTCGTCGAAGACGCGATCCGGAACGCGCTTGGGCTGAAGTAAAGCCTAAGGGGCGATGCCGAACAACTCGATCCGCAGGCCCTTCATGCCACTCGGCGCATAGATCGCGATCGTCTGCGCCTTCAGCATGTTCTCGTACAGGTTGCCCCTGGCCGTCAGCGAGAAGTAGTACATGTTGGGCCGCACCGGCACTTCCCCCGGCACCTGCGCCATGTGCACCAGCTCCACACCCGGCATGGCCGCGCTGATCATGCGCTCCACGTCGTCCGGCGAACCGATCTTGAAGCGTAGCGGTGCGGCCGCCACCAGTTCTAGCGCCGGCATGTCCGCGCTGATGGCGAGGCACAACTCGGTGCGGCGCTCCACGCGGGCCGGATCGAGCACGCCGCTGTGGATCGTGATCCTGGCGGGATCGTTCACCAGCGGGATCGTGAAGTAGCGCGACGAGATCACGGTGTCGATCAGGTCGCGGATCATCTGGTCCAGCTTGTGGAAGGCGGGCCCCGGATCGTCGTGCTGGTATGACGGCAGGTCGGCCAGCGCGTATTTCGGCGAGAACGTCATCAGGCCGCCGGCCAGCGCGGTCAGCTTGTCGAACACGTATTCCGGATGATGCTGGCGATAGCGCGCGCAATGGGTGAGCGGTGCCGCCGCGGTGCAGATTACGTTGAGCATCCAGAACGACGACGCATCGCCCGTGTGCACCTCGAAGGCCTGTCGGCCATTCTGGCGATGGCGTTCGTACAGCGCCGCGATCTTGGCATTGAGCTTGGCCAGCAGGGCATCGAGCATGGCCGGCAGGCCGGCTGCGGTGGCCAGCGTGACCGAGGGCGGGATGAAGGTGGGGTCGAGTTCGAAGCCGCCGGTGGGGGAGCGCTTGATGCGGATGACGGGGAAGGAAACATAGCCGGTTCGCGCCGTGGACTCCGGCAGGAGGCAAACGTTTTTCGTCAGGTAAGTCACGTTGAGGGCCAGGCCGTTGGAGAACAGGTCGGCCGTCGAGGCATCCTCGCGCACATAGCGTGCTTCATCCGCCATATTTCCACCGTGCATATTCAGCATCGGCAGCGCCGCGTATTACGTGAACGTCGACTGCTCCGCCGGCAGTTTTGAAAGATCCACCGCCTTCGGTGGCGCATCGGATACGGGGGCATCGTAGATCTCGCCATCGGGGAACAGCAGCGACAGCACGTCCGTGTGCAGCGTGTTGTTGGTCAGTTCGTCGGTTTTCCAGATGACCCGCCGAACGCCCCACAGGCAGGGGTTGATGGTCATGGCCGTCTGTTGCAGCCGCATTTCGTGATAGCGGTCCTGCTGCTGCTTTTGCTGGGGGCCCACCGGCAGGCCTCTGGCCCACAGCAATTTCGAGGGGATGCTCATGGTTCTCCTTTCGAGTGAAACCACAGCATGAATGTTTCCATGTGGAATTTCATTGATTGTGCGCAACTCGACTGGCGGCGGGCCAAAGAATAATGGGCTTCCCATCGATCCAGGACGCATTTCATGAAAGACCTGCTCATTCATTACGAACGCAATCTCGTGTTCCTGAGGCGTTATGGCAAGGAATTCTCGGCCCGCTTCCCCCGTGTCGCTAGTGCCCTTCGCATGGACGGTGGAGATCCGCAAGGCGAACGTGTGCTGGAGGGCACGGCCCTGCTGGCGGCGCGCATCGACAAGCGGTTCGAGGACGGCTATACGCAATTTACCGAGGGACTGCTCGAAGCGTTGTATCCGCACTCCCTGAGGCCGTTCCCGTCCTGTACGATCGCGGCTTTCGAGGCGACTGCAGCGAGCGCACCACGCGTGATCCCGCGTGGTACGGAATTGAAAGCAAAGCAGCTGGTGGCTGGCGTGCAATGCCGCTTTCGTACCGCGGCGGACCTTTCGCTTGCGCCGGTTGCCATCGAGGCTGTGTCGTTCGATCCATTCATCAAGGCCCCCGCCGGGACCAGTCTGGCAACGGATGCGACAGCCGCCTTGTCGATGACGATCGCATCGATATCCGAAACGATGCCGTTGCGCGAGCTGCCGCTCGATAAGCTCAGCGTCTTCATCGATGGCGATCCGTCGCTGTATGCGGCCTTGCGTGATGCACTGTTCATTCATGTCAGCGGCGCGTTCGTCGAGTCGGCGGATGGCCGCTGGCAGCCGCTGGCGAGCGTGCCGATAAGCCCTGCGGGTTTCCGCGAAGAAGAGCCGCTGATCCCGTTCGGCAAGCGCTCGCACCCGGCGTGGCGCGTGCTGCTCGAGTACTTCTGTTTCCCCGATAAATTCCGTTTCGTCGATGTCGACCTGGCCGCGCTGCGGCCCTTGCTGCCGGACGGTGCACGCAGCGTGACGCTGCACCTGGCGCTGTCGCGGCTCCGGCCCGATGGTGGTTCCGCGCGAATCCTGCGCACATTGCTGCCTTCGAACTTCAGGCTCGGCTGCGTTCCGGTGATTAATCTGTTCGCGCATCATGCCAGGCCAATCGCCGTCACAGGCACCAAGGCCGACTATCCGCTGGTGCCGGATGCCACCCGCCCGGAAGGGTACGAGGTCTATACCGTCGACCGCGTCTGCAAGCAGATGAAGGGAGGGGAAGGTATCGTCGAATTCACGCGCATGCATGCGCGCCGCAATGGCACGGTCGCCAAGGGACATCACTGGGTAATGCGCCACGACGACATCCTGGCCGAGATCAGCCCGGGTTATGAAAAACGCCTGTCCCTGATCGATGCGGACGTGGCGTTCGAAGAACGCAACACTGTCAGCGTCGATATCACGTGCACGAACCGCGACCTGCCGCTCCAGCTGGCATGTGGCATGGCAAGTGGAGACCTGTCGATGTCCGACACGCCGGATGGAGGACAGATCGGCTTCGTGACCGCTCCCACTCCGGCTTGCCGCTTTCCCACGGGGGAGGCGCAGTGGGACTTGATCGGCTGCCTTTCGTTGAATCACCACGCCCTGATACCGGATGGCCTGAAGGCATTCACCGATCTGCTCAAGCTGCATAACCTGCCGCAATCCTTGGTGGCCGAGCGATTGATTGCCGGCATCGTCGGCCTCGATCACAAGCAGAAGATGGCCTGGATGCCTCATGACTATGGTTCATCGCCGGTCTACGGCATCGAAGTCCATATCACCGTGGAGGAAGAAGCCTTCAGGGGCAGCGGCATTCACCTGTTCGCCCAGGTCATGGACCAGTTCCTGGCGCTGTACGTTCAGGTCAACAGCTTTATCGAACTGGTGCTGCTGTCGCAGCGCGACAAACGGGAGATCCTGCGATGCAAACGGCGCAGCGGATACGCAAGCCCGGCCTGATCGGCCGCCTTTTCAAGGAACCGTGGCGATTCGAGTTCATGCCGGCGGTCACGCTGCTGATCCGCTGGCTCGGTTCGCGCAATGTGCCTCACGATGAAGCGCTCACACAGGCGGTGCGCTTCGAGAATAGCCTTGCACTGGGATTTCCTGCCGCCGAAGTGGAGGCGTTGCGCGAGGTGGAACGCGATGACCAACTGCGGGTCGTGCTCACGCCGACCTGTTTCGGCCTGCTGGGAACGGCGGGCACCTTGCCCTTGCATGACACGGACCGCTGTGCCCATGCAGCCGCGGAAGGCAATCCGGCGCCACGTGCCTACCTCGACATGTACTCGACCCGCATGGTCGCGCAGTTATGGCAGGCGTGGGCAAAGCCCCGGCTCGAACTGGCGCCAGTGGCCGAGGGCCGCGACGCGTCGGGCCGCATGCTGAGAAACCTTGCCGGAAAGTGGGATGTGAAAAGCGAGGTCACCCCGTGGTATGCCGGATTGCTGCGCGCCCGCCCGGTCTCCGCCGCCGCGCTTCAACAAATTATCGCCTGCGAACTGGATCTCCCGGTAGTCGTCGACTCGCTTGCGGGTTTCTGGGCGGTCATTCCTCCCGAGCAGCAGTTCATCCTGGGCGATGAGCGCTGCCAGCTCGGGGATGTCGTGCTGGGAACGGAAATATGGGACGTGAAACGGCGCCTGCGCATCGTCATCGGTCCGCTTTCCCGGCCGGATTTCTATCGCATGTTGCCGGAAGGCCCGGGCGCCAGGTTGCTGCACGACCTGCTCATCCTCGCCACCCCCGAGGTGGTGCTCGAATTCGAAGTCTGCCTGCTGCCGGGGCCTGATTGCATCCGTCCGTGGACGCTCTCGGACGACCCGGAAGAGATGTGCCGGCTCGGCGAAGACACCTTCCTGCTCGGTGAACCCGAAACGCGCCCTGAAATCCGCTACCTGCTGCAACTCGAACCGAGAGGAGTCATTTCATGTCACTGAATGATGCCGGTCTTCCGCGCCCCGCCATCGTCCGCGTGCTGGAGCAGAGGGGCCGCCTGCTGCGGTCGCACTTTCCACGTAACGATGGGCCCAATGCGACGCTGGTCGTCAACACGCTGCAGGCGCAGGAGGAACTGTCGCGCGGGTTCCGCTTCGATGTCGAACTGCTGTCCGACGATGCCTCGATCCCGTTGAAGGAGATGATCGGCAAGATGATGACGGTGTCGCTGGTGCGCGACAACGGTACCGAGCGCCACTTCAATGGCTACGTCACCGAATTCCGCCTGATGAAGACCGACGGCGGCTTCGTGTACTACAACGCGGTACTCGAACCGTGGCTGGCATTCACAAAGCTGCGCAAGAACTGCAAGGCATTCAAGGGCAGCACCGTGCTGGAGATGACGGAGAAAATCTTCTCTCACTACCAGCAGCGCGACTGGAAAGTCAGCATGAATACTGCGGCGCCGACCATCTCGTACCAGGCCCAGTACAACGAAACCGACGACAATCACCTGCACCGGCGCTGGGAAGCCGCCGGCTTCTATTACTGGTATGAGCACCGCCCGGATGGCCACACGCTATGGCTGTCGGACGACAGCACACTGGCCGATCCTATCGATGCCTGCGGCACGCGCGAGGTCGCGCCAGGCACGATGCCATACCGCGCCGATGCCGGATCGCTTGAACATGATGGCATCAGCCAGTGGCAGGCCGTGCGCCGCATGGGATCGGGCGCGACTGCGCTCGCCAGCTTCGACTACAAAAGGCCGGCACCGTTCGTGTCCGGCCGTGAGTCCGAAAATCATCAGGGCGATGAGGTGCCGCCGTACGAGCTGTATGAAAACCTTGGCGAATACGGCTATCCGGAAGGCCGCGAGGGCGAGGCACTGGCGCGGCGGCGGATGGAGGAGGCGGACAAAAGCACGCAATATTTTGAAGCCGTCGGGAACGACCGCGCCGCAATGCCGGGCCGCAGCTTCGCGCTGGCGGATCACCACAGTGGCAAAATGATCTGGCCGGTGCGGAATGTGGCACTGCACGATCCCATCGGCAAGCGTGACTACCTGATCACCGTGGTCCGCCACTGGGCCGGCAACAACATCCACTCCGCCAAGCGCGAGCCATCGTACTACCGCAATGAGTTTACCTGCCTGCGCCGGACGATCCGGTGGCGGCCAGGTCTTCACTACAACAGCAGCCCGCCACCGGCGCCGGGTGTGCAGACGGCCATCGTTACCGGCCCGCCGGGAGAAGAGATTTATACCGATGGCTACGGCCGCGTAAAGGTCCAGTTCCATTGGGATCGCGAAGGCAAGAACGATGACAACAGTTCGGCATGGGTGCGCGTGGCGATGCCGATGGCGGGCGGGCAGTTTGGACAGATCGGCGTGCCGCGGGTGGGGCAGGAGGTCGTGGTGCAGTTCCTGGGCGAGAACCCGGATCGGCCGATCATCACCGGCGTTGTCTACAACGAGCGGCAGAAGGCACCTTGGGAATTGCCGGGCCAGCGTGCGCTGTCCGGCCTGCGGTCGAAGGAGATCGCGGGATCTCGTGCAAATCAGCTGGTGCTCGATGACACGAAGGGCGAGATACAGGCGCAATTGCGTAGCGATCATTTGAATAGTCAGCTGTCGCTGGGGAGGATTCATCGGATTGACGGAAATCCCGGACATGCGGAAAAGCGCGGCGACGGTTTTGAGCTGCGTACGGACGGCCACGGTGTTGCGCGTGCTGGGCAGGGGTTGTTGCTAACGACCGAAGCGCAACCGGGTGGGACAGGCGGCATGAAGGCTATTGCGGCGACCGCGATGCGATTGTCACAGGCCCACGGACAGCACGACTCGATGGCGGAACTGGCCCATCAGCATGACGCAAGAGACCCTGGAGTCCAAGCCAGCACTGTAAAGGCATTGTCGAACCTGAACGCGAGTATTAAAGGCCGCGGCGGCGAACTTTCCGAGTTAGCCGCACCACACGTCGTGTTGTCCAGTGCCGCAGGAATCGCAGCCACTGCCACCCAGTCGGTGCACATAGCGGGTGGCGAGCACGTAGCAGTGACGGCAGGAGCGAACCTTTCGGTCGCAACGCAAGGCGGACTGTTCGCCAGCATCCGCCAAGGAGTGCGGATGTTCGTGCACAAGGTTGGGATGAAGCTGATTGCCGCGTCTGGCGATGTGGATGTGCAGGCACTGACGAACAGTATCAATTTGCTGGCAAAGCTGAATATCACGCTGAATGCAGAGCGGATCATGATCACGGCGAAGGAGGAAATCCTGCTGAATAGTGGCGGGAGCTATTTCATGCTGTCTGGGAGAGGAATAGAACAAGGGACGAATGGGAATATCGTATTCCATGGGGCTGCGCACAAATTTCTGGGGCCAAAAAACGCAGACATAGCAACCTCAATGCCTCCGCAGGAGATGATGAAAGGAAAAGGAATACTCAATCTTGGTAGTCATTACTCTGCAGCAGGGGCGGCGTCTGCAGGCGTGCCTTTTCGCCTTTATAAAAACGGAGACTTAGCCCAGGAGGGAAAAATCGATAACCTTGGAAACATAAAATTCGATCATGAAGTAGATGCAGGTGCAGAATATACTCTGGAGTTACCTCATGGCCAAAAACATGTAATTTCCTTTTCTGAGCTGTTGGATAAAGAGTCTATATCTTCTTCTGGCGGATCACTTTTTGAAAGTTTTGGTGGAATGCATGGGGCGAAGTAGCTACGCGCACTAAATAGCGAGGAATAATATGAATGGTATGCATGAGAATGCGTCGCTTTATGTGGCAAAAAGGCAATATCGACATTCTTCTGGACCTTATGAGTGTTTGTGGAAGCATTGGTGGGTAAAAAGCTTAAAGCACAAGGTATTTATACCACGGAACAAGTGCGAACTTGAAGTCCTGAACTGCGGCGAAGATGTTTTTGGACGAATCGAAAAGGATGTGGAAAATGCGCGAAGAACTGTGGATATTATAACTTGGGGATTCGATCCGGGAATGGTGTTAACCCGAAATGGCTCATCCGGGAATGGAATGCGATATGGTGAGATCCTGAAAAGGATCGCTACGCGAGAAAAGGATCCAGTATTGGTTCGTATTCTGGTTTGGCATGACGATGTTTTTGCGCATTTAAAAATGAAGAATATTCCAAGCTATTATGGTGGTCGATTCCCCACTATAGGCGTATGTGCGGGATATCTGAGTGACGAGCATGAGAAATATAATACCAAATGGTTCAGTGAGATTTTGCAGGGAGAGTATCCAAATATCCGTTTCCATGTTAGGGAAGTGGCCCTTGAGCACAGAAAGGAAGCCCTTTCAACAGAAAATTATGATATTGGCATAAGTGGGTGGCTTGGCTCGCTTTATCCTACGCATCATCAAAAAATGATGCTGATCGATTACGAATTGCCATCACGCGCCGTTGGGTATGTTATGGGTCATAATTCCATAACTGACTTTTGGGATACTGCTGCACACGTGTTTCGCGATCCGCGGCGCGAGACCTTCTACAAAAGGAATCCAAAGGAAATGACGAAGGATATGGCATCCTGGATTGATGAGGTAGGCTATTACCTCCATGGCGGGGTCTTTATGGGTGAAAAGCCGTACTCATCTCGGCAGCAGCAGAGGTTGAGCGAATTTATGGAAGTGAATGCGTTAACCGCCAAACCTTACCAAGATGTATCAGTAAGAGTGCGAGGACCTATCCTTTATGACTTGAATTTCAATTTTTGTGAGGGGTGGAGTGAATCAGAGTTCATCAAATCCCGGATTCGGCATGCTGTTGCAATCGTTGAAAATGCACTTCCACCGCTCGTCCGTACTCTAGTGAAATCCCTTCCGGACTCAAGGCGGCATGGTACGAAATTGGAACGACATGTCTATCCGGATCCGGATCCAGGCTTTATTAAGCGGCGAGCGCGATTGGACGCTTCAGCTTTCTCAATCGAATGGGGAAAGCATAGCGCGCAACTGTTGCGCACTCAGCCAATGCACAAGGAAAAGGGAATAAAAGAGTGCTATGCGAACCTTACGCGGCAGGTTGAGAATTATTTCTTTCTACAAAACCAATATATTCAATATGAAGAATGGACTGCCTACCTCAAAGAGTGTGCTGCGAGGCTAAGGGAAGCTGGATATGTTAAGCCTATCAATGTATTCATTTTGACATCTACGCCGGAGTCAGACGGCATGGATATTCCAACTTACGCGGTTGCAAAGGAAATCGGGCAGAGTGGAACAATGGTTTATGAACACGAAGAGGCGAAAAAGCTGGCCAAGCAAGGCAAAGCTCCGCTACCTCTTGGTCCAGCGGAATTAAGCAGGTTCGGCATAAATGTTGTAATGGGGTCAATGTGGACTTGTGCACCGAAGCCCAGATCTCCAGATGACTATGAAGAAGTCTATATCCACGCGAAAGTTGCGATAGTCGATGACGTTGCATTTACCATCGGCTCGGCTAATCTTAATGTCCGTAGTATGGCACTCGATAGTGAGCTTAATATTCTGAGCCAAGCAATGGATGTAGCGTTAGATTTGCGGAGGAAGCTATTTCTGCAATGCACAAACAATGAGGGACCGGCCGCGTTTGCCGATATGTCGGGAAGCCTGCAGGAATGGCAAGATATAGCGGAAAACAATTTGGCAGCCATGCGAGACGGCTTGCCGCTGACTTGTCAACTGGTGGCATTTCATGTTAATAGAAAGCCTTCTGCTCCGGTTATGTAATCTATGAATATCCTACGATTCCGAAACTTCATGCTTGTGTTCGTAGTACTATCTGCTTTTGTATATATATTTATAAATTATAGGGAATATTTCGAAATGGAACAAAACCCTTTGAAAATGAAAGAATTCAATATTGACGATTCTCCGCCGAAGTGTGCGCAATGGAGGAATCATATGCCAAAGATTCGGGATCAAGATACATATAAACTATATTATCAAGCGCGAAAACTATGGCGTAGCAAGATTGAGTGGCAGTTCACAAAGGATGAGTTGCATAGCATATTTCGAGACGTAGACCTTGCCGCAAAGCGCGGCGATTGGGGCGCTCGTGCATTGTTAGCGAAATTCTATAGAGAGGGACTTGGCCCTCTTGATGCCAACCATATACTTGACTCGCAGCCAGAAAAGTCTATCGAACTTGTAAAGATGGCGGTCGAGGCCGGCCAGCCATGGGGGTATTATGACCTCGGCGTGGCTCATGAATATGGTTACGGTGGTGTTTCGCATGATAAAGGACTGGCATGGGTTTATTATTTAAAAGCAGCAGAGCTCGGTCATCCTGATGCACAGATGGCACTTGCTGAAGCGTATAAAGAACGAAAGCGTTGGGATGATGAGAAAAAAATGCTGATCTGCGCTTACCAACAACAGCACGGCCCTGCTGCTTATCGTTTGGGAACATACGCCAATATCCACAAGAATTTCAGCGAAGCCATCGAATTCTACCAGCAGGGTACAAAGTTCGGCAGCCGTCAATGCGCCTTTGCACTCGTGATTCTATTTAAGCTAGAAAGCTGGCATCGGAAGACTAAGGAGGAGAGAGATTTGCTCATGGAAATTGGAATCCATGCAGACGACGCACGAGCAAATCGATACAGAGTTTTATCGGAATTGTTGGAGGTAAATCCTGATTTAAGGTTTGGGCGTTTGGATAACGTTCTGCCACTTCCTCCATCAGAATTGCCAGATTGGGGTGGGATTGAAAATGCTATGGATCCAGAGCCGAGTGGTCCTATATCGTATTGACGACATCGGATGCATCGCGATGGGAAAGCCTGCCGCATTGAAGGGCGACATGACGTTCTGTCCGCAGTGCAAAGGTGCGTTTGCCATCCAACCCGACGGCAAGGGCGCAAAGCACAAGGGCAAACCCTGCGCATACGATGGAGACATGACCGATTGCGGCGCCAAACTGATCACATCACTGAAATGACCTGTACGAAAAGCAGCCGGTCCGATGCGCTCAAGCGGACCGGCTAAAAACTGCAAAGCTCAATACTCGTCATACTTCCGCGCATCGCCCTTCACGACAGCAGCCGGATACTTTTCCCCATTCAGCCGTAACTTCTCCAGCGCCGCCGCCCGCAAATCCACCCCAGTCGCATCGGCCAACTGCACCAGATACAGCAGCACATCGGCCAGCTCATGCCGAATCCCTTCGCGCTTGCGCTCATCCAGCTCCTCCGGCGAACCAGTGCGCAGCCACTGGAAATGCTCCGCAAGTTCGGCAACTTCTACCGACAAAGCCATGGCCAGATTCTTCGGCGTGTGAAACTGCTGCCAATCCCGCTCCGCCGCGAACGCGCGGGTCAGCTCGCGCAATTCGATTAGGGTGTCGACGGAAGGAGAAGGCGCAGCGGAAGCCGGCCCAGGAGGAACAGACGAAACGCTCACACTACGACCTTTTGCATGAACACGGACAAGGGATCCTCCGGATACTCCCCAAAAGCCCCGCGGTACTTATAGCCCATACGCTCATACAGCGCCAAGGCTTCCGGCATCGTCGGCCCTGTCTCCAGCATGAACACCGAGCACCCGCGCGCGGCAGCTGCCTCCTCGAGCGTGGCAATCAGCTTGCGCGCCAACCCCTGCCCACGCGCCGCTGGCCGCACATACATCCGTTTGATCTCCCCATATTCCGGCATCACGACGACAGCCGCGCAGCCCAGCGCGGTACCGGAAAGATCGCGCGCCACGGCAAACACCACGTTCGGTTCCAATAGCGAAGCGATGTCCAGCGCATAGACATTCTCGGGCGGGTACAGCGAATACAGGTAGGCATCCAGTTCGGCGATCAGCGCGTGCACGTCCGGCTGGTCCGGGGTTTCAAAGGTGACTTGCATGGACAATTCGGGGATATTTGGGGGATTCGGGAATGTTATCATTCCGCGCCGCCCGCTCGGTGGTCGACTGGGGGCACCACATCTCACAAGGATAACGATGAAACCGCTTTTAACGAAAGCCGTCGCCCTGACTTTTGGCTCGACCATTCTCGGTTCCTCGCTGCTGCTGGCAACGCCCGCCGTGCTGGCCGCCAGCGCGCCCCGCGCCGAAAAGGAATGGCTGTCGCAAGCCGATGCCGAAGCACGGTCCGCGCGCGTGTCGAATGTCGCTTACCAGCTCGACTTCACGCTGACGGGCAAGGAAACCTTCGCCAACACGACCACGCTGAATTTCGATCTCGCCGATGCCTCTTCGCCGCTGACGATCGACTTGAACAAGGCCACCGTCAAATCGCTGACCGTCAACGGCAAGTCGGTCACGCCGCAGTACAACAACTGGTTCCTCACGCTCGCCGCCGCCGACCTGAAACAGGGCCGCAACACCGTCGTGGTCAGCTTCGAGCGCCTGCACAGCACCAATGGCGAAGGCCTGCACCGCATGGTCGATCCGGTCGATGGTCGCGTCTACACCTACTCGCATTTCGAGCCCGCCGCCGCGCAACAGATGTTCGCGCTGTTCGACCAGCCGGACCTGAAGGCCACCTACCAGGTCAACGTCACCGCACCGGCCGATTGGGTGGTGGTGTCCACCATGCGCGAATCGAAGGTGGAGGATGCGGCCGGCGGCAAGCGCTGGACGTTCCCCGTCTCGAAGAAGCTGTCGCCCTATAATTTCTCGCTGCATGCCGGCCCTTATAAAATCTGGGAAGACAACAGCGCCAAATACCCGATGCGCCTGTTTGCGCGCCAGTCCGTGGCGGCGCAGGTCGATCCGAAGGACTGGTTCACGTTCACGAAGCAGGGCCTGGCGTTCTTCGACGAATATTTCGGCATCCCGTACCAGTTCGAAAAGTATGACCAGCTGCTGGTGCCGGACTTCCTGTACGGTGCGATGGAAAACGCCGGCGCCATCACGTTCGCCGAAAAGGGCTTCCTGCACAAGGACAAGATGACCACCGACCAGCGCTACTCGCTGGCCTCCGTCATCATGCACGAGATGGCGCACCAGTGGTTCGGCGATCTCGTCACCATGAAATGGTGGAACGGCCTGTGGCTGAACGAAAGCTTCGCATCGTTCATGGGCACGCTGGGCACCGCCGAATCCACCGAATTCAAGAACGCCTGGCAGTACTTTTACGCGCGCGGCAAGACCGCCGCCTACCGGCAGGATCAGTCGCTCGGCACGCATCCGATCGAAGTGCCGGTGGCCACCAGCGCGAACGCGTTCGACAATATCGACGCGATCACGTACTCGAAGGGCGCGTCCACGCTGAAGCAGTTGCGCCACCTGCTGGGCGAGGAAACCTTCCGGCGCGGCGTGCATAACTACCTCGTCAAGTATCAGTACCGGAACGCGAAGCTCGACGACTTCATCGGCAGCCTGGGCGAAGCCGCCGGCCGCGACCTGTCGCAGTGGACGCAGGACTGGCTGTACCAGCCGGGCGTGAACACCGTCACCGCCAATTACACCTGCAAGGGCGGCAAGATCGATGCCTTCAGCCTGGCGCAAACCGCGCCAGCGGAGTACCCGGTGCTGCGCGAGCAGCGCGTGCAGGTGGCGCTGTTCCGCAACCAGGGCAAGGCGCTGAACCTGGACCGCAAGCTTGCCGTGACCTACAAGGGCGGCAGCACCCCGGTGCCGGAACTGCAGGGCGCGGCGTGTCCCGACCTGGTCTACCCGAACTACGAAGACTGGGGCTACGCCAAGGTCAAGCTGGACACGCGCTCGTTCGGAACCGCGCGTTCGCATGTCAGCAAGGTGGACGAGCCGCTGCTGCGCGCCATGCTCTGGCAAAGCATGTGGGATGGCGTGCGCGACGGCGAGCTGCCGCTGAATGAATTCATGCAGACGGCCCTGAACAACGCGCCGCGCGAGACCGACTACGCGCTGCTCGGCAACGTGCTCGATAACGTGCGCTCGGGCCTCGGCTACCTGCAGAAGATGGCGCCGGACGCCGCGTACACCGGCAAGACCGTGCAGGCGCTGGAGAACATGGCATGGCAGGGCATCACGGCGGCGAAGGACGAGAACTTCCGCCGCCGCTGGCTTGCCACCTACGTGGACTTCGCCGGCAGCAAGCCGGCACTGGACCGCCTTGCCGGCCTGCTGCAGGGCCGTGGCGTGCCGAAAGGCGTCACCGTCAACCAGGACGTGCGCTGGGCGATCGTCAAGCAGCTCTCCGAGCAGGACTATCCGGGTGCGGACAAGCTGCTGGCCGCCGAAGCCGCGCGCGACAAGTCCGATTCCGGCCAGGCCGCCGCGCTGGCGGCGCAGGTGGTGCGGCCCGACCCGTCCGTGAAAGCGGACTGGCTGGCAAAGATCGGCGACTTGCAGACCAAGCTGCCGTTCTCGCGCATCCGCACGGCGATGGCGAACCTGTATCCGTCCGCGCAAGCCTCGCTCAACGAGCAAAGCGCCGCGCAGCGGCTGTCGCAACTGCCCGAACTGGACAAGACCGCCGGCCCGGTCTTCATGCGCAGCTTTGCCGAGTCGATGATCCCGGCCACCTGCACGCCGCAAAGTGTGCAGCGGCTGGCGGATGCCGCCGCCCAGCAGAAAGAGCTGACGGCCGGCACCCGCCGCGCGCTGCTGGAAACGCAGCAGGAGGATGCGCGCTGCGTGGCGATCCGCAAGGCGATGACGGTGCCGCTGGGCTGAGTCATCCGGTCCCCGCAGAAACGCCGGCGCAAGCCGGCGTTTTTATTGATCGGTAGTGAATTGCATGTTTGACGGCACTCGCCGGGCAGCGTATTTTTCTTATCTTCGGACTTACTTTCACATACGCCTGTCATTTTCCGCTGTCACCATTCGAACGAATGGCGAGCGCAGCAGTGACTCGCTGGTTGCCGGCATTCGCCACCACTTCCACCCGCCTGTTCATTCCCTTCCACAACGGCCGGGTTACACCAAGAAATCGCCGCACTGGCAGCGGAAGGGATCATCTGAAAGGGGAAGGCCATGAACATCTACCAGGCAATCTGGGATGCGGACCAGGCCGGCAGCGGCATCAAGCCGCTGCTTGCCACGTCCAATGACGCAGGGCAGAAAGAACACGGATTCATCCGCGTTCTGACGAAGACCGAAACGCTGCGCGACCCGAACATCCTGTTCGATCTCGCGCTGCCGCCGCACAAGCGCACCACGTATGACCTGGCCCACGCGCTGTTCGACAACTACGCGCTGGACGAGCAGCATGGCGAGGCCGAAACGCCCGAGGAAAGGGAAGAGATCCACGACCTGCTGGACGCCGTCGTCGACAGCTCGCCGATGCTGGTGGCCCGCCAGTACGTGGAAGAAGCCACCGGCACCTCGGTCAGCAGCGCGCGCTGGTATGCCACCCTGCTGGAGATGTGGTTCCGCACGTTCGGCGCCGGCGGCGACCCGGCGCTGTCCGGCTTCGAACACGTGTTCGTGGGCGAGCAGCAGGGGCCGAAAGTGCAGGGCTACCACTTCTGGTACAAGTACTACCTGGACGATGGCATGGCGCAGCGCGAAGGCATCCGCGCCGCATTTCCCGGGTTGGACGACGACCGCATCGTCTACCTGCGCGGCCAGTACAAGGATGGCCAGGAGCAGTTCCCGGAGTCCGTCACGATCTCGTACAAATGGATGGCGCCCGACTACGATGCCCAGGTGCTGCGCCCGCTGACGAAGCCGACCGGCGGCTTCTTCGTCGGCTGCAGCGTGGAAGGGCTGATGGCGCTGGGTACCGTGCGCGCCCACCTCGGCGCCCGCGCGCCGAAGGAGGCCGTGATCAACGGCGCGCGCTATGAACTGAAGGTGTTCCGCAGCGAGAACAACCAGCACATCCGCACGTTCTATCCGATCTACCTGGGCCCGGCCGGGGACGTCACGCCGCCGGACGGCCCGCTGCCGGACCCGGTTGAACCCGGCAGGCTGCGCATCCTTGCTGCGCTGGTCAATCCGGCTGGGGATGACACCGGTGGCGAGCGCGTCATGCTGGCCAATGGCGGCGCGCAAGCCGTCTCGCTGGCTGGCTTCGTGCTGCGCGACGTGAACCGGAACCACCTGGCCGTGCCGGACGCATCCGGCACGATCCCCGCCCACGGCGCCGTCACGGTCAGCCTGCCGAAAGGTTCGATGCAACTGTCGAACAAGGGCGGCGAAATCACGCTGCTCACGCCGGACGGCAAGGTGGCGCACCGGGTCAGCTACTCGAAGGCCCAGGCACGGCGTGAAGGCGAGATGATCTACTTCTGAAAGGCAAAACCGGTGACAGGCTCCAGTTCCTTTGAAACATTTCAAAAGATTAGGTGCCTGTCACCGGTTTTCGGGGCGCGCTACAATGCCGGCTTCACCGGAGCCCCACATGACCTACGAAGAATACCTGGACGAAGTCACCACGCTGATCTTCGAGAAATACGACATTCCCGAGAACGAAGCCGTCAAGATCGTCATGGCTGCGCAAGACAAGGAGTTCTTCGTGCCGCACGACAAGAGCGCCAAGCTGCGCAATGTCGACCAGGCGCACAAGGATGCGAAGACGCTGTTCGAAGCCGCCAGCGTCAAGGCGGCAGCCAAGCCCGCAGCCAAGCCCGCAGCCAAGCCTGCAGCCAGGCCCGCAACCCAATCCGCAGCCAAGCCGGCAGCAAGGCCCGCGGCAAAGGGGCCGGCAAAGCCCGTGAAATAAGGCGCTACCCGGCGTTCACCCAGCCGCGGCGCGCCATCCCGCCAGCCCGCCGATCGCCTCTTCCTTCGCCTTGGCCTCGATCTCGATCCATGGCGCGCGGGCATACGATGACGGCATCGTCGTGATCAGGTCCGAATGCTGCCGGTCGTTGAACGCGGTGCGGCCGTTGGAGATATGCACCAGCTGGTGCTCGGGCACGGCCCAGGTGGCGCGTGCCTTGTCCAGCATCTCGCCCACGCTCGGGTCGTCGTAGCTGTCGAGTTTTTCATGCACGATGTGGTGGTGGGCATCGAACACCATCGGCACGCCGCTGCGCAGGCAGATGGCGTGGATCTCGCTGGCACTGTAGGCGTACTCGTCGTTTTCCAGCCCCAGCCGGCAGCGGATCGCGTCCGGCAGGCGGGCGATGTTGGCCACCAGCGCATCGTCGCGGTTGGCCTTGCCGCCATGGATTTCCAGCAGTGCCCATGGCGTGCGCGGTTGCGCCAGCAAATCCATGATGTCCGCATGCATCTGCAGGATCTTCACGCTGTTCTCGACCACGCCGGCCGAGTCGGAGCTCAGCACCACGAACTGGTCCGGGTGCATCACCAGGCGGATGCCCCGTTCCAGGGCCCGCGCTCCGGTGCGCGCCAGCGTTGCCGCGAACGGCGCCAGCACTTCGCGCCCGATATCCTCGTCCGAGAACGGAAAAATGGATGAAGGCATGCGGTACAGCCGGATGCCTTCCGCCTCGCAGTAGCGCAGCGCATTGTCCAGGACCTGGATATTGCTGCGGTACAGCTCGTCGAGCAGCTTGCGCTGGCCTTCGGGCGAATGCTCCAGCAGCCGCTTGCGCGTGACCGTGCGGTACCGCACGGCGGATGACACGGTGATGCAGACGAGGCCGAGGTGTGGAGGCATGCCGGAACGCGAGTGGGATGGAAGTTCCGGATTCTAGCCCGGCCCATGCGGCGCGCGGCGCCACACAGCATGTAACGTGCGAGAAATGCGTGACAATCCATGGTCAAATGCCTGTCCTGTTCAAGCGGAGGATTTCATCATGGCGGACGACTTCAAGGCGGGCGACAAGGTGCAGTGGGAATCATCGCAGGGTACCGTGCATGGCACGGTCAAGAAAAAACTCACATCCCCCACCGACATCAAGGGCCACCACGTCGCGGCGTCGAAGGAAAACCCGGAATATCTCGTCGTCAGCGATAAAACGGGCGCCGAAGCGGCACATAAAGGCAGTGCACTGAAAAAAGCCTGAGAATAACAACGGCGAGCAACGGCGGCGCTTCCGAATTTGCGACCTGCCGCGCGGTTCTTGTGTAAGGTGGTGCCTAACGCCACGACGGACATCACGGACCATGACCAGCGAAGCGCCGCTTTACAGAAACCATGCATTGTTGCTGTCACAGAGCTACTTCATCAAGGACAACAAGGCCGAGCTGCTGCTGCATGCGCACAAGTACGACTTCGACATCGCTTTCTTCAGCGAAGTCAGCGATTTTGCGCAGGCCGTCGAAGCCAGCAGCGGCAACAGCCTGTTCGTGATCGATCTCGATGCGCTGCTGCACATGCAGGCCGATATGCAGTCGGCCCGCAAGACACTGCTGCTCAGTGAATTGCTGGCGCGGCTGCCGGCCGGCCACAGCTATGTCTACCTGCAGTCGGCGCGCCAGGGCGGCCGCTTCCTGCTGCAGCAGCGCCTGGTGGACAGCGACTGCCTGGCCTACGCGGAGAAGCCGATCGCCAACGACGTGCTGGTCGACAAGCTGTTCAACCTGTTCGTGCAGAAGAAGCGCGGCGACCTGGTGCGCCTGATCTTCCTGGGCGATGCGGCGCACGTCGATGCGGCGGCGTTGCTGGCACAGCGTGTCGAGCTGGTTCGCTACGACGATGCCCACACGCTGCACCTGCGCGTCAAGGAATCCCAGCCGGACATGGTGCTGATCGCCGATGTGGAATACGAGGGCACCGAGGCGATCGTGCGCGTGCTGAAGAAAAATATCGAGGCGGACCCGGTGCGCGAAATCATGATGCTGCAGCGCCGTGTCGACGTGGACCTGACGCGCAAAGCGCTGGCCAGCGGTTTCGACGCCATCATTCCCCTGATCACGCCCGAACTGCTGACGGCGCAGCTGGTGAACCGTGCCAACAAGATCCGCGTCAGCAAGGACCTGATCGGCAAGGACCGCGCCACCGGGCTGCTGAACAAGGTGGGCCTGCAAAAGAAAACCCAGGAGCTGATCTGCGACGCCGGCCGCGAAAAGCGGCCGCTGGCGCTCGGCGTGGTCGACATCGACAAGTTCAAGACCATCAACGACACCTGGGGCCACTACTTCGGCGACATCGTCATCAAGCGGCTGTCGCTGACGCTGTCGTCGCATGTCGGCGAGCACGACCTGCTGAGCCGATTCGGCGGCGAGGAATTCGTCATCGTGTTCTGGGATTGCGCGCTCGAGGAGGGCGCGCGCAGGCTCGATGCGATGCGGCTGGCATTCGGCGCGATCCCGTTCGAGGTCACGCCGGGCACCGTGCGCCACTTCTCGTTCAGCGGCGGCGTGGCGGCCTACCCTGAATACAAGACCGGCAATGAACTGTTCCTGCGTGCCGATGCGATGCTGTATGAAGCAAAACAGGCCGGGCGCAACCAGATCCGCATTGCACCACAGGCCACATGACTGCGTTGCATTCGTCTCGCCGTACTGAAGTACTGTCTTCGACGATGCGCCTTGTCCTGCGGCCTGTGCGAGAAGCGCCGGGCGGTGTTCAACCCTCGATCAGGATCGCCCGGAAATCGTTGACATTGGTGAGCGTGGGGCCGCACACCACCGAATCGTCCAGTGCCTGGAAGAAGCCGTGGCCATCGTTGCCGGCCAGGCTGTCGCGCGGGCGGATGCCCAGTTGCCGGGCCCGTTCCAGCGTATCCGGGCCGGCGTAGGCGCCGGCGATTTCCTCCTGCCCGTCGACGCCGTCGGTATCGCAGGCCATCGCATGCACGCCTGCGTGCCCGTTCAGCGCCACCGCGAGGGACAGCAGGAATTCCACATTGCGCCCGCCGCGGCCGTTGCCGCGCACCGTCACCGTGGTCTCGCCGCCTGACAGCAGGATGCATGGCGCCGTGAACGGCTGCCCGCGCGCGGCCACCTGCCGGGCAATCCCCGACAACACGATACCCACCTCGCGTGCCTCGCCCTCGATGCCGTCGCCCAGGATATGCGCCGGCACGCCGGCGCCGGCGGCCACGGCGGCGGCAGCTTCCAGCGCCATCTGCGGCGTGGCGATGAAGCGGATCTCGTTGCCCGCCAGGCGCGGGTCGCCCGGCTTCACGGATTCGCCGCGGCCGCTTTCCAGTACCGCGCGGACATGGGCCGGCACCTCGATGCCGTAGCGGCGCAGCACGGCCAACGCATCGTCGCAGGTGGTCGCATCGGCGCAGGTAGGGCCGCTGGCGATGTCCACCGGGTCGTCGCCCGGGACGTCGGAAATCAGCAGCGTCAGCACGCGCGCCGGGTGGCATGCCGCCGCCAGCCGGCCGCCCTTGATGGCGGACAGGTGGCGCCGCACGCAGTTCATCTCGCTGATCGTGGCGCCGCTGGCCAGCAGTGCGCTGTTCAGGTGCTGCTTGTCGGCCAGCGCCAGGCCTTGTGCCGGCAGCGGCAGCAGGGCGGAACCGCCGCCCGAGATCAGGCAGATCACCAGGTCGTCGGGCGTCAGGCCCGCCACGAAGTCCAGCATGCGTCGCGCGGCGGCGAGGCCGGCTTCGTCCGGCACCGGGTGGGCCGCTTCGACGATCTCGATGCGCTCGCACGGCACGGCATAGCCGTAGCGCGTGACGACCAGGCCGGTGAGGTCGCCCGGCCAGTGGCGCTCCAGCACGCGTGCCATCTCGGCCGATGCCTTGCCGGCGCCGATCACCAGCGTGCGCCCGCGCGGCGGCGGCGGCAGGTGCGGCGGCAGGCACAGCGCCGGCTGCGCGGCCGCCACCGCCGCATCGAACATCGCGCGCAGCAGCTCGCGAGGTTTCACGGTTTGCGTCGATGTCGGCTGCATCATTCTTTTACCGTGTCGCCGATCTGGAAATTGGCCAGAGTTTCCAGCGCGCGCACCAGTGCCGAATGATCCCATGCCGCGCCACCGTGGGCGGCGCAGGCGCTGAACAGCTGCTGCGCCGTGGCGGTATTGGGCAGCGACAGGCCCAGCTGGCGCGCGCTGGCCAGCGCCAGGTTCAGGTCCTTCTGGTGCAGCTCGATGCGAAAGCCCGGATCGAAGGTGCGCTTGACCATCCGGTCGCCGTGCACTTCCAGCACGCGCGAGGCGGCAAAGCCACCCATCAAGGCCTCGCGCACCTTGCCGGCATCGGCACCCATGCGGGCGGCGAACAGCAGCGCCTCGCCCACCGCTTCGATGTTGAGCGCCACGATGATCTGGTTGGCCACCTTGGTGGTCTGGCCGTCGCCGTTGCCGCCCACCAGGGTGATGTTCTTGCCCATCAGTTCGAATAACGGCCTGACCCTGGCAAAAGCTTCGGGCGTGCCGCCCACCATGATCGTCAGGCTGCCGGCGCGGGCGCCCACTTCGCCGCCCGAAACCGGCGCATCGAGGTAGTCGCAATCGAGGGTGTTGATGCGGGCCGCGAACTGCTTGGTCTCGATCGGCGAGATCGAGCTCATGTCGACCACCACCTTGCCCGCCGACAGGCCCTCGGCCACGCCGCTTTCGCCGAACAGCACGGCCGCCACGTGCGGCGTATCCGGCACCATCACGATCACGATCTCCGCATCCTGCGCCACCGCGCGGCCGGAGTCGCGCACCTGGGCGCCCCCGTCCAGCAATTCGGCCGGAATCGGTTTGACGTCATGCACGAACAGTTCATGGCCGCCGCGCAGCAGGTGGCCCGCCATCGGCGTACCCATGATGCCCAGGCCGATGAATCCGATTTTGCTCATAGTGTCTTTTCCTCGTATTGAAATGATTGGTCAGGCAACGTTCTTGAATTTGGCGGCCAGCTGTTCGGCGCCGCGCGCCAGCAGGCCCGTATCGCTGCCGACGGCGATGAAGTCCACGCCCTGTTCGATCCAGCGCCGCGCCAGTTTTTCATCCGACGCCAGGATGCCGGCCGGGACGCCGGTGGCGCGGATGCGCGCCAGGGCATCGTCGATCGCGGCGACGACGTCCGGATGGCCGATCTGGCCGATGTGGCCCATGCTGGCCGCCAGGTCACCGGGGCCGATGAAGATGCCGTCCACGCCATCCACCGCGGCGATCGCTTCGATATTGGCCAGTGCGGTCGGCGTCTCCACCTGCAGCAGCACGCACAGCTGCGCTTCGCAGGCGTGCGGGTAGTCCTTGATGCGGCCGAAGTCCGAGGCGCGGGCCGCGGCGGCATAGCCGCGCACGCCCAGCGGCGGATAGCGGGTGGCGGCTACCGCATTGCGCGCTTCGTCGGCGTTTTCCACGAACGGGATCAGCAGCGTTTGCGCGCCGATGTCGAGCAGGCGCTTGATGACCACGGTGTCGTTCCACGTCGGCCGCACGATCGGGTGGGTGGCGCCGCGTGCCACCGCCTGCAACTGCGCGTGCACCATCGGCAGCTCGTTCGGCGAATGCTCGGTATCGATCAGCAGCCAGTCGAAGCCGGCGTTGGCCAGTACTTCCACCGTCACATGGCTCGACAGGCCGGACCACAGGCCAAGCTGCATCTGGCGATTGAGCAAGGCTTGCTTGAAAGGATTCACAGGCACATTCATGTCTTCCTCCATAAAATGTTATATGACGTCGTACAACCCAGCAATGGATTGCCGGCTTTCCGGAGTCATCTATAAGACATAAGATACTTAAGAAACAAAGGTTAAGCGAAATTTCAGTACTAAAATGTAGTGCGCATGTGCAACATAGAAAGCAAGATACCACGTATTTGTACGACGTCATACAACTTATTTTTTAATTAATTTGATCTGCCTCAACATTGGGCCGTGCGTTTTCTGTCTTAAGATCCGCTTCACCTGGCCGGCGCATGGTCGCCACTTTCGGCATACTTCATCCGTTGTGATCACGTTGTCACCCATTTCCTGCCCGGTTCCCTCATGCGCATCCTGCTGGCCGAAGACGACATTTCCCTTGGCGACACCATCCAGGCCTGGCTGCGCCTGGACCAGCATGCCGTCGACTGGGTGCAGCGCGGCGACTCCGCGCACACCGCGCTGATGACCCACCGCTACGACTGCGTGCTGCTCGATCGCGGCCTGCCCGGCCTGTCCGGCGATACGCTGCTGGCGCAACTGCGCGCGGAAGGCAATCGCGTGCCGGTGATCCTGATCACCGCTTTCAATGCACTGGCGGACCGGGTGGAAGGGCTGGACCTGGGCGCCGACGACTACCTCGTCAAGCCGTTCGAGCTGGAAGAAATGTCGGCCCGCATCCGCGCCGCGGTGCGCCGCGGCGCGGACCAGGCCAGCAATGCACTGGTCCATGGCGACATCTCCCTGAATCTCGACACCCGGCAAGCCACGCTGGCCGGCCAGCCGGTGGCGCTGACGGCGCGCGAATACCACGTGCTGTATGCACTGCTGCTGCGCAAAAACAGCATCGTCACCCGCGCGCAGATCGAGGAAACGCTGTATGGCTGGGGCGATGAAGTGGAAAGCAATGCCATCGAGGTCTACATCTACAACCTGCGCAGGAAGCTGGGCAGCGACAGCATCGTGACCGTGCGCGGCCTGGGCTACCGCCTGAAGAGCGATGGCGACTGACAGCGCCGCGCCAGGGCGGCGGGAACAGGGACCGTGGTCATTGCGGCGGCGCCTGCTGGCCGCCATCGTGGTGGCCAGCACCGTGCTGTGGCTGGCCAGCCTGGGCATCGTTACCGTGATCGCCTGGCAGGAGACCAATGGCGTGTTCGACGATGCGCTGGAGGAATCCGGCTACATGCTGATGGCCGCCACCACCGACTGGGACGAGCGCGGCCTGCTGGCGCTGGCGCGGCCCGGCAGCGCGCAGGACCGCAAGGTGGACATGCAATACCAGCTCGTCGTCGCCGGCCGCGTGATCCAGCGCACCGGCGGCGCGCCGGCACGGCCGTTCGTGGCCGGCTTCGACGACGACGATGGTTTTGCCGACGTCGACGTGGACAAGCGGCGCTGGCGCGTTTTCGTGGTGCGCGACAAGGAGCGCAATGTCGAGGTACAGGTCGGCCAGAAACATTCCAAGCGATTCGACATCCTGGAGGAACTGGCCGATCATCTGTGGTTGCCGGTGCTGGGCTTCCTGGCGCTGCTGGCGCTGGTGTGCTGGCTGCTCACGGGCCGCGTGCTGCAGCCGCTGCGCCGCACCGCCTCGGCCATCGCCGCCAAGACGCCGGACGACCTGGCGCAGGTGCCGCTCGCGGGCCAGCCCAGGGAACTGCTGCCGATCGTGCAGGCGCTGAACGGCGTGCTGGCGCGGCTGGACGCGGCGCTGCAGGCCGAGCGCCGCTTCACGGCGGATGCCGCGCACGAACTGCGCACGCCGCTGGCCGGCCTGCACATGCACGTGCAGCTGCTGCAGCGGCAGCATCCCGATCTCGCCGGCCCGTTCCGCAAGCTGCGCGACGATATCGGCCGCGTGACGGCGCTGGTCGACAGCCTGCTGGCGCTGGCCCGCATGGACCCGCTGTCGCGCGAGCAGCTCGATCGCGAAACGGTGGCACTGGCACCGCTGCTGGAGCGGGTGCGTGCCGCGCATGCGCAGGAGGCTGCGCAACGTGGCATCGCGCTTACCGTGCGCTGCGAACCGGATGCGGTGGACGCCAACCCGCACATGCTGGAAATCGCGCTGCGCAACCTGGTCGACAACGCGCTGCGCTACTGCCCGGACGGCAGCCGCATCGACATCGAAGCGTCGCGCATCGAAAGGCATGCGCGCCTCACGGTGCGCGACGACGGCCCGGGCGTCGACCCGGCCGCCATGGCACGCCTGACGGAGCGCTTCTTCCGCGTGCTGGGGCAGGGGCAGGGTGGCAGCGGGCTGGGGCTGTCGATCGTGCAGCGGATCGTCGAGCTGCATGGCGGCAAGCTGGCCTTCGGCCCCGGGCTCGATGGGCGCGGCTTGGGTGCGACAGTGGAACTGCCGGTTCCTTAAGATTCCATTCATGTCCGCTCGGTGTAATGCGTCCATGCCCGCCGCCCATTCGAGTCACCAGCGGCGGCTCACTCAACCAATCGGAGGACCGACCATGAAACGCTTCATCCAACTTTCCTGCATCACCGTCGTGCTGGCCGCGTCGGCCGTCGCCGTTGCCCAGACGGGCGGCTACAGCGGCCCGTCCGCCGCCGCGGCGCCGGCCACGGCCGCCAAGGCCGCTCCCGGCGGCTATACCGGCCCGTCGAGCGTGCCGCTGATGACGGCGAAGGACCTGCTGGCCAACGGCAAGGACGACCAGAAAGTGCGCCTGAAAGGCAAGCTGCTGAGCCACAAGGGGGACGAGGAATACGAGTTCGCCGACGCCAGCGGCAAGATTACCGTGGAAATCGACGACAAGCGCTTCCCGGCCGGCGTCAAGGTCGACCACACCACCGAGGTGGAACTGTACGGCGAATTCGACAAGGACATGATCGGCGAATCGAAGCTGGACGTGGACCAGATGAAGGTCGTCGGCAAGTAATCGGGCAAGGGCGCCAACCGGTGAGGCATGCTGGTGTCGGACACCGGCTCTTCGGACACCGGTTTTGACGCGGACCTGGCCGCCAGCCCCTTGCCCGGCGCCGGCAAGGGCGCCAACCGGTATCATCACCATGAAAGGCCGCACCCGCGCGGCCACGCTACCGGAGATTCACATGGTGATCGTCACCCACAACGGCAAATTCCACGCGGACGACGCGTGGGCCGCCGCCGTCCTGTTCGTCCTGTTCCCGGACGCTGAACTGGTTCGCACGCGCGACCCGGCCGTCATCGAGGCGGCCGATTTCGCAGTCGATGTCGGCGGCATCTGGAATCCGGCCGCCGGCCGTTTCGACCACCATCAGAAAGGCTTCGACGGCGCCCGGCAGACCGGAGTGCCGTACGCCAGCGCCGGCCTGGTGTGGCGCGAGTACGGTGCCCGCTGCGTGAGCGCGCTGGCGCTGGCGCATACCGGCCAGCAGCTTCCCAACGACACGGCACGCGAAATCGCCTATGCGATCGATGCCGACATCGTCCAATACCTCGACCTGTCCGACGTCGGCGCCGCGAAGAACGCGCCGGGCGGCTATGGCCTGTCGGCGGTGATCTCCGGCTTCAATCCCAACTGGCTCGACGAGCAAAGGCTGGGCTACGACGGCGCAGCGGATGTCTACCGGCTCGAGCAGTTCCGGCGTGCGATGGCCCTGCTGACCGACATCCTCGTCAACGCGATCAAGTACCGCGTCGGCGCCTTGCTGGCGGTGGAGCAGGTGCGCGATTCGGAAGTGCTGGAGGATGGCCGCCTGCTCTTCCTGCGCAATAGCGCGCTGCCGTGGACCCAGGTGGTGCGCAAGGAAATGCCGAAGGTGCTGTTCGTGCTCAGCCACAGCATTGCCGAGAACCGCTACATGCTGCACACGGTGCCCGTGAGCCCGGAGAGTTTCGCGGCGCGGGCCGACCTGCCGGCGCCATGGGCCGGCCTGCGCGATGCGGAACTGGCCGCCGTGACCGGCGTGCCGGACGCCGCGTTCTGCCATAACGGCCGCTTCATCGCCGCCGCTAAATCCTATGAAGGGGCGTACGCGATGGCCTTGCAGGCATTGCAGGCTGTCGCATGAAAGCGCTGGCGCCCGGCCCGGCGGCCGGCGTCGCCGCATGGATCGGGCATCTCCCCGCGTCACTTGTCTTATTGGAAATGCCGGCATAGACTGCGATACAGTTTGCCGCCGTTCAAATCCAGCCCCCTAGACCATGACTTCGCCCGTTCCCGTCCTGCCGGACCGGCAACCGCGCCTGGTGCTGTTCATCGGTTTTCCAGGCATGTGCATGCTCGACATCGCCGGCCCGCAAACCGTGTTCTGGTGCGCCTCGAAGATCATGGAGGAACGCGGCTTGCCGGGCTATGCGCGCCATACCGTCAGCCTCGGCGGCGGCCTGGTGCCGACCCTGGAGGGCGTGTGTTTCCAGACCGAAGCCCTGGCCGGGTTCCAGGATCGCGCGGTCGATACCATTGTCGTGCCGGGAGCGCCGGACATCGTCGACGCTGTCGCCCGCTCGGGCGCGCTGGTGGACTGGGTGCGCGTACGCGCGGCAGGCGCGCGGCGCACGGCGTCGGTGTGCACCGGGGCCTTCGTGCTGGCCGCGGCGGGCCTGCTGGAGGGCAAGCGCGCCGCCACGCACTGGCTGATGTGCGATGCGCTGCGCCAGGCCTATCCGGGGATCGACGTGGACCGCGAAGCGATCTTCGTGCAGCAGGGGGCCACCTGGACCTCGGGCGGCGTTACTGCCGGCATCGACCTGGCGCTGGCGCTGGTGGAGGAGGATTGCGGCCGCGACGTGGCGCTGGCGGTCGCGCGCGAACTGGTGGTATTCGTGAAACGGCCGAGCGGCCATCCGCAGCTCAGCTGGATGCTGCAGGCGCAGGCGAAGGATGCGCCGCTGTTCGACGACCTGCACATGTGGATACTGCAAAACCTGGCGGCGCCCGACCTGGGAGTGGAACGGCTGGCGGAGCGCATGCAGATGAGCCCCCGCAATTTCACCCGGGTCTACAAGGAAAAGACCGGCCTGACCCCGGCCAGGGCGGTGGAAAAATTCCGCCTCGAAGCGGCCCGGCGCCTGCTGGAGGATTCCGACCGCAACATCGACCAGATCGCGCTGCTGTGCGGCTTCGGCGACGAAGGCAGAATGCGCAAGAGCTTCCAGCGCCACCTGCAACTGTCGCCCTCCGAGTACCGCCAGCGGCTGGTGGCGCAAGGCATGGCGGCGCAGGCGGCCTGACCGGGCGGTTTTCCGGTGTTCTCCGCCGTTCTTCGCCGCCGTTCTTCGCCGCTGAGTCAGCGTGCCGCCTGGGCCCGCAGCCAGGTGTCCACCTTGATCGAACCGAGGCGCGGGTTGGCGCCGGGCACCAGCGTGTCGTCCTTCAGTTCCGCGCCGAAATAGAGCGCATGCACATCGGCCACCACCTTGCGCGGGTCGTTCTTGAATGCCAGGTAGTGCTGCACCAGGTCTGCAAGGCGCACCCGTTCCGGGCCGGCGATTTCCACCACGCCGTTTTGCGGCGCACCCAGCGTGTAGTCGGCCATGGCCAGCGCGACATCATCCGACGAGATGGCCTGCACATAGGCCGGCGACAGGCGGATGGTGTCGCCATCGGCGGCCGAAGCGGCGATCCCGCCCAGGAATTCAAAGAACTGCGTCGAGTGCACGATGGTGTACGGCAGGCCCGATTCGCGGATCAGCTTTTCCTGCGCGATCTTGCCGCGGAAGTAGCCGCTGCCGGCCAGCCGCTCGGTGCCCACCACCGACAGCGCCACGTGATGTTTGATGCCCGCGGCGGCGGCGGCGGCCAGCAGGTTGCGCCCGGAAGTGGTGAAGAATTCCATCACGGCGTCGTCCGCGAACGATGGCGAGTTGGCCACGTCCACCACGATGTCGGCGCCGGCCAGCGCGTCGGCCAGGCCTTCGCCGGTCAGCGTGTTCACGCCGGAATCGGGCGATGCGGCCACGGCCTCGTGGCCGCGCTCTTTCAGGATGGCGACCAGTTTGCTGCCGATCAGGCCGGTGCCGCCGATGACGATGATTTTCATGATGTGCTTTCAGTAGGTGATGAAGCCGCGCGCGGCGGGGATTGTGTTTGCCGAAGCCTTGCTACGGAATCGAGTCTAGGCGCGGGGAAGGCAGGGCGGTAGGCCCGTGGCGGGCGGCACCGTGGTGAGCCGGAAGCACCAATCGGCGCAGCCATGACGAGGCCGTTGGCAGCCCGGCTGCGCGTGCCGGCAACGGCCGGTCAGCGCACCAGGGCTACCACGCAGACAATGCCCTGGCGTGCCATCTTGGCGTAGGGGCACACGCGCTCGGTGCTGCGGATGAGGTCTTCCGCGATGGGGCGCGGCACGCCCGGCAGGTCGATGCGCACGTCCGCCGTCAGCGTGTACAAGCCGTCGACCGGGTCGCGGCCGAACGTCACGGAGACGTCGACCGTGGCGTTGGCGACCGCGATACCGGCCCTGGTGGCCAGCAGGTTGAGGGCGCCGTGGAAGCAGGCCGCGAAGCCGGCAGCGAACAGCTGCTCGGGATTGGTGCCGCCGCCGGGGCCGCCCAGGGCATCCGGCAGGCGCAGTGCGAGTTCCAGGTTGCCGTCGTCGGAGCGGGCGATGCCGGAAGCGCGGCCGTGGGCCGTCTCGCCGCCGCTGACCCGGACCGTGGTCGAGTACAGCGGCTGGAACTCGTCACCCACGTATTTGTCGAGCAGCGCAATCGATGGTGGTGCCAGCCGCTTCTTCAACTGTGCTCTCCCGCGTTGGTATGGCCCAGTGTAGGGCCGGGTGGCGGGGCCCGCCAGTGCCGCGTGGGGCAGCACCGTGTTGCCCGCCAGGCACCAATGCGCCGGCATGCACAGCTCAGGCAGCGCCGGCGGGGGAGGCGGTGAAACTGGTCAGGCAATGCAGGTCGAGCGCGCGGATGCGCGGCACCATGTAGTCGATAAAGACGCGGATGCGCGAAGGCAGGTGGTGGCGGCTCAGGTAGCAGATGAAGTGGCCGCGGTCGTCCGGCGCGTACTGCGGCAGGCAGGCCACCAGCCGGCCGGCGCGCAGGTGGTCGGACACCTGGTAGCCGGCCATCTGCGCCAGGCCTTCGCCGTCGAGCACCGCCTGCAGTACCAGGCCGGCATCGTTGAAGCTGTGCACGGCGTGCGGCAGCAGCTTGCGCGGCAGGCCATGTTCCTTGAATTCCCATTCGCCGGGCTGGCCGGACGGCAGGCGCAGGTTGACGCAGCGGTGCTCCTTCAGCTCGTCGATGGTGGCCGGCAGGCCACGGGCGCGCACGTAGTCGGGGGCGGCGCACACCAGCATCTGCATCGGGATCAGCTGCCGCGCCACGACCTGGCCGTCGTCCATGCGGCCGTTGCGGAACGAGACGTCGATCCGGTCGGCGATGAAGTCGACGGCGCCGTCTTCCAGTACCAGGTCCAGCAGGATATCGGGGTAGGCGGCATGAAAGCCGCGCAGCAGCGGTGCCACTACCTTGCGGCCGAAGTCGGCCGTTGCGTGCAGGCGCAGCCGGCCGCGCGGGATACCGCAGCGCAGTTCGCGCATGTCCTCGACCGACTGCACGATGCGCTCGACACCGGGCTTGCAGTTGGCATAGAACGCCTCGCCCTCGCTCGTCAGCGACGTGCTGCGCGTGGTGCGCAGGAACAGGCGCGTATCGAGCTGCGTTTCAAGCTTCTGCACGCTGCGGCTGACGGCCGACCGGCCGATGCCGAGCCGCTCGGCCGCCCTGGCGAAGCTGCCTTCATGGACCACGGCGATGAAGGCCAGCACGCCAGCATAGGTCGTGGCGAAACTGGATGCCAGCGCATCCACCGCCGGGGCAGCGCCCCTTTCTCCCGTACCGAAACCTTCGTTCTTCATGCCATCCTTTCCGTACCGGACCCGCCCGCGGGCCCGCAATGTCCTTTTCATCATAGTTGCGGCGAATGCATGCCGTAAATGACAAATACCGTGCGAATCGCGCCAGGGCAGGGTACCGCTACAGCACGATGTCGTTCCGCGCCGGGGGCAGGGGAGCGATGGCCGTTTCGCCGAGCAGCTCGCGCAGTTCGATCTCGATGCCGGCGCAGATCCGCGAGATCGGCACGTCGTTGGCGCCGCCTTCGAACGGGTTTTCGGTGCTTTCGCCAACCTGGTCGAGCGCCACGTACAGCCATGCCACCAGCATGCTGAACGGTATGGCCAGCCAGGCCATCGGGCCGGCGCCATCGTCCAGCCTGGCGAATTCCCTGACCACGCCGAACGGCAGCAGGAAGGCGAACGTCCATACCAGGATGGAATGGATGATCGCGTACTGGCGCGGATACGGAAAATTCTTGATGCGCTCCGCGCGCGCATGCTGATCGAGCAGATCCTTCAGCGTTTTCTGCATCTCCGCATGGTGCAGCACCGGGATTTGCTGGCTTGCATACAGCTCGCGTATCGCTTGGCTCTGCAGGGCCATCAGGTCGCGCGCGGGGCAGCCGCGCTGCACCAGTTCGGCCAGCGCCTGCGGCGGCAGGTATTCCCGCAGCGCGCTGTCGACTGGCGTGCGGTGTTCGGGCACCTCGTAGGCACGGCGCTGGTACTCGGCATTGTGGCGGCGCGCGGCCGACTCCCAGACGCGCGGGCCGCGCAGTTCGTAGCGCACCGCGGTCAGCCACGCAAGGTGGCGGTAGACCAGGTCCTTGCGTGCCTCTGCACTGTTGACGAAGTCGCGGCTGATCAATCCCCAGTAGCGGCTGACGGCCGTGATCGTGCCCCAGACCTGCTGTGCCTCGACGGTGCGCCCGTAGGTGTGGGCGTTCTTGAAGCCGACGATGAAGGAGGCCGCGGTTCCCAGCAGGGCCAGCACCGGCCACGGTATCGCCAGCCAGTGCCAGCCGGCCAGCTGGTACAGCGCCACCGGCACCACGGCGATGGCGGCCACGATGCACGCCTTGCGGCGGGTCCAGCGCACGAATTCCAGCACGCCGTAGGATTGTCCAATATGCATGGCCGGGCCTCCATGATAAAGAGTCACTGTGCCACGGTGCAGCCGTTGCGATTGGTGTTCCTGGGGCACCAGTGTGGCGCCCGGCGCGGGACTACTGCGGGTAGCGGCCGATCCCTACACTTCGGTCCTGCCGCCCGTTCGCGGCGCTCAATCGAGGACCCCATCATGCATACACTGAAGAAAATCGGCGCCGCCACCGGCATCCTGGCCGCCGCACTGCTGTCGCAACCGGCCGCCGCGGCCGCCCCCGATCCAGTCGTCACGGCATTGTTCACCCAGGCGCTGGCCGACTACCCCGGCAAGGAGGTGCTGATGATCACGGTCGACTATCCGCCCGGCGGCGCCGACCCGGTGCATCGCCACGATGCGCATGGCTTCATCTACGTGCTGGAAGGTTCCATCGTCATGGGTGTCAAGGGCGGCAAGGAGCATACGCTCAAGGCCGGGCAGACATTCTACGAAGGCCCGGCGGACCTGCACACGGTGGGCCGCAATGCCAGCAGGACGAAACCGGCCAGATTCCTGGTATTCCTGCTTAAGGACAGCAACAAGCCGCCCGTCATCCCGGTACATTGACTGGCGAATTTCAAAAGGCGCAGTGATGAAAATTGCAAAGCCGCCGGCAAGCAAAAGCCGTTAGCATGCCCTATCGCCGGAACCGGCAGGCAAGACAGGGTATCGAGGCCCGGAGCCTGGCGCCAGCCGGCCCGACGAACCGATGGAGACCTGGATCCGCGCGCGTGGACGGCCGCGGATCGGCAGCTGGCAACGCGGCTGGCAAGGACGTGGGTCAATTTTGCCGCCACGGGGCAGCCGGACGGGAAAGACCTGCCGTCATGGCCGGCGTTCGACGAAGGCAACGCATCCATCATGCGCATCGGCGGCAATGGCCCGGCGCAGGTATCGACGCAGTTATCGACGCAGTCGCCCGCGCAGTTGCCTGCGCAGTTGCCCGACTTTTCGTTGTTTACGCAGCGCCCCGAATGACCGGCAGCATGAAAGAGCGCGGGAACTTGCCGCGGGACAGCCTCTTTCTGATGTAAGTGTTCGCCGGCGCGGCGGCCGCGTGCTGCGCGACGGCGGCGTGGGACGTGGCCGCGTCGTCAGGCGCCGCCTGCCCCAGGCTGGCCAGTTCGGACAGCACGTCGCCCAGCGGCAGTGGCCGTGCAAACAGATAGCCCTGCATGTGCGGCGCGCCGTTGGCCGCGAGATACCGCGCCTGCTCCTGCGTTTCGACGCCTTCCGCCACCACGCGCAGCCGCAGGTGCGCGGCCATGGCCAGGATCGAGCGCACGATGGCGGCGCCGTCCGCATCGCCCGGCGTTTCGCGGATGAAGCTTTTGTCGATTTTCAGCTCGTACAGCGGCATGCGCTTCAGGTAGGCCAGGTTCGAGTAGCCGGTGCCGAAATCGTCGATCGAGAAGCGGATGCCCAGGTCGGCGAGTTCGCGCATGCGCGCGATCGTGCCGTCCTGGTCGCCGACAGCGATGCCTTCCGTGACTTCCAGGATCAGCTGATCGGGCGGCATGCCGTGTTCCGCGAGCAGGCGCTGCACCGACGCCACGAAGCCGGCCTGGCCGAACTGCGAGGGGCTGACGTTGACCGACAGGGGCATTGCATGACCCGCCGCGGCCAGTTCCCGCCATGCCAGGCAGGCCTGCAGCAAGGCCCAGTCGCCCAGCGGGACGATCAGGCCGGTGGATTCGGCCACGGGGATGAAGACATCCGGCGGTACCATGCGGCCGTCGGCACGGCGCCAGCGCATCAGCAGCTCGGCACCGGCCGGGCGCGCGTCCGCATCGAACTGCAATTGCAGGTGCATCGCCAGCTCGCCCCGTTTGAGTGCATTTGCCAGGTCGTTCTCGAGGGTCAGCCGCTCTTCCATCTCGGCGCGCATGGTCGACTCGAACAGGGCAACGCCGTTGCGCCCGTTGGCCTTGGCGCGGTACATCGCCGTGTCCGCTTCGCGCAGCAGGTCGTCGGCGCTCTGGTCGCGGCGCAGCATCAGCGCGATGCCGATGCTGGCCGAGGTGCTGTAGTGGTGGTTGTCGATGGCGATCTCCCGGGCCAGCGCTGCGCCGATCGCCTGCGCGCGCGCCGTGGCCGCGGTGGCCACGGCGGTTTCGTCGCCGGCGATGCCGGTCAGCAGCACCACGAACTCGTCGCCACCCAGGCGCGCGACCATGTCGTCGCCGCGCACCAGGCTGGAGATGACCTGCGCTACGTTCCTGAGCAGGGCATCACCGGTTGCATGGCCGCGCGCATCGTTCACATACTTGAAATGATCCAGGTCGATGAAGAGGAGGGCGCCACGGGCACTGCTTGCCTTCAGGAGCCGGGCGTCGAGCTGTTCCATGAGCCGGCGACGGTTCGGCAGTCCGGTCAGCACGTCGTAGTAAGCCAGCCGGTGGATCGCGGTGGCGGCTTTCTTGCGCTCGCCGATGTCGCGCCCGACGATCACCCAATGGGTATGCGCGCCGGACTCGTCGAGAAACGGCGAGATGTCCAGCTCGACCCATTGGGGCACCCCGGACTTCGCATAGATCTGCAGTTCGGCCGAGACTCCTTCGCCGCGCGCCATCGCATCGGCGATGCGCGCCGCCTCCACGGGATCGGTGTCCGGCCCGGTAAGCAGGGTCATGCTTTGGCCGAGCAGCTCTTCGCGCGCGTAGCCGGTGCCGCGGACAAACGCATCGTTGGCGAAGATGATCGGCTGCGGCTGGTCCACTCCCCTGGTGGCGCGGGCGATGATGACCCTGTCGTTGAGCTGGGCCACGGCGGCGGCGGTGAGCCGCAGTTCCGCGTTGACGGCTTGCAGCGCGTTCTTGCCTTCCTCGAGCGACCCGGCGAACTGGTGCAGGTCGGCCAGCGATTTCAGCAGCTTTTGCAGCAGCGTTCCGCACGATACCGTGATCATGGTCGCGATGAACAGGTAGTTCACGGCCGCCAGCAGCGGGGCCACCGCACCATCCTTCGGATATCCGGCCAGGTCGGGCCGTGCCAGGCCGGTAACGCCAAGCACCAGGATGACGAGGCCGCCGCCAGCGACCGCCGCCAGCGCCGGGCGCATCCCCAGAAGGACGACCGCAAACACCGGTGGCGCCATCAGGAAGATCTGGGCAATGTGTCCCACGTTCACCATCAGGCCGATCGAGGCGAAGAAAACGATCGCAATGAAATTCACCACCCGCGCGGTGTACGACAGGCGCTGCAGGCGCCAGAGCGCCGCCAGCCAGGCGATGGCCAGGAGATCGACGGAAATCACCGGCCACATGCCATTGCGCACGGCCATCGCGATCGAGGGCACGGCGGTGATGATTCCCAGCACGAGCACGATGGAGATCATGCGGCTGATGATCTGGCTGCGCCAGTGGGCGATATCGGTATGGGGAGTCACGGGAGCACCTTCGGGGAGCACAATGTACACTTGTATTAAATGCACTATGTTTTGCTGCAATGCAACATGATACCCGAAATTGGCATGGCTGTCATTCATTGATACATGTGGATGTCGCTTAGTGTTGCGCTGGCGCGGCGCTGGAGCGGTACTTGCGACGTCAGGAATCGTCCAAAAACCCGAAGCTGCCGGTTGCGAGGGCGACTGTCCTCCATGGGGATAGGTCACCCCTGAAAGCGCCCACCGCACCCGCCCCGTGACGATCCAGTGGCGGCTGGAAAATGCGCTGCCTGACTACATTCGTCCAGCGAAGCCGGCAACCCGGTCCTCATGGTCCGGCCGCGCCTTGCCGGGTTTCGCCAGCTCGGCCAGCACGTCGGCCAACGGCATCGGCCGCGCGAACAGGTAGCCCTGCATGAACGGCGCGCCGTTGGCGGCGAGAAACTGCGCCTGCTCCCGCGATTCGACACCCTCGGCCACCACGCGCAGGCGCAACTGCGCGGCCATGGCCAGGATCGAGCGCACGATGGCCGTGCCGTCCGCGTCGCCCGGCATCTCGTGGATGAAGCTCTTGTCGATCTTCAGCTCGTAGAGCGGCATGCGCTTCAGGTAGGCCAGGTTCGAGTAGCCGGTGCCGAAATCGTCGATCGAGAAGCGGATGCCCAGGTCGGCGAGTTCGCGCATGCGGGCGATCGTGCCGTCGCGGTCGCCGACGGCAATGCTCTCCGTCACTTCCAGGATCAACTGATCCGGTGGCGTGCCGGTTTCCGCGAGCACGCACCGTACCGATTCCACAAAGTTGGCCTGGCGAAATTGTGTGGGGCTGACATTGACGGACAGGGGCAGAGGGTGGCCCTGCGCCGCCAGTTGCCGCCACGCCAGGCAGGCCTGGCGCAGGGCCCAATCGCCGAGCGGGACGATCAGGCCGGTGGATTCGGCCACGGGGATGAAGATATCCGGGGGCACCATCCGGCCATCGGCCCGGCGCCAGCGCATCAGCAGTTCGGCCCCCGCCGGGCGGCCTTCCGCATTGAACTGCAGTTGCAGGTGCATCGCCAGCTCGTCCCGTTTCAACGCATTTGCCAGGTCGCCCTCGAGCGTCAGCCGCTGTTCCATCTCGGCGCGCATGGTCGACTCGAACAGGGCAACGCCGTTGCGGCCATTGGCCTTGGCGCGATACATCGCCGTATCCGCTTCGCGCAGCAGGTCGTCGGCGCTCTGGCCGGGGCGCAGCATCAGCGCGATGCCGATGCTGGCCGAGGTGCTGTAGTGATGGCTGTCGATGGCGATCTCGCGGGCCAGCGCCGTGCCGATCGCCTGTGCGCGGGCCATTGCCGCGGCCGCGATATCGGCTTCGTCGCCGGCGATACTGCTAAGCAGTACGACAAACTCGTCGCCACCCAGCCGCGCCACCATATCGTCGCCGCGCACCAGGCTGGAGATGACATGCGCTGCATTGCGCAACAGGTCGTCGCCGGTGGCATGGCCGCGTGCGTCGTTGACGTACTTGAAGTGGTCGAGGTCGATGAACAGCAGGGCACCGCGGGCGCTGTCCGCCTGCGCCAGCCGGGCGTTGAGCTGTTCCATCAGGCGCCGGCGGTTCGGCAAGCCGGTCAGCACATCGTAATAAGCCAGCTGGTGGATCGCGTTGGCCGCCTTCTTGCGCTCGCCGATGTCGCGTCCGACGATCACCCAATGCGTATGTGCGCCGGTCTCGTCCAGGAAGGGCGAGATGTCCAGCTCGACCCATTGGGGCGCGCCGGACTTGCCATGGATTTGCAGCTCGGTCGATATGCCTTCGCCGCGTACCATTTTGCCGGCGATGCGCGCCGCCTCGGCCGCATCGGTTTCCGGGCCGGAAAACATGGTCATGCTACGGCCGAGCACTTCCTCGCGTGTGTAGCCGGTGCCGCGCAAGAACGCATCGTTGGCGAAGATGATGGGCTGTGGCTGGCTGGGATCCGGGCTCGCGCGGGCGATGATGACCCTGTCGTTGAGCTGGGCCACTGCGGCGGCGGTGAGCCGCAATTCCGCGTTGGCCGCGTGCAGCGCATTCTTGCCCGCTTCGAGGGATGCCGCGAACTGGTGCAGGTCGGCCAGCGACTTCGTCAGCTTTTGCAGCAGCGTTCCGCAGCATACGGTGATCATGGTGCCAATGAACAGGAAGTTCAGCGTGGCCAGGATCGGGGCCACGGCACCGTCGGCGGGAAAACCGGCAAGGTCCGGCCGTGCCAGGCCGGTAAGGCCGAGTACCAGGATGACGAGGCCGCTGGCGGCCACCGCCACCAGCGCCGGTCGCATTCCCAGCAGCACGACGGCGAACACCGATGGCGACATGAGGAAAACCTGCGCAACGTATCCCACGTTCATCATCAGGCCGATCGAGGCGAAGAAAACGATCGCGATGAAGTTCACCACGCGTGTCCGGTAGGACAAGTTCGGCAGGCGCCAGAGTGCGGCCAGCCAGGCCAGCGCGAAGAGATCGACGGCGATCATCGCCCACATGCCGTTGCGCACCGCCAGGACAATGCTGGGCACGGCGGTGATGACGCCCAGCACGAGCACGATGGCGATCATGCGGGAGATGATCTGGCTGCGCCAGTGCGCGATATCGCTATCCGGCGTCACGGAGGGCCCAGGGTCCAAAGAAGCAATGATGTATTCATTGCGATGCGACTTTCTTTGATGAAGGATCCTGCCGGGCACGGGATGCGTCAGGCAGCACCAGTTGCAGCGGTTGTCGTAGCGTGCCAGCGACGCCGCGGCGGGCACCATGCCAGCATAGCCCCGATTTCAATGAAAGAGGCGAAACAGTGTTCGCAATAGTGCCAGCCCGCGGAAAATGCCGTCACATTTCACCGACAGGCATGGCGTTGTGACGGTGGCGAACCGGAGCGCGCATCGCGTACCGGGGGCGCGCAGCGCACCTCAGCGCTTGCCCCGTGCCTTCCCGTATGACCACTCGACCGGTTTGGCCAGGTATTGCGCCGGGAAATGGCCGACTTTTTCGATGGTAATCCAGTGAAAGCGGCCCATGTAGCTGAACGGCCTCGGGCGGCTTGCCATGCACAGGCGGACGCCGGCGGCGCTGGCGAACCGCGCAAACAAAAGAATCGCGCAAACAAAAACGCCAACCTGCAAGGGTTGGCGTTTCGTTTGTACTGCCGAATTCTTGGTGGCCCGGGGCGGAATCGAACCACCGACACAAGGATTTTCAATCCTCTGCTCTACCAACTGAGCTACCAGGCCAAGGCGCGCAATTATAGCAGCCCTGTTCCGGGTTTGCCTAGCCCCCTGTGCAGATGGCCCGGCGCACTGCCTGGCCGAACTGCTCGGCCATTGACCCGCGGCCGGGCGCGGGTGTACTTTGGACTTTTGGCCGGGAGTCGGGATGCCCCTCAATTATGCCCGCCGCCTGACGGGACGCCAGCGCGAAGCCGGCGGCAACCGGCAGCTCGGCATGGTGCTCGCCTTCGTGGCCGGCGCGGCCAATGCCGGCGGGTTCATCGCGGTTCACCAGTACACCTCGCACATGACCGGCATCGTGTCGGCCGTGGCGGACGATATCGCCGGCGGCGCCTATGGCCTGGCCGCCGCCGGCCTGGGGGCGCTGCTGGCCTTTGTCGGCGGCGCTGCCTGCTGCGCGCTGATCGTCAACTATGCGCGCCGGCGGGAGCTGCACAGCATCTATGCGCTGCCATTGCTGCTCGAAGCGGTGCTGCTGCTGGCGTTCGGCGTGCTGGGCACGTGGCTGGCATCGGTCGAGGTGCTGATCGTGCCGGCCACGATCGCGCTGCTGTGCTTCATGATGGGCTTGCAGAATGCCGTGATCACCAAGCTGTCGAACGCGGAGATCCGCACCACGCACATCACCGGCGTGATGACCGATATCGGTATCGAACTGGGCAAGGCCCTGTATCCGAACCGCGATCGCGCGGCGGCACCCGTGGTGGCGAACAGGACGCGCCTTCAGCTGCTCGCCATGCTGGCGCTGTGCTTCTTCGCTGGCGGCGTCGCCGGGGCGGTGGGCTTCACCCGGCTCGGCTACGCGGCCACGGTACCGCTGGCGATGATGCTTGTCGTGCTGGCGATCGTGCCCCTGGTGGACGACCTGCGCCAGCTGCGCGTGCAATAGATCGACGCCGCAGCCAACGTGCGTGAGTTATTCCTGGCGTGGCAACGCGTTCGTTGCCGGGCGCATGCGGCTCTTCGCGACCCGGCCGCCGGCATCGAACAGCACGAGGTACTCCGGTTTTCCCTCGGCGCGGCGGTCGTCCGCGCGTGGATACAGCCATGCTTCGCGGCCGTCGCGGAACGTCGCCACGGTACCGGGCCCCAGCAGCGTGCGCACCTGTTCGCGTGTGTGGCCCGGTTCCACGCCGGGGGCGGCGGGGGCGCCGGGCGGCGGCGGATCGTCCATGGTTTCAAACGACAGCAGCGTATCGTCCGGCCAGGCACGGTCCCAGATGGGGGCGTGGTAGCTGCGGTCGAGCAGCACCTGGCAGTCGCAGTACGGCAGGTCCGGCGCCTGCACGCGGCCGCCGGCGTACAGCAGGCGCAGCAATGCCGGCGTGGCGCGGCCGTTCGCATGCAGCGTCACCGCGAATACCGGGCGTTCGGCAAAGAACAGGTAACGCCCGTCGGCATCCTCGCAAACCTTGTCCGGATTCGCCAGCAGGTCGCCCAGCCACGCGAACAGGTGGGCATTGTTCGACACCAGTCCCGCCTCCATGCCGACCCGGCATTCCAGGCGCAGGTCGCCGAGGCGCCGCATGCCATCGGGCACGCCGGGGCTGCGTACCTCCGCGCGCCAGGTCATGCTGGCGGTGCGGCGGTTGGCCACCAGCGCCGCATCCTCGTGCCATGCGCGTTCGTCGCGTGCCAGCGTAAAGCCGTTATCGGCTCCCACCGGCACCGGGAGACTGACCGTGTCGCCCACCACTTTCATCTCGATGCCTTCCATCGGCGTGCCGGCCAGCCGGGGCAGCAGGCGAAAGCGCAGCGCGGCGCCCGGTGCCAGCACGGCTGCCTCGCGCGCGAAGCGGTCCATCCCACGGATCATGCGGCGGTACGATTTATCGACAGGATCGCGGGTGGCCGTGACGGCAACGCGGGGAACCGGCTGGTCCGTGGACGGCGCGGCGGCCGCGCCGCCGCTGCCCGCCAAGGCCAAGAATAGCAACCCGCAATGCAAATTGTTAATAAGTTGCAACATGGATGTTTCGCTGTCCTGAACAGCTCCGATGGTACGCGCCAGTGTCCCGTGCGCTCGCACGGTTGGCGTTACAATCGCCGGATAATAACGTCAGCGAAAGACACGATGAGCGAAAACGCAGCCAACAGTTCGTCGCCCGTGCCTGCGCCCGTGCCTTCGCCCACCAAGCCGGCCCTGCCGGATTTCCAGCAGCGCTACGAGCTGCTGGTGGCCAGCATCAGCGACTACGCGATCTACATGCTGGATTCGGAAGGTTATGTCAGCAGCTGGAACGCAGGCGCCGAGCGTTTCAAGGGCTACAAGGCGCACGAGATCATGGGGCAGCACTTCTCCCGCTTTTATACGGAAGAAGACCGGGCCGCCGCGCTGCCCGAACGGGCGCTGGGCGCGGCACGCAATGAAGGGCGCTTCGAAGGCGAGGGATGGCGCGTGCGCAACGACGGCACGCGCTTCTGGGCCAGCGTCGTCATCGACCCGATCCGCAATGCGCAAGGCATCCTGGTCGGGTTCGCGAAGATCACGCGCGACATCACCGACCGGCGCGCCGCCCAGGAAGCACTGCGGCAGAGCGAGCAGCATTTCCGCCTGCTGGTGCAGGGCGTGACCGACTACGCGATCTACATGCTGTCGCCGCAAGGCGAGATCACCAACTGGAACGTGGGCGCGCAGCGCATCAAGGGCTTTACCGAGGAAGAAGTGCTGGGCAGTCACTTCAGCCGCTTCTTCACCGACGAAGACCGCACCGCCGGCGTGCCGCAGCGCGCGCTGGAAACGGCGGCGCGCGAAGGCCGCTTCGAAAGCGAAGGCTGGCGCGTGCGCCGCGACGGTACCCGCTTCTTCGCCCACGCCGTGCTCGATGCCATCCACGACGAGCGGGGCACGCTGATCGGCTTCGCCAAGATCACGCGCGACGTGACCGAGCAGCGCGCCACGGCCGAGTCGCTCGAACAGACCCGCAATGCGCTGTTCCAGGCGCAGAAAATGGAAGCGATCGGCCAGCTCACCGGCGGCGTCGCGCACGACTTCAACAATCTGCTGGCCGTGCTGTCGTCCGGTGTCGACATCCTGCACGCGCAGAACCCCGGCACGACCACGCTGCGCGTGCTGGACAGCATGCGCCGCGCGATCGACCGCGGCGCGCTGCTGACGCAGCAATTGCTGTCGTTCGCGCGCCAGCAGCCCCTGTCCGCCGAGCTGCACCAGGCCAATGCGCTGATCGGCAGCTTCGAGCAGGTACTGCGCCGGGCCAGCGGCCCGCAGGTATCGTTCGTGTTCGACCTGGCGCCGCGGCTGGCCAGCATCGTCGTCGACGAAGCCCGCTTCGAGGCCACGCTGCTGAACCTCATCGTCAATGCGCGCGATGCCATGCCGGGCGGCGGCTCGCTGGCGCTGGAAACGCGCAACGTGCGGCTGGGCGAGCACGAGGTAGGCACGCTGCCGCCCGGCGACTACGTGCGCGTGACGGTGCGCGACAGCGGCACCGGCATGACGCCGGACGTGGTGAACCGCGCGTTCGAGCCCTTCTTCACGACCAAGCCGGTCGGCAAGGGCACCGGCCTGGGGCTGTCGCAGGTCTATGGTTTCATCACGCAATCGGGCGGCGACGTGCAGATTCGCACCGAGTTGGGCAAGGGCACGGCGATCAGCCTGTTCCTGCCGGCCCACGAGCATGTGAACGAAGCGGATGCCGGCGCACAGCCGCATGCCGAGCGCGTGCTGATCGTCGAGGACGACCAGCTGGTGATGGCTGTCGCCTGCGACCTGTTTGAAACGATGGGGTACCAGGTGCACAGCGCACCGGATGGCGTGGCCGCGCTGCGCCTGCTGGAGCAGCACGGCGTGGATGCGCGCTTCGACGTGCTGTTCACCGACCTGATGATGCCGAACGGGATGACGGGGCTGGAGCTGGCGCGCACGGTGCGCGAGCGCTGGCCGCGGATCAAGGTCATCATCGCATCGGGCTACCCGCAGCAGGCCTTGCAAGGCGAGCCGGCGGACCTGGGCGAATTCGATTTCGTCGGCAAGCCATACCGGCTGGCCGACCTGGCGCGGCACCTGCGCGCGCCGACCTGATCGAACCGGTAAGCCACATAAAAAAAGCGGCCCCGTGAAAGGGGCCGCGATGGTCTTGCGTGCGGTGCGTGCGATGCATGTGGTGCCAGCGGTGCGCGGCCGGCCGGCGCGCTGCCGGCCGGCCGCAACGATCAACTGCTGCCGTAGTGCGCCGCCTGTGCCGCGCCCACATGTGTATCGCCCTGGCGCCGTACTTCCTCCACCGCCTTCAGGTAGCGCTGCAAGGCGTCGTCAAGTGTGGGCATCAGCTTGCCACGTTCGCTGTCCAGCGCCGAGTAGCGCGGTTGCGGTGCCTGGCCTTCCAGCGCGGTCGCCGGCTGCGCATCGACCAGCGACTCGTCCAGCCCGGCCAGCGTGCAGACGCGGCGTGCCAGCTCGGCCCACGATACCGCGTCGCCATTCGACAGGTGCCAGATGCCGTGCTCGTTGTCGATCAGCAGGTCCAGGCAGGTCTGCACCAGGTCCGGCACATAGGTCGGCGACACCACCAGGTCGCTGGCAGCCGTGAAGGCGCGGCCTTCCTGCAAGGCCTGCAGCGCCAGCGTCACGAAGTTGTGGCGATCCCACGGGCCGAAGAAGGCGCTGGTGCGCACCATCAGCACGTTCTGATTCACCGCCAGCACGCGCCGCTCCGCCTCGGCCTTGCTCTGGCCATACACGTTCAGCGGTGCGACCGGGTCGCTTTCCACATAGGCGGTGCCTTTCGAGCCATCGAACACCAGGTCGCTGGAAAAGCTCAGCAGCCGGATCTCGTGGCGTGCGCAGGCATTGGCCAGCACCACCGGGCCATGCGCATTCTCGCGCAGGCAGCGGTCCGATTCCTGTTCGGCATCGTGAACCCGCACGTAGCCGCCGGCGTTGATGACCGCCCACGGCCGGTGCTTGCGGATCGCCGCTTCCACCGAAGCGGGATCGGCGATATCCATCTCCTGCCGCGTCAGTACCTTGAACGCCAGGTTGCGCTCCTCGCAGATGCGGGCGAACGCGCTGCCCAGCGTTCCCGTGGCGCCGCTGATCAGGATCGGCTGCACCGGTCGGTGGGCCAGGTTGCGTTCGGCGGGCAGTGCCGCGACGGTGGCGCTGGTGGCCACCGGCGGGCACAGGAAACGGCCCGGCCGGCGCCACCAGCCCAGCCCCTGCAGCACCGGCGACGACGGCGTGCGCCCGCTCGACAGTTCCCGCATCAGCCGGGCCAGCGCCGTCGGGCGCGGTTCGGGCGAGCGCAGGTCGTAGGCGCCGTTCTCGTAATAGCCGCGGCATTCGGTGACCAGGCAATTCCAGTCGTACGAACCGAGCAGCGACCACACAGTGACGGCGCGCATGTCCGCGCCCTTGCGGCGCACCTCGTGCGCGGCGTTCCACACTTCGTACAGCCAGCGCAGCTGGTCTTCGCGGTTGGCGTCGATATGCGCCTCCGTCACCGCCATTGGCAAGCCGTAGCGCTCCCACGTTTCTTCCAGCAGCGGCGCGATGCCCGGTGTCGGCGTGGCCAGCGCGCGGGCGGTTTCGATGTCGGCGAAACCGTGCGGGCCCACGTATTGGGCCGGGTAGCGATCGCCCCGATGATCGAGCCAGCGTTCGCTGGTGATGTAATAGTTCAGGCCCATCACGTCCGGCGGGCAGGGATTGTCGCGGAACCACAGAACGTCCTCGGCAGGTATGCCGCTCTTCAGGAAGTATTTCCACAGCGCGTGGTCTTCATCGACCGTGCCGCACAGCAGGTCCCAGGCGAGCCAGCGCCGTTCGTTATAGAAGTCGGCCCATTCGGCCATCTCGGGCGTGCTGTAGGTCTTGCCCAGGTCGTCCGTCTGCACCAGCTTGGCGTTCGGGTTGACTTCACGGATCGCCCGCATCGACAGCACCACGCCCTTGCACTGGTTGATCAGCGCCTGCAGGAACGTGAGATCGTCGCGGCCATGCGGATACCACACGCCATACAGGCCGGCAAAACGCGCGGTGGTGCAGGGTTCGTTGACGGGAGTGTAGTACTCGACCCAGGGGAAGCGGCGTGCCACGGCACCGGCGAATTCGGCCAGCTTGGGGCCGAACTCGGGATCGACGAGGCTGGTGTGGCGCGGGCCGCTGCCGTGGTGCACAAGGCCCACGATGGGGTTCACGCCCAGGTCGCGCAGCGCCGGCAGGCGCTCGTCGGCCCAGGTCCAGTCGGCCTGCTCGATTCCATCGGGAGCCGTGAGTTCCCACAGTACTGGATAACGGATGGCGGAAATGCCCAGTGCCGCGAAGCGGTCCAGGTCGCTGAGCCGCTGGCCGTGCCCGTTCTGGTCCATCTGGCTGAAATATTGATCGCGCACGCGGTTGACCGTTCCTTCCAGTCCGCCCCAAAGCTCGATCGCCCGGGTTTGGATTGCGTCATCTTTTTTCATATAGTCGGTGAGCTAGTCGAACGAGCGAAAAGTATGGCGAAAAAATCAAAAGACTGTCGCCGTATTGCCGGGCGTCATTGAACAGGTTGCGAGGTCAATGGGCATACCCGCCCGTCGCCTCGTGTGCGCGCTGGCACAGTGTGCTTCGGTACACTCTCGCCAGCGAAAGGGAGGGTGCATGCGTTACGTTTGGTTGGGCAATCCGATCCAGGAATGGGCTACCGCGCTGGCCGTGGCGTTCGCCGCGGCGGCGGTGCTGATCGTGGTGCGGACCTTCCTCATTCACCGGCTGGCCCGCGTGGCCGAGCGCACCGAGACGCGGGTCGACGACTGGCTCCTGCGCATGCTGCGCAACACGTACAGCCTGGTCATCGTGATCCTGGCGCTGTATCTCGGTTCGCTGATGCTGGAATTCTCCAAGAAATATGAAGTGTCGCTGTGGCGCATCGCCGTCACGGCGATGCTGATCCAGTCGGCGGTCTGGGCCGATACCGGCGTGCGCGTCTGGCGGCGCCGCTACCGGCAGGCCGCCCTCGGCGGCACCGACAGCGCGGCCGGCGTGGCCTCGACGGCGATCATCGATTTCATCCTGCGCCTGATCGTGTGGGTCGTGTTCATGCTGATGATCCTGGATAACCTGGGCTTCAACATCACGACCCTGGTGGCCAGCCTGGGCATCGGCGGCATCGCCGTGGCGCTGGCGGTGCAGAACATCCTGGGCGACCTGCTGGCCTCGCTGTCGATCGTGCTGGACAAGCCGTTCGTGGTGGGCGACTTCATCATCGTCGGCGAGTACCTCGGCACCGTCGAATACATCGGTCTGAAGACGACACGGCTGCGCGGCCTGGGCGGCGACCAGGTCATCTTCTCCAACGGCGACATGCTCAAGTCGCGCATCGCCAACCAGACCCGCATGTTCTCGCGCCGCGTCGCGTTCATGATCCGCGTGCGCTACGGCACCTCGCCGGACCAGCTGGCCGCCGTCCCGGCCATGGTGAAGGAGATCATCGAACGGCAGGAGGAAACCGCCTCGTTCGAGCGGGCGCACCTGCGCAACCTGGGCCAGTGGGCGGCCGAGTACGAGGTGGTGTACTGGATCAAGACCCCGGATTATTTCGTTTTCATGGATACCAACCAGGCCGTGCTGCTCGACGTGCTGCGCGGCCTGGCGGAGCGCGGTATCGACATCGCCTTCCCGACCCAGATGAATCTGCGGCCCACGGAGGTTTACAGCGGACAGGAGCCTCCCCTAAACTGGCCTGTTTCGGATAACAAGGGAGCGGGCGCATGAAAAAACTGGTGGCGGGGGGACTCGCGATGATGGTGGCCGGCGGCGCGCTGGCGGCCTCGGTGCAGGACGTGGCCGAGCGCTATCGCCAGCTGGTGCTGGCGGTAGGCCAGCACGATGCCAGCTACGTCGACGCGTATTACGGCCCCCCGGCCCTGCAGGCCCGGGCGGAGAAGGAAAAGCGCAGCCTGGCGGCGATCCGCGAGGAAGCCCGGGCGGCATCCGGCGACCTCGCCGGCAAGAAGGCCGCGAATCCGGACGAAGCGCTGCGCCTGGCCTTTCTGCGCAAGCAGCTGAAGGCCTTGAGCGCCCGCGTCGATATGCTGGACGGTAAAAAATTCGGCTTCGACGAGGAAACCGCGCTGCTGTACGACGCTGTCACGCCGCACCACGACCGCGCGTACTATGAAGCGCTGCTGAAGCGGATCGATGCACTGGTGCCGGGCGAGGGCCCGCTGCCGCAGCGGGTACAGGCATTCCGCGCCCGCTTCGCGATCCCGAAGGAGCGCCTGAAGCCCGTGTTCGACGCGGCGATCGCCGCCTGCCGCGAACGCACCGCGCCACACCTGGCGCTGCCGAAGAACGAAAGCTTCGTGATGGAATTCGTGACCGGCAAACCCTGGTCCGGCTACAACTGGTACAAGGGCGATGCGCACAGCCTGATCCAGATCAACACGGAGTTCCCGATCTATATCGAGCGTGCCGTCGACCTGGGCTGCCACGAGGGATACCCGGGCCACCACGTCTACAACGCGCTGCTGGAGCAGCACCTGGTGAAGGAGCGCAACTGGGTCGAGTTCAGCGTCTACCCGCTGTATTCGCCGATGTCGCTGATCGCCGAAGGCAGCGCCAACTACGGCATCGAGATGGCGTTCCCGGACGAAGAGCGGCTCGCCTTCGAGCGCGACGTGCTGTATCCGCTGGCCGGCCTGGACCCCAGCCTGGCCGGCCAGTACGCCGCGCTGCAAAAACTGCTGGCGCAGCTGTCCTACGCGGACAACGACAATGCCATGCACTACCTGGAAGGGCGCTTCACGCGCGAGCAGGCGATCGAATGGCTGGTCAACGTGGCGCTGTACCCGCCGGAAAAGGCCGGCCAGCGCGTGCAGTTCTACGACGCGCTGCGCGGCTACGTGATCAACTACAACCTGGGCAAGGACCTCGTCAAGGCATGGGTCGAGAAACAGGTGACGTCGACCGATCCGCAACAGGCGCGGGCGCAGCGCTGGGCCGCATTCAAGACGCTCCTCTCATCGCCGCGGCTGGCCAGCGATTTGCGGTAGAAAAATCAGGGACGAAAAATCAGGGACGGACCGGGACGCCGGACCGTCCCTGTTTTCAGCCGCCGGCTGCCGCCAGCGCGATGCTCTCGGCGCTGGCCGGATCGAAATCGCGCAGCGCCTCGACCAGTTCGGCCACCGAGGTGCCGGTGGCGAACAGCATCACGTCGCCCGGCTGGCAGCGGGTGAGCGCAAGGCGCAGCGCGGCGCCGGATTCGAGTTCCAGGTGCACGCGCGTGGAGGCGCGGATTGCGCCGGCCGCCATCAGCGCCGCGCGTTCCCCCGGCCGCCGGCCGCGGTGCTCGGCCGGGGACTCGTAGACGATCACCTCGTCGAACGCCTCGCCGCAGGTCTCGCCGATGCGTTCCAGGTCCTCGTCGCGCCGGTCGCCGGGCGCGGTGACCACGGCCACGGTGCGGTGCGTCCCCGTTTCGCTCGCGCTCATCTCGCGCGCGGTCAGGCCCAGCGCCGCATACGCGGCCGGGTTGTGCGCGTAGTCGACCAGCACTTTCACGCCGCGCACGTCGTACACGTTGGCGCGCAGCGGATTGCGCACATTGTCGGACACGAACGATGCCAGGCCGTCGGCGATCTGCCCGATCTGCAGGCCGGCCGCCAGCATCGCGGCGCCGGCTGCCAGCGCGTTGGCGATGTTGTGGCGCGCGCAGCCGTCCAGCGCGGACGGCATCTCTTCCGCCCACAGGATGCGATGGCGGCGCGTGCCGTCGGCCAGGATCAGCGCGCCGTCCTGCAGGTAGGCGGCGCGGCCGCCGCTTTCCAGGTGGCGCAGCAGCACGGCGTTGTCCGCGTCGCAACTGAAGTACAGCCGCTCCACATGCTCGTCCAGTTCATCGGCCATCGCCACGCAGTGTGCGTCCTGGGCATTGAGCACCACGGCGCGCGAGGCGGCCCTGGCCACCACGGCCTTGACGCGGACCAGGTCCTCCAGGGTATTCACGCCGTCCAGGCCGAGGTGGTCGTGCGACACGTTCAGGATCACGGCGACGTCGCAGCGGTCGAAGGCCAGGCCGCGCTTGAGGATGCCGCCGCGCGCCGTTTCCAGCACGGCGAAATCCACGTTCGGGTCGGTCAGCACGCTGCGCGCCGACCAGTAGCCGGCGCAGTCGCCCTTGCGGATGCAGGCGCCGTCGATGAACACGCCCTCGGTCGTGGCGCAGCCGGTGCGCAGGCCGGCCTGGCGGATGCTGTGCTCCAGCATCAGCGTGGTGGTGGTCTTGCCGTTGGTGCCGGTCACCGCGATGACGGGGATGCGGCCATCGCCGTTGCCGAACATGCCGTCGACGATCGCCTCGCCGGCATTGCGCGGCGTGCCGGCACTCGGGTACTGGTGCATGCGGATGCCCGGCGCGGCATTGACTTCGATGATGGCGCCACCCTGTTCTTCCAGCGGCCGGGCGATATCGGTGCAGACGATGTCCAGCCCCGCCACGTCGAGACCGATCTTCTGCGCGGCGCGCACGCACAGCGCGCGTGTCTGCGGGGGCAGCAGGTCCGTCACGTCTTCGGCAGTGCCGCCGGTGGACAGGTTGGCGTTGCCGCGCAATTGCACCGGAATGCCGGCGGCGGGCACGCTGTCGGCAGTGAAGCCCTGTTCGGCCAGCACCGTTTCGGCATGGCCGTCGAGCGGGATCTTCGTCAGGATGTTGGTATGGCCTTCGCCGCGCGCCGGGTTCAGGTTTTCCCGCTCCACCAGCTGGCGCACGGTCGATACGCCGTCACCCGTGACCGCGGGCGGCCGGCGCAGCGCGGCGGCTGCCACGCGGCCGTCGGCCACCAGCACGCGGTAGTCCTGGCCTGTCACGAAGCGCTCGACGATGATGCTGCGGCCGTGCTGGCGCGCGCGCTCGAACGCCACCGCCACTTCCTCGGGGGTGTTGCAGCGGGTGGTCACGCCGCGGCCGTGGTTGCCGTCGAGCGGCTTCACGGTAACCGTGCAGCCCAGGCGGCGCGCCGCGCGCTGCGCCTGTTCCAGCGTGCGTACCGTCGCGCCTTCCGGCACCGGTATGCCGGCTTCCTGCAGAAGGGCCTTGGTCAGCTGCTTGTCGCTGGCGATGCCGACCGCGATATGGCCGGTATCGGCCGTGATCGTGGCCTGCAGCCTTTTCTGGCGCGCGCCCCAGCCCAGCAGGAACAGGTTGGCGGTTTCCGTCAGCCGCAGCACCGGGATACCGCGGGCCTTCGCCGCGCCGACGATGGCGCCGGTGCTGGTGCCGATCGCGTGGTCTTCGGCCGTTTCTCGCAGCGCCGCCACGGTTGCGGCCAGCGCGAACGTTCCGCCGCGCGCCAGCGCCGTCACCAGCGCCACGGCGGCGTCGAACGCTTCGCTCACCACCTGTTCCAGTTCATAGGCGCACACCACGCGGTACCGGCCATCGCCCGCATCGTGCGTGCGGCCGGTGTTGACGGTGGTGCCGGCCAGGCATTGCAGGGCCAGGGTCACGTGTTCAACCACGTGGGCCAGGTTGGTACCCGAATGCAGCGTCTGCACGAAGCCGGCGTACTTGCCGACCGAGCAGCGATGGTCGTACAGCGACGGCAGCAGTTCGAGCAGCCGTTCGTTGAAACCTGGCAGCGCATCGGTCCGGGCCTCTTTCAGCTCGCCTGTATCGAGCACCGTCAGCAGGCAGGGATGGTGCGAATACAGGTTACGGCCGCGCAGCAGCCTTTGCTCGATGATGTTCATGACAACGGGTTCCTCTTGGTCAGATTGCGGATGAATTCATGTAATGGCGCCGGCGCTTCGCGCGTGATGCGATGCAGGCGCGCCGGGGTGGCGGCACCGGGCAGCAGGTAGCCGGAGCCGGCCGGCAGCACATGCAGTTGCACGCCGACCAGTTCGGCCGGCTCGCCCTCGCCGATGTCGGCGGCGTTCGTGATCATGTTGCGGCCATCGACGAACGTGACGCCGCCTTCGCCGATCACCTCGATGCCGGCACCCCGTTCGACGACGAGCGCCGTGTCCTCGTCGATGCCCAGGCCGTACAGGTAGGGGTTTTGCGCGATCAGGCTGAGCAGTCGGTTGATGCGGTGGCGCTGCGAGAAGTGCTGGTCGATCACGATGTGCTGCACGAAGCCGAGGCCCGCGCCCAGCGTGGCGGCGCCTTTTGCCGGCGCGTACTCGGCGCTGCCGGAAGCCAGCATGTGGCCGGCCATGGCCGAGGCGCCCGCGCTGGTACCGGCCAGGCACGCGCAGCGGCGCTTCAGCGCTTCGTGCAGCGCCCGGTCGAGCGCCGTGCCGCCGATGGTGGCCATCAGGCGCTTCTGGTCGCCGCCGGTGATCAGGATGCCGTCCGCGTGGGCAACGCGCGCGGCGACGGCCGGATCGTTGGCTTCCGCGCGTCCCGCCGTATGCACGGTATCGCAGCGGCTGACGCCCAGCCTCGCCAGCGCTTCCCGGTACGGGCGCGCCATCGCTTCCGGTTCCTCGCTGGCGCTGGTGAGCAGCACGAAACTGCGCGCCGGGCCACCGGCGAGTTCGACGAAGCGCGCCAGGATCCGCTCGCGGCAGTTGCGCTGCTCGTCGCCGCCGATGATCAGCAGGCAGCCATCCTCGTTGGCAGGGGTGTTCATGGAGTTTCCTCGGGTATGCCGGTTGGGGCTGCCGCACTGCGCCGGCTGGCGCGGTGCACATTGCCGGTGCATGCATGCGATGTAATGGTGCGAGTATCCAAGGCCGGAGGGGGCTAGGAAAAGTGGCGTTCGACCCGTGAATTTGTAAGATTCGGATGACGTCGAAGTTACATAGATATCTAATTGGTAATTGACATCAACGCGCTGTGGCCGGCGCGCCGCCCCGTTACAATGATGGCCTCGGCCTTAGTGCAGGAATGCATTGAATTCAAAGTGCCATTGGTACTAAAATAGTTGCAGGTTGTTCATATTAATTACAATTAGATAACGTCTGATCTGGGGTCCTAGCATGTCCATCATTGCCGCTCAAAATTTTCGTCAGCACATCAACCGCATGAGCACCCTGCAAGCCGAGGTGGCGCCGTATTTCAGCAACGGCGCCATCGACTATGCCGGCCTGGCGCAGCTGGGCAGCCGCAGCGGCTTCGATTTCACCGCCGAGGAAGCGCGGCAGGTGCTGTCCACCAGCGACGACGAACTGTCCGACTTCGAAATGGAAATGGTGTCCGGCGGCGTGCCTGTCATGCCCAGCATGAAGCACAGCAACGGATCGCACTTCGGCCGCTGACCGCGTTTCCGGCTGGTTGCCGGTCATGTCCGAAAAACGCATCTTCCGCCAGGCGGCGCTCGATCGCCTGGCTTCCCCCGAACAGCTCGATCACCTGGTGCCCGTCACGGATGCGCCGGGCTGGATCGCGCTGTCTGTCTGCGCCTTGCTGGCGCTGGCGGCGCTGGCCTGGAGCCTCGCCGGTTCGCTGCCCGTCACGCTGCCCGCGCACGGCAGCCTGGCGGCCGGCGGCCACGCGCTGCTGCGGGTACCGGCCACCGCGGCCGGCGCCATTCGCCCCGGCATGGACGTGGTGCTGTTGCCTGCCCATGCAGCCTGCGGCAGCTCCGCCGCATTGCACGGCAAGGTCGAACGCGTCGCCGGGACGCAAGGCATGCACGACGTTCACGAAGTCCAGGTTGCGCTGGCGGCAACCCCGGATGCCGCCGGCACCCCTGTCAATGGCGACATCGTGCTGTCGCGCCGGCGCCCGCTCGCGCTGCTGATCCCCGCGCTGCAATGAGTGTGGCGTGACCCGATCGCATCCTGGGCATCCGGGGCGCGTGCGCACTCCCACGATCCTGCAGATGGAGGCGGTCGAGTGCGGCGCCGCCGCGCTGGCGATGGTGCTGGCCCATCACGGCCGCTGGGTCCCGCTCGAAGCGCTGCGCCAGGAGTGCGGCGTGTCGCGCAACGGCAGCAAGGCCAGCAACCTGCTGAAATGCGCGCGCAGCCACGGCCTGGTCGCGAAAGGGTTCAGCAAGGAGGCTGGTGCGCTGGCGGCGCTGCCGGTGCCATCGATCCTGCACTGGAACTTCAATCATTTCCTCGTGTTCGAAGGTGTGCGCGACGGCGTCGCGTGGCTGAACGATCCCGCCGCCGGGCCGCGCAGCGTCACCCTGGAGGAACTGGCCGAGAGCTTCACCGGGGTCGTGCTGGTATTCGAGAAGGGGCCGGATTTCACGCCGGCCGGCCGTGCGCCTTCGCTGCTGCGCGAGCTGGCCGGCTGGCTGCGCCATTCGCGCGGCGCGGTGACCTTCGTGGCGCTGGCCTCGGCCTTGCTGGCCGTGCCCGGCGTGCTGCTGCCGCTGTGCGCCAAGGCGTTCGTCGACCAGGTGCTGCTGCGCCAGCAGCAGGGCTGGGTAATGCCGCTGCTGCTGGCGATGGCCGGCATCGTGCTGGGGCGCGCTGCGCTCACATGGCTGCAGCAGCGCTACCTGCTGCGCCTCGAACTCAAGCTGGCGCTGACGATGTCCAGCCGCTTGCTGGCCCACGTGCTGCGCCTGCCGCTGGCTTTCTTCAGCCAGCGCCATGCCGGCGAAGTGGCGAACCGCATCGGTGCCGCCGAACGCATCGCGAGGCTGCTTTCCGGCGAGCTGGCGACCAATGCCTTCAACCTGGTGGCGGTGCTGTTCTACGGCGCCGCCATGCTGGTTTGCGACGTGCCGCTGGGCGTGGCGGCGATCGCGCTGACGGCGCTGAACCTGGGCTGCCTGCACGCGCTGGCACGCCGCCGCCAGGACCTGTCGAACCGGCTGATCGGCGAACAGGGCAAGCTGTCCGCCGCCACCGTGGGGGCGATCGGCGGCATCGAGACGTTGAAAGCGGGTGGCGGCGAGGATGCCGCGTTTGCCCGTTGGGCCGGCTACCAGGCCACCACGCTGCTGGGGCAGCAGGGCATGGCCCGGCAAACCGTGCTGCTGTCGGTCCTGCCCGGCCTGCTGGGCGGCATCGCGGCCGTGGCCGTGCTGGCGCTGGGCGGCATGCGCGTGATGGCGGGCGCGCTGACGATCGGCGACCTCGTCGCGTTCCAGCTGCTGCTGGCGGCCTTCGCCAGACCGGTCACGCAACTGGTGGCACTGGCAGGCGACGTGCAGGCCGCCAGGGGCTTGCTGACGCGCCTCGCCGATGTGTTCCGCTATCCGGTGCCGCCGCGCGCGGGAGCGGAGAACGCCGAGGCGGATGACGAAGCCGATGCGGCCGACGCCGCACAGGCGGCTGCGCTGCAGGGCCGCCTGGAACTGCGCGGCGTGAGCTTCCATTACAGTCCGCTCGATCCGCCCGTGGTGCGCAACCTGTCGCTGACGGTGGAGCCGGGGATGCGCGTAGCGCTGGTGGGCGGCTCCGGCAGCGGCAAGAGCACGGTGGGACGGCTGTGCTGCGGCCTGCTGCCGCCATCGGCCGGCACGGTGCTGCTCGATGGCCTGCCGCTGGCGGCGTTGCCGGCCCGCGTGGCGGCGGCCGCCATGGCCCACGTCGACCAGGACGTGTTCCTGTTCGAAGGCACGCTGCGCGACAACCTGACGCTGTGGGACGACGCCATGCCCGAAGCCGCGCTGCACCGGGCGCTGGCCGATGCCGCCATCGCGCCGGAGGTGGCGCGCCGGCCAGGTGGACTCGACAGCCGGGTGGCCGAGGGGGGCGCCAACTGGAGCGGCGGCGAACGCCAGCGCCTCGAGATCGCGCGGGCGCTGGCGCGCGACCCGGCGCTGCTGGTCCTCGATGAAGCCACGGCGGCGCTGGACAGCGTGACCGAGCAGGCGATCGACGATGCGTTGCGGCGCCGCGGCGCCGCCTGCGTGATCATCGCGCACCGCCTGTCCACGCTGCGCGACTGCGACGAGATCGTGGTGCTGCGCCACGGCGAGGCGGTCGAGCGGGGTACGCATGCGCAATTGATGGCGCTGGACGGCGAGTACGCGGCGCTGGTGGGAACGATGCGATGACCGCGACCATCCTGGCGCTGGACGCCCGCCATCCGCTCGACATCGCCGGCCGCACCGCACCCCTGCTGGTGCGGTCAGGTGCCGTCAACGTGTTTGCCGTGCCGGCGGGCGGCCGGCGCCGCTTCCTGTTCCGCGTGCCGGCCGGCGCGCTGCTGTGCGGCTTGCCGGCACCGGGCGCATGCCGGCTGCTCGCCGTCGCGACGCTCGACACGGTGGCGGTGGAACTGGCATGGGAGGAAGTGACGCCGCCGCTGCTGGCCGGCTGGTGTGCCGCGCTGGGCGAGCCATGCACCGATGCCGTCGAAGGACTGCCGGCACTGCACGTCCGCGCGGTACGGCGTTTTACGCGCTGCCTGGAAGACGATGCGGCGGGACGCGCGGAATCCTTGCGGCACGGCTGGCAAGGCGCGCGTGGCCGCTATCGGGCCGCGCTGGCCGGATTCGCGCGGCTGGTACTGCGCCCGGTGGCCCCATCTCCGTCGCGCGCGGAGGACATCGCGGCCGGGCATTCCGGTCCCCGCGCCGCGCCGCCGCATGACGGCAGCGCGGCGAACGCCAGGAATACCGCTAACACCGCGTTCGCCGGCGCTTCGGCCGCGGCCTGCGCCGTGCGGCGCGTCGCCGCGGCGCTGGGCATCGATGCCGGCGCGGCGGCCGCCGCATTCCCGGAGGATGGCGCAGCGGCCGATGGCGCGGCGGGCGAGGCCGCGGCGGCCGAGCTGCTGGCCCGCGCCGGTGTCCGCCACCGCACGGTGCTGCTGCGCGGCCGGTGGTGGCGCGCCGACAATGGCCCGCTGATCGGCTTCGACGCGGCGCGGCAGCCGTGCGCGCTGCTGCCGTCGCGGCGCGGCTACCGGCTGATCGATGCCGGCGGCGCCGAACATGCGGTCGGTGAACATACGGTACTGGCGGCGGAAGCGCTGATGCCATACCGCCCGCTGCCGCCGGGAACCACCGGCTGGCGCGGCCTGCTGCGGTTTGCCGGCCGGGGCGCGGCGCCCGATGTGGCACGCCTGCTCGCCATGGGCATGGCCGCGGCGGTGCTGGCGCTGCTGGTGCCGGCGGCCACGGCCTTGCTGGTGGAATCGGTGCTGCCGCGCGGCGCCTGGTCCGAGCACTGGCAGCTGGCCGGGCTGCTGCTGGCGGCGGCCTTCGGTGCCGCCGGTTTCGAATTGTGCAAGGCGCTGCTGGTGCTGCGCTGCGAGGCGCGCGTCGACCTGGCGCTGCAGGCCGCGCTGTTCGACCGGCTGCTGCGGCTGCCGGTGGCATTCTTCCGCCGCTATACCACCGGCGACCTGGCCGACCGCGCACTCGGGGTGCAGGAGATGCGCGCCACGCTGTCCGTGACCGCCAGCGGCGCGCTGCTCGGCGCCGTGTTCTCGCTGGCCAGCCTGGCCGCGATGCTGTACTGGAGCGTGCCGCTGGCCCTGGCCGGTATCGCGCTGGTGGCTGCCGTGCTGGCGCTCACGCTTGCCTGCGCGCGGCACCAGTTGCGGCACACGGCGGAACAGGTGCGCCAGCGCGGCATCGTCGAAGGGCTGGTGCTGCAGTTCGTGGCCGGCATCGGCAAGCTGCGCGCCGCCGCCGCCGAGCCGCGCGCGCTGGCCGCGTGGGCCCGGCAGTACGAGGCGCAGACGCGCCGCGCCGCCGCGGCGCGGGCCGCCGCGATGGTGCAGGAAATGGTGCAGTCCTGCGTGCCGGCGCTGGCCGGGCTGGTCGTGTTTGCCGCCATGGCGTACTGGCCGGGCGGCCAGGGCACCGCCGAACTGCTGGCCTTCAACGCCGCCTTCGGCCTGTTCCTCGGCGCGATGACGGGCATGACGCTGGCCGCCACGCAGGCGCTGGCGGTGGTGCCGCTGTACCGCCGGCTGCGGCCATTGCTGGACGCGGTGCCGGAAGAGGGCGGCCGTGCGCCCGCGGCCCTGCGCGGCGCGATCGAACTGCGCGATGTGTCGTTTCGCTATGAAGAGCACGGGAGGCCGGTGGTGGACGGGGTCTCGCTGTCGATCGCGCCGGGCGAGTTCGTGGCGATCGTCGGCCCGTCCGGCAGCGGCAAGTCGACGCTGCTGCGGCTGATGATGGGTTTCGATGTACCCACCTCCGGCACCATTGCATTCGACGGCCAGCCGCTGGCCGGGCTGGACGTGGCGGCATTGCGGCGCCGCATCGGCGTCGTGCTGCAGAATGGCCGCGTGGCGGCCGGCACGGTGTTCGACAATATCGCCGGCGGCCGCAATACCGGCCACTGCACCGGTCACTGCATCAGCCACGACGAGGCGATGGCGGCGGCGCGGCAGGTCGGGCTGGCGGAGGAAATCGCGGCGATGCCGATGGGCCTGCACACGGTGCTGCACGATGGCGGCGGTACACTGTCCGGCGGCCAGCGGCAGCGGCTGCTGATGGCGCGCGCGCTGGCGCGCCGGCCGGACCTGCTGCTGCTGGACGAAGCCACCAGCGCGCTCGACAACCAGGCCCAGGCCGTGCTGATGGACAGCCTGGCACGGCTGGCGCTGACCCGGGTGGTCGTGGCGCACCGCCTGTCCACCGTGATGGGGGCCGATCGGATCCTCGTCGTCGAGGCCGGGCGCATCGTGCAGTGCGGCAGCTACCAGGAATTGCTCGACCAGCCCGGCCCGTTCGCCGACCTGGCCCGGCGCCAACTACTCTGATCGAAGGAACGCGATGCGCAAGGCCCTGTATATCTTTGGATTGCTGAACGACGCCGACATGGAGCTGCTGGCCGCGCTGGGCCGCGTGCGCACCGTGCCGGCCGGCACCGTGCTGATCGCGCAGGGGCAGCAGCTCGACCGCCTGTACGTGCTGCTGGACGGGCACATGGAAGTGGCGGTGGCCGGTATCGGCAGCGTGGCCACGCTGGGCAGCGGCGAGATACTGGGCGAGATGTCGTTCGTCGACAGTTCGCCTACTTCCGCCACCGTGCAGGCGCTGGACGACGTGCGCCTGCTCGACCTGCCGCGTCCGGCCCTCGAGGCACGTTTCTCCGCCAATCCCGCCTTCGGCATGCGCTTTTTCCGCGCGGTGGCGGTGTTCCTCGCCGAGCGGATGCGCAATACCACCGCGCGGCTGGGGTATGGCAGGAACGAGCCGGCGCCTGCCGGCATGCTGGAGGACGAGCTCGACGAGGGGCTGCTCGACAACGTGGGCATCGCCGGTGAACGCTTCGCGCGCCTGGTGCGCCTGCTGGCGGAGCGCTAGTGGCCGGCATTGTCGAACAGCTGCGCCGGCACGCGGCCCGGCAACCCGACCGGGTGGCGCTGACGTTCCTGGATGGCGATGGCACGCGCACGCTGACGTTCGGCGCACTGCTGCGCGACGCGGAACGCATTGCCGGGCGCCTGCGCGCCGACCTGCCGTTCGCGCGTCGTACGCTGCTGCTGCACCGGCCCGGCCCGGAATTTCTCGCCGCGCTGTGCGGCTGCTGGATCGCCGGCGTGACACCGGTGCCGACCTATCCGCCCGGCTACCGGCTCGGTTCGCGCGCGGCGGGCCGCTTCGCGCGCCTCGTGACCGATGCCGCCCCGCAGGCGATCCTGGTCGACAGCGCCGGACTGGCGCGCGCCTGGCAAGCCGCCGGCGGGCTGCCGGGCATCCGCTGGCTGGCCACCGATGCCGATGACCCGGTCCTTGGCAGCGGGCCGGAGCCGGCAGCGGATGGCGCGGATGGCGAGGCGGCGCTGATCCAGTACACCTCGGGCTCCACCGGCACGCCGCGCGGCGTCTGCCTGTCGCACGCCAACCTGGCGGCGAACCTGGCGTCGATCGCGGGGCGTTTTCGCATCGCTCCGGACCAGGTCATCGTCAGCTGGCTGCCGCCGTACCATGACATGGGCCTGGTCGGCGGCCTGCTGCCGATGCTCGCCTTCGGCAACCCGCTGGTACAGATGGCGCCGGCGTCGTTCGTGGCGCAGCCGCTGCGCTGGCTGCGCGCCATCGCCGATCACGGCGCCGCGCCTGGCGGCGTAATATCGGGCGGGCCGAACTTCGCGTTCGAACTGTGCGTGCGCAAGCTGGCCGCCGCCGATGTCGCCGGCCTGGACCTGTCGCGCTGGCGCGTGGCGTTCTGCGGTGCCGAGACGGTGCGGCCGGGAACGCTGCGGCGCTTCGCGGCGCTGCTGGCACCTGCCGGCTTCGACCCGGAAGCGCTGTTGCCGTGCTATGGCCTGGCCGAGGCGACCCTGCTGGCCAGTGGCCGCTTCGGCCTGCGCACCCACGTGCGCGAGGGCATCGAGCGCACGCTGTGCGGGCCGCCCGCCGATGGCGTGGCGCTGGCGATCGTCGATGGCGCTGGCCGGCGGCTGGCCGATGGGGCGCCTGGCGAGATCTGGATCGCCGGCGACAGCGTGGCGTCAGGCTGCCGGGGCAGCGGCGCCGCCGATGTCGACGATGCCGCCGATGCCGCCGATGCCGCCGATGCCGCCGATGCGGCCGATGCGGCCGGTGCGGCCGGTGCGGCCGGTGCCGCGCAATTCGGCCGGCGCCTGGCGGGCGATCCGCGTCAGTGGCTGCGCAGCGGCGATCTCGGCTACCTGCACGGCGGCGAGCTGGTGGTGACCGGCCGGCTGAAGGACCTGATCATCCTGCGCGGCCGCAACGTGTATCCGGCCGATGCGGAAGACGCCGCCGCGCGCAGCCACCCGGCGCTGGATCCCGCCGGCATCGCCGCTTTCGGCATCGAGGACGCGGATGGCGAGCAGCTGGTGCTGGCCTGCGAGTTGCGCCGTGCCAGCCGGAAGGCCGATCCGGTGCAGGTCGAACGCGCCGTGCAGGCCGCGCTGGCGGATGTGCTGGAGCTGCGCGCCGCGCACGTGGTGCTGCTGCGGCCGGGGGCGCTGCCGCGCACCACCAGCGGCAAGATCAGCCGGTCGGCGGCGCGCGCGGCCTGGCGGGCCGGCGCGCTGGCCGTCATCGCCCGCGCGGCGGCGCCGCTCGTGGAAGGCCAGCGCGAAGCACCGTTGCTGGCCATCGCCGCGCGCCTGGCCGGGGTGCCGGCCAGCCAGGTCGACGGCGGCTGGACGCTGGGAGAACTGGGCATCGATTCGTTGAAATCGGTGGAACTGCTGCTGGCGCTCGAGCATGAACTGGGTGCCGCGGTGCCGGCCGCCTGCCTGGCGCCGGACCTGACATTGCGGCAGTTGCAGGCGCTGCTCGTGGCCATGCCGCCGGGTGTCGTCCGCGACCTGCCGCCACGGCTGCCACCGAGTCCCCTGCAGCTGGACTTCCTCGATGCCGGCGTGCCGGACCCCGATGCGTTCATCGAGATCGTCCACCTGCGCGTGCCGCCGGCGCTCGATCGCGCCGCGCTGGACGGTGCTCTGGCATGGCTGGCACGGCGGCATCCGGCGCTGCGGCTGCGCTTCGTGCGCACGCCCGGCGGCTGGCAAGCGCTGACGGACGGCGCACCGTTCGCGCTGGAGCGCCTTGGCGCCGAACAGGCGGGAGAGGGCCCCGCTGCCTGGCGCCAGGCATTGATGGCGCGTATCCGGACAGCCATCGGCATCGGGCACGGCGCATTGGCGCATGCCGTGTGGCTGGACCGCGGGCCGCTGCAGAACGGCATGCTGGTGCTGGCGCTGCACCATCTCGTGGTGGATGCGGCATCGGTCGCCATCCTCGTCGCCGGCCTGCAGCAGGCTTATGCACGGCTGCTGGACGGAACAGCGCTGCCGGAGGGCGATGACGGGTATGCGGGGTGGCTGCTGGCGCTGGCCGCGCCCGGCGGTACTCCGTCAGCGGCGGAGCTCGAGCACTGGCGCGCGGTCTGCGGACCCACCGCATCCCGGCAGGCGGACCCGGAGGCATGCGTCGAGGCAGCCGCGCAGTTCCGCCTGGATCCCGAATCCAACCGGCTGTTCCTGGCGCGCCATGGCGACAGCGCGGCGCGGCGCGATGCCTTGCTGGCCGCGCTCGCGCATGCGTGGATGGCGCAACAGGGAACCGATCATGCGCTGGTGCGGCTGGAACAGCATGGCCGTGGCAGCCGCCTGGCGCTGCCGGCGGCCGGCGCCGTCGGCTGGATGGTCAATTATTACCCGGTGCGCATCGGCGCTGCCGGCGGCGCGCCGGCGGCACTGGTGGACGCGGCACGCAGCGCGCACGCCGCGCTGCCCGATGGCGGCGCCGGCTACGCGCGGGCGCGGCGCATGCTGTCGCTGCGCGAACCCGAACTGGCGCTGAGCTACCGGGGCGCGGTCGACGAAGCCTATCGGCGCGGCGGCCCGTTCCCGGTGCTCGGCGTCGAACACCCCGGCGTGCCGACATGGGTCGCGGCCTGCGCGCGCAACGGCACCCTGCCGGTACTGGAGGTCCAGGCCAGCCTGGCCGGCGGCACGCTCGTGTGCAGCCTGGCGCACCAGCCACGGCGCCTGCCTGTCGAAGCGGTGCGCGCCATCGCGGCCCGGATGGAAGCGTTCCTGGTGTCGCTGGCCGGTTAGACCAGTGCGGTGGCGGCCAGCAGCAGGATCGTTGCGCCGGCCACCACGCCGCGCCGCAGCGGATGCGCCAGCAGCAGCGGCGCGGTGACCGGTCCTGCTCCCTGGTAGCGTTCCAGCGCGAGCGCCCGGAACAGGCCGCGCCGCAGGGGGGGCTGCAGCGGGGGCGCCGGTGCAGCGTCCCGTTCGGGGGCCGGCTCCACATCGTCGCGCTGCTCCTGCCCGGCGTGTGCCAGCAGCGCCGCGCGCACCGCCGGGTCTTGCGGCGCGCCGCTGCAGACGATGCGGCCGGCGGCCATCACCGCCACCCGGTCGGCGCAGGCCAGCGCGCTGGCGCGGTGCGAGACGAGCAGGCAGGTGATGCCCAGTGCGCGCACGTTGGCGAGTACGCGTTCCTGCAGCGCGTCGGGCAGCGCGCTGGTCGCCTCGTCCAGTACCAGCACCCGCGGCCGGCGCAGCAGGCAGCGCGCGATCAGCAGGCGCTGGATCTGGCCGGTCGACAGGTTGACGCCGTCGACGATCGTCTGCAATCCCATCGGCATGCAGGCAACGTCGTGCGCCAGCTCGGCGGCGCGCAGCGCGGCCTGCACCTCGGCCAGCGGCCAGTCGCCGCTGCCGGCCAGCTGCCAGCGTAGCGGGCCGGCGATTTCCAGCGTATCGTCCTGGGCCACGATGCCCAGCGTGCCGCGCAGCCGCGCCAGCGCGGCGCCTTCCGCCGGCCGGCCGTCGCACTCGACGGTGCCACCGTCCAGGCGCAGGAAGCCGGGCAGGGCGCGCAGCAGCGTCGACTTGCCGCTGCCGGACGGACCGGCCAGTGCCGTGATGCGGCCGGCCGGCAGGTCGAGCGTGACGCCATCCAGCGCGGGCCGGCCGCCGCCGGGATAGGCGTAGCGGGCATCGCGGATGGCCAGGGCAGGCGCGGCGCCGAACGGCTCGTGCGTTGCCGGCGGTTCCACCGGGGCGCGGCGCAGCACGGCCAGCGCACGGCGTGCCGGCAGCGTTTCCAGCCAGCGGCCGGCAAACTCGCCCAGGCCGGCCGCCTCGTACAGCGCGCGTTCGAACAGCAATACCAGCGCCAGCGCCGGCGCGGCGGCGGGTGGCAAGGCAGGCAGCACGGCCGCGACGACTCCGAGCGCGGCCAGCGGCCAGGCATCGCGCCACGCCCGTGCGGCGCTGCCGGCGCGGCGCAGTGCGAGAGGCGCGCGCCAGGGCAAGGCGAGCCAGTGCGCCAGCGCGGCTTCGGCACGGCCGGCGGCACGCAGCGTGGCCGCGTGGGCCAGCACCGTGAACAGGAAGCGATGGCGGCGCCGGTCGGCGCGGGCATGGCGCAGCCGCAGCCGCGCCTGCGCGCCGGTGGCCTGCCATGCCAGCGGCAGCGCTGCCGCCAGCGGCGCCCCCAGCCACAGCCACCACAGTGGCGGTGCCAGCAGGCAGAGCGCCGCAAGGCAGGCCGCCAGCGTGGCCGCGCGCTGCGGGACGGCGCTGCCGTTGGCGCCCTGCAGCATCAGGATCAGCCGTGAGCCCGCTTCCGCGCCTTCGTCGAGCAGGGCCGCCCCGTGGCGCTGCACGGCCGCCGGCGCGAGCGCGTACAGGCGGGCGGCGAGGTGCGCGGCCGCGGCGGCCGCGGCGCGTTCGGTGGCGCGGCCGATGTCCGTGTCCGCCTGCCAGGACCACAGCAGTGCCGCGGCAAGCAGCGACACGGCCGCCGGCAGCGAGAATGGTGCCGCCGCCAGCGTGGCGGCCAGCAGCGCGCCGTGGATGACGGAAGCGGCCACTGCGCGCCCCCACGCCGGCGGCGCGGGCAGCGGCGCCCAGGCGGCGGCGTCGAACGTTTCGGCAGGCGGGCTGGCCAGCGGCGCGGTACCGTTGCCGTCGGCCAGCGAGAACCGGCCCGGCTGGCCGGCATGGGGCAGCAGCACGGCGGGTGCGCCGTCGCCGCGCCGGAACACCAGCAGCGGCCCCGGGTCCATGCGCCACCAGCAGGCCGCGGTCATCCGTACCGGGCGCAACGCGATGCCGTGCACGCGGGCGGCGGATTGCACCGCCTGGCCGCGGGTTCCGGCTGGCGCGGTGGCCGGGGCTTCGGCCGCAGATCCGTCGCGCCAGGGCTGCCCGGCATGAAGGCTCAGCACCCGCAGGCAATCACGCAGCGCGGCGGCGCCTGGCACCGGCAGCGGCGCTTCCGGCTGTTGCGCCGCCAGTTCATGGATACCGCCAATGCCGCGTGCTGGAATCGCCGGGCCGCCGAACCGCCCGTGTTCGAGGTGCAGCACGCGGTCGCAGGCCTGCAGCGTGCCGATGCGGTGGCTGACGATGAGCACCGTGCAGCCGCGCCGGCGCAGCCCGGCCAGCAGCGCGCGCTCCAGGGCCGGATCGAGGCCATCGGTCACTTCGTCGAGGATCAGGCAGCGCGCCGCGCCGGCCAGCGCCCGGGCAATGGCCAGCCGCTGGCGCTGGCCGCCGCTGAAGCCGGCACCATCGGCTGCCATGCGGGCGTCGAGGCCGCCGCGGGCGGCGATCACGTCGTCGACGCAGGCATCGCGCAAGGCCTGCCACAACACGGCATCAGTCAGGGCATCGGCGCCGGCCGGCTGCCACAGGCGCAGGTTGTCGCGCACGCTGCCGGCATGGAAGAATGGCTGCTTGTCGAGCCACGCGATGGTGCCGGGCGCCAGCCGCGCCGCGTCCTGTCCGCCCAGCGTGACGGTGCCGGACCACGGCGTCGCAAGCCCGCACAGCAGCTTAGCCAGCGTCGACTTGCCGCTGCCGGCCGCGCCGGAGATGCCGAGCAGTTCGCCCGGCGCAGCGGCGAGCGAAACGCCGTGCAGCACCGGCTCGCGGTTGCGCGCATAGCCGAAGACGAGATCGTGGGCGACCAGCGGGCCGCCCGGCGCGGGCATCTGGCGCGCAGGTCCGGGCGCTGCATCGCCTTCGGCTTCCCGATCGGCTTCCTGATCGGCTTCCTGATCGGCTTCCCGCCCGGCCCCCCGGCCGGGTTCCCGCTGTTCCTCCTGCACATCGTCCAGCAATTGCAGCTGGCCGCGCAGCATGTACAGCAGCGCCGGCAAACGCACCAGTGCCGGCAGGAGCCGCGCGGGCGCCAGCGCCAGCAGCAGGAATGCCACCGCGTGCGCGGCATCCATGCCGGCCAGCACCGGCAGCAGCGCAATCAGCAGTGCCGCGGCCTGTGCCGGCAGATGCAGCCGCCGCAAGGCCGGCGCCGCTTCCTGCGCCCGGCTTGCCGCGGCGGCATGTGCGCCGGCACTGGCGGGCAACCGTTCGGCGGCCAGGTCCAGCGTGGCGGCCTGCTCCAGGTCGTGCTTCGCGCCCGGCGGCGCTGCGGCCGGGCCGGCGAGCCAGGGCTGCAGCGTCCAGCGGCCGGCGCGCAGTTGCCGGGCCATGGCGCCCGCGGCAATCGCGAGGATGCCGGCCACGCCCAGCGCGGGCAACGGCGCCAGCAGCGCCAGCGCGGCCAGCAGCAGCACCGCGCCGGCGGCTTCGGCCAGCGGCAGCACGATGTCGCGGCACAGCGTGGCGGCAACGGCGGCCGGCAGGGCGGCCAGCCGGTGCAGCGCGGCCGGCACGCGGTAGTCGAAGAATCCCTGGGGCTGGCGGGCCAGCCGGTCGCACAGGCGCTGGCGCAGCGCGCTCCCGGCATGCCGTTCAGCGCGGTCAAGCATCCGCTCCAGCAGCCAGCGGGCACCGCCGCGCCACGCCAGCGCTGTACTGACCAGCGCGGCCAGCATCGCCGCCGTGCCGGTGCCTGCGCTGCCTGCTGCGGCCGCGAGCAGGATCGGCGCGGCGGGCAGCGCGAGCGATGCGGCGGCGATGCCGGCCATCGTGCCTCGACCGGTATCAGCCAGCAGGGCGCGCAGGCGCGGCATCAATGCGGGCGCGGCGCCGCCGGGACGGAAATCCGGCCCCGGTTCCAATGCGATCGCGATGCCGGTGAAGCGCTCGTCGAATTCCTCGCGCGCCAGCCAGGCCTGGCCGCGCGCCGGATCGTTGAGGCGCACGCGCCGTTCCGTGATCTCCTCGACGACGGCGAAGTGGATGAAGTCGAGGTGCGCGATCAGCGGCAGGCCGAGCGCGGCCAGCGCGTCCGGCTCCTTGCGCAGCACGCGCGCGGCAAGCCCGTAGTGGCGGGCGGCGCGGGCGATGTCGCCGGCATGCAGGCAATGCCGCGAAATGCCGGTGGCCTCGCGCAGCTCGGCCAGCGTGACGTGGCGGCCGAAGTGCGCCAGCATGATCGCCAGCACGGCGATGCAGCATTCCGTTTCCTGTGCCTGCAGTATCAGTGGCGTGCGCATGATGGGAGGCTGCAAGATCGTGTGCCGGAAAAAAGCGGCAATGATGCCACAGCGCCGGCGGGATCAGGCGGCGGCTTCGGCGCGGGATCCGGTATCGCGCGGCGTGCGCTCCAGCAGCGCCAGCATGTCCGCCAGCGGCATCGGCCGCGCGAACAGGTAGCCCTGCATGCCCGGGCCGCCGTGCGCGGCCAGGAATGCCGCCTGGTCCTGCGTCTCGACGCCTTCGGCGACCACGCGCAGGCCTAGGTGGGCCGCCATCGCCAGGATCGACTGCACGATGGCGGTGCCGTTGGCATCGCCCGGGGTATCGTGGATGAAGCTGCGGTCGATCTTCAGTTCATACAGCGGCATGCGCTTCAGGTAGGCCAGGTTCGAATAGCCGGTGCCGAAGTCGTCGATCGAGAAACGGATGCCCAGCCGTGCCAGTTCGTGCATGCGGGCGATCGTGTCGTCCAGGTTTTCGATCAGCAGCCCTTCGGTGACCTCGAAGATCAGTTGCGCCGCCGGTGCGCCGGTCTCGTGCAGGATCGCGCGTACCTGCGTCACGAAATCCGGCTCGCGGAATTGCGACGGGCTCACGTTCACCGACAGCGGCAGCGCATGCCCCGCGGCGGACAGGCGCAGCCATGCCAGGCAGGCCTGCCGCAGTGCCCAGTAGCCGAGCTTGACGATCAGGCCGCTGGCTTCGGCGGCGGGAATGAAGACATCCGGCGGCACCGAGGTGCCATCGGCGCGGCGCCAGCGCATCAGCAGTTCGGCGCCGACCGGCCGCTCGTCGCGGTCGACCTGCAGTTGCACGTGCATCTGCAGCTCGCCCTTGACCAGTGCCTGGCCGAGGTCGCGCTCGATCGCCAGCCGGTGTTCCACTTCGGCGCGCATCGTGTCCTCGAACAGCGCCACGCCGTCGCGGCCGCCGGCCTTGGCGCGGTACATCGCGATGTCCGCCTCGCGCAGCAGGTCATCGACGGTCTGGCCGGCGCGCGGCAGCAGCGTCACGCCGATGCTGGCGGTCGACTGGTACGACTGGCCGCCGATGTCGAACGGCTGTGCCAGCGCCGCGCGGACGCGTGCGGCCACCGCCAGCGCGCCGCCGGCATCGTTGCCGGCCGGGCCGGCCAGCAGCATCACGAACTCGTCGCCCCCCAGCCGCGCCACCGTGTCGTCGGGACCGGCCAGCTGCGACAGCCGCTGCGCGGCGGCGTGCAGCAGCAGGTCGCCGGTGGCATGGCCGCGCGCGTCGTTGATATTCTTGAAGTGATCGAGGTCGATGAACATCACGGCCGCGTGCGGTGCCGCGGATCCGGCGTCCAGCAGCGCCTGCAGGCGGTCCATCAGCAGGCGGCGGTTCGGCAGGCCGGTCAGCACGTCGTAGAACGCCAGCCGGTGGATCGCGTCGGCCGCCTTGCGGCGCTCGGTGACATCGCGCCCGACCAGCACCCAGTGCGTGTTGACGCCATCCGCGCCGGCAAACGGCGTCAGTTCCATCTCGACCCAGTACGGTTCGCCGCTGCGCGTGTAGTTCAGCAATTCCGCCGTGACCGATGAGCCGCTGATCATCGCCTGCACCACCCGCGCCACTTCCGCGGGATCGGTGTCGGGGCCGTGCAGCATGCGCGTGCTACGGCCCAGCATGTCGTCGCGGCTGTAGCCTGTCCTGCGCAGCAGTGCATCGTTGACGAACTCGATCGGCTGCTCGGCACCCGGTAGCGGCACCGCCCGGGCGATGATCACCATTTCGTTCAGGCTGGCCACAGCGGCGGCCGTCAGGCGCAGTTCGGCGTTCACCTGCTGCAGCCTGGTGCGCCCATCCTCCAGTGAACCGGCGAACGTGCGCAGGTCGGCCAGGGAGCGCGACAGGCGTTGCAGCAGCACGCTGCATGTCAGCGTCAGCAGCAGGCCGATGCACAGGTAGTTCAGCAGGATGACCAGCGCGGCAACCGGCAAGTGGCCCGGCAGGTCCGATACATAGAGGCGCGCGTGGCCGGTCAGCGCCAGCGTGCCGATCGTGGCGCCGGACAGTGCCAGCGCTACCAGCGCCGGCCAGGTGCCGAGCAGTACCGCGGCCAGCACGGGCGGCGCCAGCAGGTAGACCTGGCTGATCGGGCCCACGGTCAGCATCATCGCCACGCCGACGATGTACAGGATCGCCAGGAAATTGAGCACCCGCACCCGGTACGGCAGGCTGCGCGCGCGCCACAGCACCAGCAGCCATGCCAGCGCGACGGTATCGACGAGCGAAACGATCCACAGGCCGTGGTAGGCCGTGATCGCAATGCTTGGCACTGCCATGATCACGCCAAGTACCGCGACGATGGAAAGCAGCAGGGTAAAGATCTGGATGCGCCAGTGCGCGATGTCGTTGAATGCCACGATGCTGCCGGGGGTAAGGTTTCCTATGGGAAATAGCATAACTTGGGATGACGGGTAAGTCATCCATTAAGCACGCGCATGCGGCAACTAAGTAGCAACTTGTTGCGACTTGCTCACAGAAATGGCAACCATGGAAACAGTTCGGAGAGGCCGGCAAGGCGCCGCGGCCTCAGCGGTTCAGCACACGCACATTGCTGACCGCCGGCGGCGCCGCGGAACGGTTCTGCAAGGTGTAGACCAGCGACAGCAGGGCCAATGTCTGCACGCTGCGGTCCTCGTGCGCAGTGCCGGCCGATTCCACGCCGGACGATTCCATGCTGGACGATTCCATATACGGCGGCACGCTGAAATGCTTGTCGCGGTAGTTCACGGCGACCGCGGCGCCGGGCACCGGCTGGCAGCATTGCATCCGGAACAGGTAAGCCTGGCGCTGCCGGCCGATGCGGATCGCGACGGGATCGATGCGGGTTGCGTCCGACGCGTTCTGGTAGCGGCTGAGTTCACCCAGGTAATACATCATCGATTGCGTGGAGCGCAACACCAGCCTGGCTTCGGCGATGTCCGGCCCGGCGGCGGTGCGCGGCGGCGCCGCCTTCGGATCGGCGGGCTTGCCGCCCGGACGGCGTTTGTCGCCCGGGCCGCCGACCGAGATCGACAGTGTGGAAAGTGCCTTGCCGATCCGCTTCAGCGTATCGGCCACCGGCGGCTCGGCGGTGCCGGCTGTGCTGGCGCCTGGCGCGGCGGAGGCATCGGCTGGTGCGGGAATGGCCGCCACGGCCACGGCCGCCGCGGCATCGCCGTCGATCGCGCAATCGGCCGCGCCGGCAATGCCGGACTTGCCCGAACCATAGGAATCGAGCTTGACGCCGGCTTCCCTGTTCACCTGGGCGAGGCGGTAATAGCGCGGCGTGCCTGCCGAGCGCGTGCCCGGTTCGGCCAGCTGCCGGCCCTCGGCGTCCACTTCCACCGGCACCAGCCCGGCGTTTTTCGCCGTGGTGACGACACCGACGTCCGCCAGTTTTTCGGCCGGAAACGGCTCGCCGAAAAACTCGTGGGACGTGGATTCGGACAGCACCAGCCGGCAGCCGGCGATCACGTCGACCAGCGCGCCGAACGCGGGGAAGGTTTCGTTGCGCGGGCTGTTGACCAGGTTGTGCAGCAGGTTGCCGTGGCTGTCATAGGTTTCCACCGCGCCCACGAACATGTACAGCAGCAGCGGCAGCGGCCAGCCCTGGCTGGCGAAATAGGCCATCAACCGGGCATCGACCGGCGTCGTCAGGCCGTTCATGAATTCCTGCGAGACCAGGCTGACGGTGTCCACCGCCGATGCCGATTCGAGCGTGGGCCGCAGCGCGTAGTACGGAGCCGCCGCGCCGCCGAACGGAATGTCGAGCCCGACGATCGGTGTGCCGAGACCACCGCCGCCGGGCGAGGCGCGCACCGCGTTCACCTGTGTGAAATGCATCGGCATGCGCTCGTGCGCGCGGGCGATGTTCAGCACCAGGTAGGCGTTGTGCGCATCTTCCTGCACGATGTTGGACGTGATCGCGCTGCGCACCAGCGGCCCGGAGCAGCCGGCCAGCAAGGCCGCAGAGACGGCGATGGCCAGGCCGGACCGGAGCGCCGGGAACGAGAAGGGTTCTAGCGCTGCCTGCCTGGCGCTGCCGTTCCGTTTCCCTGCCATCCTGCCTCCCGCACGATCGATGAGAGGGCAGGCTAAGGCGCGCACCGTTGAATGTCAATGAAATAACTTTTCGTGCCCGGCAACGCTGCTCACAGCAATGACAGCGCCGGCGGCCCCTCGCGCCCCAGCCAGGTGGAATCGAAGCGGGCCTGCGCCGCGGACAGCGCCGCCGCGTCGCCGCGCTGCCGGTACACCTCGACGAGGCCGCGCAGTGCCCAGCCGTTGCCCGGCGTGCGCGCCAGCGAGGCGCGGAAGGTCTGCTCGGCGGCGTCGAGGCGGCCGGCGCGCAACTGGGCCGCGCCGAGCGACTGGCGCACCGGGTAGTACCAGTACGGCGGCTCGGTGTAGGGCAGCGTGTCCTGCACGTCCACCGCTTCCTGGTAAGCCGCCAGTGCGGCGGGCAAGTCGCCCCGGGCGTCGGCCAGGCGGCCGGCGGCCACGGCCCGCGCGGTGCGCACGATGGCACGGGCCGGCACGTTCGCGGCCTCGACCGGCTTGAAGTCCGCCGTGCGTTCCAGCGCCGACAGCGCGGCGACCTCCCGCTGCGCCGCGGCGTGCGCGCCCTTGCGGGCATGGCCGACGGCGCGCGCGTAGTGCCACATGGCCTTCACCAGCACCAGTTCGTTGCCGGGATCGGGCAGGGCCAGCAGCGCATCCGGGCTGGAGAATTGCACATGCGAGAAATAGGGCGCGGCCTTCACCGGCTGCATCATGGCGAATTCCTTCACCAGTTGCGCCGGCAGCGCGCGGTCCAGCTTGGCGGCGGCATCCAGCGCGGTGCCGCCGTCGCCGCCCATCAGCGCCGACACCATCACGAAGTGGATGTTGTGCGGATAGTAGGCGCCCTTGTACACGGCATCGCTGGCGGCACTGCCGAAGTAGGCTTCATCGGCCGCGATCGCGTCCACGTTCGATTGCAGCGCTTCCCGGTACAGGCCGACCCGGTAGTAGATGTGGGACGGCATGTGCACCAGGTGGCCGGCGCCCGGCGCCTGCGCCGCCAGCAGCCGGGCGGAGGGCAGCGCCTTTTCCGGATGGCTCGATGCTTCCACCGCGTGGATGTAGTAGTGGGCCGCGCCCGGATGCCGCGGGTTGCGTTCCAGTACGCGCTCGAGCGCATCGACCATCTCGGCCGTGCGGCCCCTGGCGCGCGTGCCGGCGGCTTCCCAGTAGTCCCATGGCGACAGGTCCATCAGCGCCTCGGCGAACAGCACCTGCACCGTGTCGTCGTTGGGGAAGGCGCGCGCCGCGTCCGTCATCGCCGCCGCGTAGGCATTGTCCAGCGCGGCCCGGTCGACGGCCGGGGAAGCATCGTAGCGCCGCGCCACCGCGCGGATCAGCGCCTGCTCGACGGGCGTGCCGCGCGGCGCCAGCTTCATGGCCGCCTGCGCGGCGGCAAACGCCGGTTCGACCGCCTGCGGGAACATCGGCGCGTTGATGTTCGGGCCCAGCACCAGCGCCTCGCCCCACCAGCACATGGCGCAGCCAGGATCGACCGTGCGCGCCGCACGGAAGGCGCGCGCCGCCTCCGCATGGTTGAAGGCGAACGCCAGCCGCAGGCCCTGGTTGAAATAAGCCTGCGCCTTCGGCAGCTTCGTGGTGACCGGCACGTGCAGCGTGCCCAGGTTGTCGTACAGCGGCGGCATGCCGGCCGGTGGCGTCGCCTGGCCGCTGGCCGAGGGCCGGAATGGTGCGGTTTCGGCCTGCGCCAGCACGAGCCCATCCAGCAGCGGCGGGCGGCCCGGCCGCGCCGCCGTGCAGGTGGGTGCGCCGGCCAGCACGGGATCGAACCCGCCGCGCCGCTCGGCCTGCGAGGGCGCCAGGACCGCCGTACCGGCGGCGACGGCGGCCGTGGCCGCCAGGATTACGTTCGCTTTCATTACCCCTCCGTTTGAACATTCGGTGCATTCGGAATTGGAACCCCGGAGACAGGTCGGGTTCCGGGTTTTGAATCGCGCTATGTGTAGAATCAAAGTTACGTCATTTCTCTGGGAATGCAATGCCAAAGCTGGCCTGGGTACTGCTGCCGCTGGCGCTGTATTGCGCCTGGCTCGGCGCGGCGCTGGCGCGCGGCAGGACACCGTCGCGCCATGCGCTGAACGTACAGCTCAGCGTGCTGCTGATGGTGTATCTGCTGGCCACGGCCGGGCTGGGCATCTTCTGGGTGGCGAACCAGCAATTGCCCGTGTTCGACTGGCACTACCTGTTCGGCTACGGCACGCTGGCGCTGGTGGCGCTGCACCTGTGGTTCAACCTGCCGGTTGTATGGCGCACGCTGCGCGGCGGTGGCCGCGCCGCTGCACGGTCCATCCAGCCTGGACGCCCGCGGACAGCGCTGGCCGCCATGGTCGCAGTGGCAGCGCTGGCGCTGGGTACCGGCTACCTGGCGGGGGCGGCGCGTGCCCCGGCGCCGGCGGCGGTACAGCCTGCGCTGGACGACGACGTGGCCGCCGTGGTGCGCTTTCATGCGCACTCGTCGCTGTCGCGCACCGGCGTGTTCGGCAGCGCGCCCGGCGTCGACTGGGGCGACGCGCCGCCGCTGTTCAAGCGCTATCCGGATGCCCCGGTCGTTCCTCTCGGCCCGGTGGCCGGTGCGGCCGCCGGCCTGTCGGCCGCCCTGCGGGCGCCGGTGGCGCGCACGGGCCCGGCCACGCTGGCGGAAGCCGGCACCCTGCTGCACCTGGCGGCCGGCATCACGCAGCGGCGCGGCGGGCAGGCGCTGCGCGCCGCGCCATCGTCCGGCGGCCTGTTTCCCAGCGAGCTGTACCTGCTGGCCCGCCGCATCGAAGGGCTGGCGCCGGGCATTTATCATTACGACGCGGAAGGCGGGCGGCTTGCATCGCTGGGCCCGCTACCCGACAGCGACGGCGTGCCGTCCGCCACCGATGCCGATGCCGCCATCGTGCTCACGTCCATCTTCCACCGCTCAGGCTACAAGTACCGCGAGCGGGCCTGGCGCTATGCGGTGGCGGATGCCGGCCACCTGCTGGAGAACCTGCGCGTCGCGGCGAATGCCGCAGGGCTGCATGCCGCGCTGGCGCAGCGTTTCGACGAAGGCCTGCTGGCCGGTGCGCTGGGTGTCGACGGCATACGCGAAGCACCGCTGGCCGTGATGGAGTTGCGCCGCGATGGCCGCGCGGCGCCGGCCGTGTTTGCGCCCGCGTCGGCATCGGTACCGGCCGGCGCGGCAGGGCTGGGCGCCACCAGCCGGATACAGCAGGCCACCTCGCTGCGCCTGCCCGCGGTTCGCGGCGTTGCCGGCCTTGCGCTACCGGCACCGCAGCCCTCCGCGATGCCGGTGGCGCAGGTGATCGCCGCGCGGCGCAGCCAGCGCCGGTTCACCGCCGATGCCGTGCCGTTGCCGGTGCTGGCGTCGCTGCTGGGCGACATGCGGCAGCCGGCGCAACTGTCCGCCGCCGTGCGCATCCACCTCGTCGTCAACCGGGTGCACGGGCTGGCACCGGGCGTCTACCGCTACGGCCCGGGCCATGCGCTCGAGCGCGTGCGCAGCGGCCCATTCGCCGCGGCCGCCCGCTCGGCCGCGCTGGCGCAGGACGTGATCGGCGATGCCGCCGTCGTGCTGGTCCTCTCCGCCGACCGCCGCGCCATACTGGCCGACGGCGCGCGCGGCTACCGCCATGCCTTCCTCGAAGCCGGCCTCGCCGGCGAACGCTGGCTGCTGGGCGCGACCGCCCGCGGCCTGGGCGCCTGCCCGGTGGGCGCGTTCTACGACGACGACGCGGCCGCGCTGGTCGGTGCCGACGGCCAGCGCGAGTGGGTACTGCACTTTGCCGCGCTGGGCGTGGTGGGCCGATGACTGGTAGACTTTCCGCTTGCCCTGGACTTTTTCGCCATGCCCGACCTTCCCGCCGCCGACATCCACCTGCGCAGCTACGGTGCGCAGCGCGAGGGCGACCGCCATGCGTTCGCGCAGCTGGTGCTGCCCGTCGCCGGCACGGTGCTGCTCGATATCGAGGGCCGCGAAGGGCGGCTCGATCCGCTGCATGGCGCCCTGGTGGCGCCCGGCGCGTGGCACGCGCAGTGCGGCACCGACGGCAACCGGTCGGTCGTCGTCGACATCGGCACGGACAGCGGTTTCCTTGCGCAGGGAGACTGGCAGCGCCTGCTGGAACGGCCGTTCACGCCGCTGGCAGCGGCTGCGCGCAAGCTCGTCGAATACATGGCGCTGATGCACGGCACGCAGGCGCTGCGCCCTGCGTTGCGCCCTGCGTTGCGCCCTGCGTTGGTTCATGGCTGGGTGCCGCTGCTGCTCGATGCGCTGGCCGAGGCGCCGCCGCAGCCCGCGTCGCGCCTGGCGGCGCTGTGCGCGCGGATCGAAGCGGAGCCGGGCCAGCCATGGACGACCGCGTCGATGGCGTGCTGCGCCGGCGTCAGCGTCAGCCGGCTGCATGCGCTGTTCCGGGAAGAGCTCGACGCCAGCCCCCATGCGTGGCTGATGGCGCGGCGGCTCGACCGTGCCTGCGAATGGCTGGCCGCAGGCAACGGCACGATCGCCAACGTGGCGCTGGCCGCCGGCTTCACCGACCAGAGCGCGCTGACGCGGGCGCTGCGCGCCGCGCTGGACACCACGCCGGCCGCCTACCGCCGCCGCGCCAGGCAGGAGAATGGCGCAAGAATGCGGCAGGAATCGCCAAGAAAATAGCCTGGGAACCGTCGAGAATCGCCTTTTTCAAGGAGATTCGGATGGTCGAACATCATCGCCGCGGCATTGCCGCGGGCATCGCGGCCGGCGCCGTCTGGGGGCTGATCTTCGTGGCGCCGGGGCTGGCGCCCGGCTTCACGCCGCTCCAGCTGTCCGCCGGCCGCTACCTCGCGTACGGCATCATCGCCGCGCTGCTGCTCGCGCCGTCATGGCGCGCGGTCACCGCGCGGCTCACGGCGGCCGACTGGCGCGCCCTGGCCGGCCTGGGCCTGGCCGGGAATATCGTCTATTACGTGCTGCTGGCCGCCGCCGTGCAATCGGGCGGCGTGGCCATGGCCTCGCTGGTGATCGGCCTGGCGCCGATCGCCATCACGCTGGCCGGCAGCCGGGACCGGCATGCCGTGCCGCTGCGGCGGCTGCTGCCGTCGCTGTTGCTGAGCGCGGCCGGGCTGGCCTGCATCGGCAGCGATGCGCTGTCCGCATCCGGCTCGCCGTTCGGCCTGTCGTGCGCGCTCGGCGCGCTGGCATCATGGACGCTGTACACAGTATGGAACAGCCGCGTGCTGGCACGGACCAGCACGGTGTCGGGCGGGCAGTGGAGCCTGCTGGTGGGCGTGGTGACGGGACTCGAGGCACTGCTGCTGGCGGTGCCGGCTTTCGTGTGGACGGATGGGCCGCACGAGGCAACAGCATGGTGGCGTTTCATCGGCGTCGTCTCCACCGTCGCCCTGCTGTGCTCCGTGTTCGCGAATACCTTGTGGAATGTCGCCAGCCGGGCCTTGCCGCTGGCGCTGACCGGGCAGATGGTCGTGTTCGAGACGCTGTTCGGCCTGCTGTACGGCTTCCTGTGGGAGAGCCGCTGGCCAGCCATGCACGAAAGCGCGGCGATCGTGCTGCTGGTCGGGGGCGTGGTGGCCTGCGCCGCGGCGCACCGGGTGGACAAGCCGCGGCCGGCGCCCGTGGGCGCCAGGCCGCAGCCATTGCCTTAGTTAACGGCTTTTCGCGCTGGCTTCGCGCAGCACGCGGAACTCGGAATCCTTGCCCCAGTTCGGCCAGTTGCGCGAATCGGCCAGGTCGCGGCCCAGGCCGTACAGCAGTTCCAGGTCGCTGGCCATGCCGGTGAACGGCCACTTGGCATTCCACTCGTCGGCCGGCTGGTGGTAGCGGTCCTTCGTGTAGCTTTCCTCTTCCGCCTTGCCGGCCGCGGTGCCGCCGGCAACCCAGTCCTCGCCCGAGCCGAACGACAGGGCCGGTACGCCGCGCTTGGCGAACGAGAAGTGGTCGGAGCGGAAGAAGTAGCCCGCTTCCGGCTTCGGATCGGCGGCATAGGCCTGGTTGCGCTGGCGCGCCTTGGCCACCAGCAGGTCGAGAAGGTCCAGCTTCGCGCTGCCGGAAATGGTGAAGTTGCGCGACGGGCCATGCGGGCTCAAGGCGTCCAGGTTGATCACGCCCACGGTCTTCTCCAGCGGGTACACCGGGTTGGCGGCGTAGTACTCGGAACCCAGCAGGCCTTTTTCTTCCGCCGTCACGGCCAGGAACACCACGCTGCGCTTCGGGGCCGGCCCCTGCGCATACGCGCGCGCCAGTTCGATCAGCGCGGCCATGCCGGTGCCGTTGTCGACCGCGCCGTTGTAGATCTTGTCGCCCTTCGCATCCGGTGCGCCCACGCCCAGGTGATCCCAGTGGCCGCTGTAGATGATGGTTTCGTCGGCGCGCTCGCTGCCGGGGATCAGCGCCACCACGTTGCGCGACTTGATCACCTGCGCATCGACCGCGTAGCGGGCCGACAGCGTCACGCCGGCCAGCGGCACCGGCTTGAAGTCGCGGCTTTGCGCCTGCTTCTTCGCCGCCTCGAAATCCAGGCCGGCGCGCTTGAACAGGTCGGCGGCGGCATCGCGCTGGATCCACGCTTCCATCGGCGCATGCGATTTTGCCGGGTCCTTGCGCACGATGTCGTACATGACGTTGGTGTTCGAATTCTTCACGGTGGCCCAGCCGTACGAGGCCGGCGCGGTTTCATGCACGATGATCGTGCCCAGCGCCCCGCGGCGCGCCATTTCCTCGTACTTGTAGGTCCAGCGGCCGTAGTAGGTCATGGCCTTGCCGCCGAAATCGCCGGCACCGGTTTCAAAGTCGGGATCGTTGATCAGCACGATCGCCAGCTTGCCTTTCAGGTCCTGGCCCTTGAAATCGTCCCAGTTGCGTTCCGGCGCGGTGACGCCGTAGCCGGCGAATACCAGCGGCGCGTTCTTGAAGTCCACCAGGGGCTTGCCGTTCATCGATGCGCGCACGGCCATCTGCTCGCCCTGCGTCCATGTCAGCGCATCCTTGCCGGCATGGACCGTCAGCGTGACCGGGCCCTGGATCTGGAAGCGGCCCAGCGGCACTTCCTGGGTCCAGCCGCGTTTGCCGCCGGTGATGTCGCCGCCAGGCTGCGCACCGGCGGCCTTGAACTGTTCGACCAGGTAATCGACCGTTTTCGTCTCGCCCGCGGTATGCGGCTCGCGGCCTTCGAAGGCGTCGGAAGACAGCACCTTGACGTGCTGGGACAGGCGTTGCGGGTCGAATGTCGGGGTGGCCGCATGCGCCGCGAACGCGGCCAGCAGCAGCGTGGCCAGCAGGGTTTTTTTCACCAGGGATCTCCTTGTGTAAAAGAATGAAGCAGCAAGTATCGTCCGAACCGCCGCCGCGGTAAAGCCTTCAGGGCATTTCGGCACCTTCGCGCTTCCTGGCATTCTGCAGGCCGATCCGGTCGTGCTCGAACGATTGCGCCAGTTCCTGCCGGGCTTCCTCCTGGATCGAGATCATCTGCGATTCGTCGCGGAAGTGCGGGAACATCGCGTCCAGCGTGGCCAGGTTATGCTCGCGGAAGGTGGTGCGCGCCAGGCGCGCGCTGGCTTCGTCGATGCCCAGCTGGCGCATGGCGTGCTCGCCGATGCGCAGCGCCGCTTCGAAGGTTTCGCGCTCGACGATGTCCACGCCCCGTTCGCGCAGCTCGAACAGGTGCGTCACGTTGCGTGCCCGGCCGATCATCTTCAGGTGCGGGAAATGCTCGCGTACCAGGTCCGCCAGCCGCAGGCTGGACTCCATGTCGTCGATCGCGTTGATCAGCAGGACCGCCTTGTCCGCCTCGGCGGCGCGCAGCAGGTCGAGCCGCGTGGCGTCGCCGTAGAACACCCGCAGGCCGTAGCGGCGCAGCACGTCGATCAGGTCCGGATCGTTGTCCAGCACCGTCATGCGGATGCCGGATGCGGCCAGCATGCGGCCGGCGATCTGGCCCACGCGGCCGAAGCCGGCGATGATGACGCGCGCGCCATCGGGTTCGATGGTATCGGCCGGTTTCGGCGCCGTGGCGTACAGGCGCCGGCTCAGCCGCTCGGCGCCCGCCATGGCCAGCGGCGTCAGCGCCATCGATACCGCCACCACCAGCACCAGCGTTTCACGCCACTGGGCCGTCAGCACGTTGGCGTCCTGGGCCACGGCCAGCACCACGAATGCGAATTCGCTGCCCTGCGCCAGCAGCCCGGCGAACGGCCAGCGCTGCACCGCCGGCACCGGCAGCGCGCGCGCGGCCACGCCGAGCAGCACCATCTTCAGCAGCACGTAGCCGACAGTCAGCGCGGCGATCCACAGCGGCGCCGCGGCCAGCAGTCCGAAGTTGACCGACATGCCGACCGAGGTGAAGAACAGTCCAAGCAGCAGGCCCTTGAACGGTTCCAGGTCGGTTTCCAGCGCCTTGCGGTATTCCGAGCCGGCCAGCAGCACGCCGGCCAGGAAGGCGCCCAGGCCCATCGACAGCTCGGCCAGTTCCATCAGCTGGGCGATGCCGAGCACCAGCAGCAGCGCGAACGCCGTGAAGATTTCGCGCAGGCCGGTGCGGGCGATCAGCCGCAGCGCGGGGCGCATCGCATAGCGGCCGACCAGCAGCACGCAGGCCACGGCGCCGGCGGCAAACAGCGGGTTGAAGTCGGCCGCGCCGCCGCCGCCCAGCAGAGGCACCAGCACCAGCAGCGGGATCGCGGCCATGTCCTGGAACAGCAGGATCGCGAAGGCCGCCTGGCCGGCCGGCGTATTGTCCAGGTTACGCTCGTTCATGTTCTGCACCGCGATCGCCGTCGACGACAGCGCCAGCGCGATGCCCGCCACCAGCGCGCCGAGCCACGGCACGCCGAGCAGCCAGGCCGCGGCGCCCAGCGCAAGGCCGCAGGCCGTCATCTGCAGCGCGCCGCCGCCCAGCACCAGCTTGCGCATCGCCACCAGCTTGGCGGGCTGCAGTTCCAGTCCGATCAGGAACAGCATCAGCACCACGCCGATTTCCGCCACGTGGCCGATCAGTTCCACTTCGCCGATCAGGCCCAGGCCCCACGGGCCGATGATGGCGCCGCCGATCAGGTAGCCGAGCACCGAGCCGAGGCCGAGGCGCTGGGCCAGCGGCACCAGCAGCACGGCGGTCACGAGGAAGACGATGGGGGTGAGCAGAAGGTCGTGCATGGCGGGCAGGTTGCGGTTGAGTAGCCTGCAATGGTACGTCTTCCCGAGACTGGCCGCGCGGCTTTTGCTATGCTGCGAGCTTCAACGAATGACGGAGCAAATGATGGTCTCGCTGCAGGAACAATTGATGAAGGCCGGCCTGGTCGACAAGAAAAAGGCCGCCAAGGTCCACCAGGACAAGAGCAAGCAGAAGAAGGAAGCACTGCGCAGCGGCACGGTGGTGGTCAATGAAACGAAGGAAGCGGCCCTCGAGGCGCAGCGCCGCAATGCCGAGCGGGCGCGCGAACTGAACGCGCAGCGCGACGCGGCGGCGCAGCAGAAGGCGATTGCCGCGCAAATCGCGCAGCTGGTGAAGCAGAACCGCCAGCCGAGGGGTAACGGCGACATCGCCTACAACTTCACGTATGGCACCAAGGTCGAGCGGATCCACGTGTCGGCCGCGGTGCGCGACCACCTGGTGGCCGGGCGGCTGGTGATCGTCGGCCAGGGCGAGACATTCGAACTGGTGCCGCGCGTGGTGGCCGACAAGATCGCCGAACGCGATGCATCGCTGGTGGTGCGGGTCAGCAAGCCTTCCGCCGCCGTGGCTGCGGAAGACGATCCTTACGCCGACTACAAGATTCCCGACGATTTCGATTGGTGAGATATCAGCTGTTGCAGCGCGGCCGTGCAATTGTGTCATAAGGAAAACACACTGTTGCATTTCCGCTGAATTGCATTGCCTTGAAAATATTTATTGACGCTTGGAAATAGTCGGGCTGCTACCATGTCGGGTCAGGCCTTTCGGCCGCGAGGACAACATGGGCGCGCTCTTCCAACGTATCAAACTGTCACTGGGTGCACGTGCGCTTCCGGTGGGCGTTTTCGTTGCCGGCGTGCTCCTTTCGGCCGGCGCCGGCATGTCTCGTTTCGAGCACGCGCTGGCGCAGCAAGCCGCCGCGCAGCAGGATGCCGCCGAGGATTACCTGTTCCTGTTGCGCCATCGCCTGTCCCTCTACGAGGGAGCCAGCCGCGACCTGGCGGCGCTGTTCAGCGCTTCCGAAGCCATCAAGGCCGGAGAGTTTTCCGCATTCATCACGGCCAGCCGCGTCTTCGAGCGGTTCGACGGCATCCGCGCCTTCGGCTACGTGGCGCGCGTGCCGGCCGCGGATGTCGCCCGGTTCGAGCGTGCCACGCGGCGCGAGGTGCCCGGTTTCCATCTCGTCGACCCGTTGCCCGCGCACGAGTATTACCCGATGGTGTATGGCGAGCACGCCTTCGATCCGGTGCGCATGGAGGCCCTGCAGGGCGTCGACTTCGCGGCGATTCCCGAACGCTGGTCGGCGATGGAGGAAGCGGCGCGGCGCGGCGAACCGGTGACGACGCGGCGCATGCCGGCCATCCTCGACACGCAGCGGCGCCAGATCGTCCAGGTCTACGCGCCGGTGATGCTGCCTGGCGCGGGCCCGGCAGGCGTAAAGGGCTTCATCTTTTCCACGCTCTACACGGACGCGATGTTCCTCGGCCTGGACAATGGCCGCATGGCGCGCCAGTTCGACATGGAGGTCTATGACGGCTCGGTAGCGCCGGATAACCTGGTATACAGTGCGGCGCCCGTTCCCCATGCGCTGGAGCGGCCCGACGCGGGCCCCGCCTACCGCGGCACCGTGCGGTTCGCCAACCGCGCGTGGCTGATCCATTTCCATGCCAGGCGGGGCGCCGGCGAAGCCGAACCGGCCCGCGCGGCAGCGCTGATCGCGATGGCCGGCGCGCTGCTGTCGCTGGTTGCCGCGTGGGCTTCGGCGACATGGCCCCGCTACCGCGCGCGCCGGCGCGCCATGCAGGAATTCAGCGATCGCTTCGCCGGCTTTTTCGAACACCATCCGTTCGCCGTGTATGCGATCGACACGCAGCGGCGCTTCCTGCATGCGAACGGCCAGATGCTGAAGGAACTGGGCGTCGAGCGGCAGGCGCTGCTCGGCACGCGGGTGGACCGGTACGTGGACGCCGGGGCCCGCGGCGAGGCCGAGCGGCACCTGGACGAAGCGCTGGCCGGACAGGCGGTGGCATACACGACCCGCATCGGCGTTGCCGACGGCCGCATGGTGGACATGTCGATCGTGCTGATCCCGATGAGCACCGGTGACGGGGTCGCGCACGTACTGGGCTTTGCCGAGAACATCACCGAGCGCAAGGAGGCCGAGCGGGCGCTGCATGCGTCGCGGCAGATGCTGCAGCTTATCCTCGACAACATCCCGCAAAGCGTGTTCTGGAAGAACGCCGACAGCGTGTACGAGGGCGGTAACCGCGCACTGCTGGCCGATGCGGGACTGGCCACCGATGCGGAACTGATCGGCCGGACCGATGCCGACCTGCACTGGAAGGACCAGGCACCGCACTACCGGCAGGTGGACCTGGAAGTCATGCAATCGGGCGTGGCGCGAATGCGGATGCAGGCGCTGGACCGCGACATCGCCGGTGCCGAGCGCTGGGTCGAGACCAGCAAGATTCCGCTGAAGGACGATGCCGGCAACGTGACCGGCGTGCTGGCCGTGACCGAGGACATCACGGCGCGCAAGTACATGGAACAGGAACTGTTCCGCCGCGCCCACCACGATTCGCTGACGGGCCTGCCCAACCGGAGCTATTTCAACAGCCAGCTGGAGCAGGCGGTCGCGCGTGCCCAGCGGCACGGTGCCCTGGCGTTGATGTACTTCGACATCGACCGCTTCAAGGGCATCAACGACACGCACGGCCACGACGTGGGCGACGACGTGATCCGCATGTTCGCCAGCCGCGTGCAGGCGGTGGTCCGCGAAGCCGATTTCGTGGCGCGCCTGGGCGGCGACGAATTCGTGCTGATCGCCGAAGGCCTGCAGGGTGCCGCGGCCGCCGCGGTGATCGCGCAGAAGATCATCGGCGCGATGGTGCCGCCATTCCAGCTCGGCACCGCCACGCTGCAGGTGACCACCAGCATCGGCATCGCCGCGTTCGAGGCGGGCCGGACCGCGCGCACCCTGATCCGCGCCGCCGACCAGGCGATGTATGACGCCAAGCGGGCGGGGCGGAACTGCTTCCGGATCGCACCGGCGGACGCCGACCGGAGCGCGGCCTAGTTCCCTGAATCCGTGTCAGGGATCGAGCGGATCCCACGGATCGACCCGCAGCGACCGCGGCGAGGGCAGGAATTCCAGTTCGTAGGGCGACAGGCGGGTGCCGACCGTGCCAGGCTGGTAGCCCAGCTCCGCCGGGTTGCGCGCGGCGAACTCGGGGCTTTCGATATAGGCGCTCTGGCTGGAATTGGCGACGATCAGCGTCGGGCGGTCGAGCGGCGCACCCATGGCCACCAGGCGCCGCGTGGCGTTACGCAGGTTCGTCGTGGTGTGCCGGGCATACGGCTCGATGACGATGCGGTCCGCCGGAATGCCATAGCGCTCGACCAGCACCTTGCGCATTTCCACGGCCTCGTTGAAGCGCGAATCCTTCGGATGCACGGCCGCGCCGCTGGTGATGATGAATGCCGCCTCGCCCTCGGCGAACCGGCTGGCGGCCAGTCGCAGGTGCAGCTTGCCGCGCGCGCTCAGCGAGATCGCCGGGTTCTCCGGCCCCACGCCCGGTATGATGATCGCCGTGTACCGGTAGCGCTTCCAGTCGATGCCGCGCGCCCGCGCGAATGCCGCCGCGTTGTGCGCCTTGTCGAGCGGCTCGAACGCCACCGCGTCGCGCCGTTCGTTCACATCGATGAGGGCGATCGCCAGCGGAATGCTGGCATCCAGGCTCAGGGCCGGATCGTTCCTGCCCGCGCCGGCGAGCCAGATGGCATCGGCCACCAGTGCCTTGAACTCGTCGCTGCCCGGCTTTTCCACCGATCCGTCGATCTTCGGGTAACGCGACTCGGTACCGAAACCGTAGATCTGCAGGATCGCGTTCAGGCCGCGCAGCTCGCGCACGACCTGCGCCCTGACGCCGTCATCGGCAATCGGCGGCCCGTTCGGTGTCACCGTGGGAAGGGCTGGCACGGCGCGCGCCACCGCATCCATCTCCTCGTCCGTCCAGGTGGACGCCAGGAACAGGCACTTGGACGCGCCCTGGCATGCCTCGATGCGCTTCCTGCGGCTGTCCAGCACCGTGGCAAGGCCCGCGGGCGGGCCCGCCTTGATGCTGGCGACCGCCGGGAACAGCTGGTTGGCCATCAGGGCCCAGTACTGGTCCTTGACCGGAGCGGCGTGGGAGGGCAGGGCGGCAGCCAGCGCCGCCGCGAGGATGAAACGTTTCAGGTTCTTCATTTGCTTTACCATGCCTTGCTCACCATGAATCGTGCACTGCGCCCGAACACCGGACGGCCATAGATCGCCACGTTGCTGCCCTGGCCCGCCAGCGTGTCGGTACGCGGATTGCCTTCGGTGAGGCCTTTCGCGTTCGTCAGGTTGTCGCCGGTGAGCTGGAACTGCCAGTCGCCGCGCGTGACGGTGATACCGGCGCCGACCGAGCGATACGAAGGCAGCGCGGTGGCATTGAACAGGTCGACATAGCGCTTGCCCGTGTAGGCATAGCTGCCGTTCAGGTCGACCGTGCTGTCGCCCACCCTGAAGCTGTAGCCCGGGCGTACATTGCCGAACACCTTCGGTTCGCGGACGATACGGTTGCCGACCACCTGCGAAGGATCGGCCCCGGTGGCGCTGACGAAGTTGCGGTATTCCGGTTCCTGGATGGTCAGCGACGCGTTGATGACGAAACGGTCCGTGACATGCCACGCGCCGTCGGCTTCGGCGCCACGGATGACGGCCTTGCCGAAGAACGGCACGGTCTGGTCGTTGCGCCCGGTGGCCGGGTTGAAGGCGACGAACGAGGCGTTCAGCGGATCGAACTGCGTGTAGAAGCCGGTGATGTACAGGTACGAGCGGCCGAAGGTGGTCTTGAAGCCGGCTTCGTACTGGTTGGCCTTCGTCGTCAGCACGAGCGGATCGACGGATGCGGCCACCTGCATCGTCGGCGGCACTTCGAGGTGCGAGGCGCGCAGGTAGCCGCCGAAGCGGGCCGAAAAGTCGTAGTTGGCGCCGACCGTCCAGTTGGTGGTGTGCGGCTTGTAGACGTGCTCCTGGCGCTCGCCGGTGAAGGCCCGGGTGGTATTGTCGGCCAGCGTGGCCGCGTTGCCCAGGTTGGCCGCCTTTGTCAGCAGCGCGTAGCCGTCGTATTTGTAGCGTTCGGTGCGCACGCCCGCATCGAGGCGCAGGCGGTCGGTGATATCCCAGGTGTCGTTCAGGTACAGCGCGGCCATCCTGGCATCCACTTCGCCGCCGTTCAGCGTCGTCGTGTAGCGCAGCACGCCGTTGTCGGTGACCGAACCGAGCACCGCGCCGGAGGCAGAGTAGGCCAGCAGGTCGAGCGTGCGCGGCTGGCCCTGTACTTCGATCAGCATGTCGTTGTAGACCGACTGGCTGGTGGCGCCATACGTGCTGCCATAGAAGCCCACCTTCAGGTCGTGGCTTCCCAACCCGGTTTGGAAATTGCGCGTGAAATTCAGGTCCACCTGGTTCGAGTGGAAGTCGGACTTCAGGGCGCGGTATTGTCCCTGCATCACGAGGCCCGACGCGGTGGCGGGATCGTAGGCCTGGCCGGTGCCCGAAAACGCGTAGCCCAGCCGGTCCACCGCGCCGAACGCGGTCCTGGCGGCAGCGAGGAAGCCGTTGGCGAAGGTGCCGGCATCGGCCGGGTTCGACGTCGAATAGAACGCATCGAAATCCAGCTTGCCCTTCGTGAAGCCGGCCTTGGCGGAGACTTGCCACGGACCCAGTTCCCCGTCGTACTGCAGGCCGATGTTGCCGAAGCGGAGATGGCGGCCATTGGCCAGGTCGCGCTGGCTGGTTTGCAGTGTGTTCGTGCCATCGAGGTACTGCTGGCGCACGCTGCGCAGCGACGGCGAATTCATCGTGCCCTTGAAGTAATCGATGTACGGATCGAGGGACACACCGGGATTGCGCGGATCGGCCACCGGGATCGGCAGGTAGAACACGTTGTGGTCGTTGAGGAAGTTGGCGCTCAGTTTCCACGTGCCGGTATCGGTCACCCGCTTGATGTTGGCGCGCAGCTGCCCGCCGCGATCGTTGGGAAAGCCGTTGTCGCGGTGGCCGTCGTCCTCGCGGAGGAAGCCGCCGATCGCATAGAAAGTGCGGTCGTCGATCTTGCCGGCCTGGTAGGCATCGAGGCGCTTCAGGCCCGTGGTGCCGACGGTGACCTGGGCCTTGCCGCGGGTGGTTTCCGTGCCGGTGACCGTGGTGCTGTTGACGATGGCGGCCGCCTGGCTCGCGTAGATCGGCGCCGGGCCGCCGCGCACCACCTCGATGGTCTTCGTCATCAGGTCGTAGCGGTTCATGCTGTCGCCACGGAAGAAGAAGCCGTTAATCTCCGTCATCAGCGGCAGGCCGTCCTGCTGGAACAGCGCATAGCCGTCGTCGGTCGGGATGCCGCGCACGCGCGTCACGTTCTGCACTTCGCCGCCCGTTGCTTCCACCTGGATGCCGGGCATCTTGCCCAGCAGGTCGGCCATGTTCAGCGGCGCGAGCTTCTGCACCTCGCTCTGCGACAGCGAATTCACCGCATACGACACGTCGAAACGCCGCTGGGGGCGGGCCGAACCGGTGACGACCACCACCTGGGAATCGGTGGCTTCGGCAGGCTGGTTCGCCTGCCCGGCTTCCTCTGTTGCGACCTGGGCAAAGGCCGGCATGGCCAGCGCGGCCAGCGCGCCGATCGCACAGCTGACCGCCAGTGTGGTTTTCTTCTTGATCAAGTTTCACTCCGGGTGGGTATGGAAAAAACATCAACCCCGGAGCATAGAAAGTAATTGTGACAACAGTATTTATGGCTTGTGAAAAGAAAGCCTGTCCATGGCAACCGTCGCGTGCGGCGCAAAAAAAGCCCGCGTATCGCGGGCGCAAGCCAGCGGCATGCCATGGGCGCATGCCGCCAGGGGAACAAGGACCGGATCGATCGCGCGCTTACATCGGCATCACGACCGAGTCGATCACATGGATCACGCCGTTGTCCGCCGCGATATCGGTCTTCACGACATTGGCCTTGTCGACCATGACCTTGCCGCCCTTTGCCGTCACGGTGAGATTCGCGCCTTCGACCGTCTTCACGGCGCCCGGCTTCACGTCGGCGGCCATCACCTTGCCCGGCACCACGTGGTAGGTCAGCACTTTCGTCAGCGCGGCCTTGTCCTTCAGCAGCGCATCCAGCTTGGCCTTCGGCACCTTGGCAAAAGCCGCATCGGTCGGCGCGAAAACGGTGAACGGGCCGGGGCCTTTCAGGGTTTCCGTCAGCCCGGCAGCCTGCACCGCCGTGACCAGCGTATTGAACGTGCCGGCCGACTTGGCGGTGTCGACGATATCGGCCGCGTGCGCCGCGCCGAAGGCCATGCCGAAGATTGCTGCAAACATGATTTTCTTCATTTTGTTTCCTCTCGAGTTATCGAACAGTGGTTGAACCGTTGTATTGCCAATTCATGGGATAAATTTAAGAGCCGCACGATTGAATGTCCATGCATTGACGCGATATCATCGGATATTCATGGTTCAACGTCGGTTCATATATGGAAAATACTTCAGAGCAACCTCTTTATCGCAGCGGTGTCGCCGCCCGGCTGGCGGGCTTGAGCGTGGAAACGCTGCGCGTCTGGGAACGGCGCTACGGCGTATCGGAAACCCAGCGTTCCGAACGCGGCCAGCGCCTGTACACGGCCGGGCAGGTACGTCGCCTCGGACTGCTGAAACAGCTGGTGGACAACGGCCACCCGATCGGCACGCTGGCAGCATTGCCGCTGGAGCGGCTGGAAGAGCTGGCGGGCGTGCGCGGCAGTGCTCCCGTGGCGCTGCTGGCATTGCTGCGCGTGGCTCTGGTGGGAGAAACGCTGGCGCGGCGGGTTGCCGCCACCGGCAACGGCCTGGAGGTGCAGCGTGTCGCTGCGCGCCTGGACGGCGACCTGGCCGCGCTGCAGGGCGCGTCGGTGGACGTGCTGCTGGTGGAGTTGCCGGAGCCGGATGAAACGATGGTGCCGCTGGTGGCGGCGGCGCGCGCGGCGGCCGGCGCCGCGGCGGTGGTGGTGCTGTACCGCTTCTGCGCCAGCGCCACGATACGGGCGCTGCGCGCGCAGGACTGCATGGTGGTGCGCATGCCGTCCGAAATGGGCGAGCTGGCCCAGCTGTGCCACGCGGCGCTGGCAGGGCGGCATTTGCCCACGCTCGACCGTGCCGCAGATGGGGTGCCGCCGATCCGCTTCGATGAAGCCGCGCTGGCCACGATCACCGCGGCCGGCAACCGGGTCGCCTGCGAATGTCCGCGCCACCTGTCCGACCTGCTGCTGATGGTGGGCAGCTTCGAGCGCTACAGCGCGCAATGCGCCTCCCGCAACGAAGCCGATGCGCAGCTGCACCGCGAGCTGGGCCATGCCGCCGGCCTGGCACGCAGCGTGCTCGAGACGGCGATGGAGCGGCTGGTGGTGGCCGAGGGTTTGCCGCTGCCGAGCCTGCCGCCCCGGCCCTGAACGCCGATCCTGACGGGCCGATCCCGATGCTTTCGGTCCTGATGCTTTCGATCCTGACGCTTCGATCAGGATACTGGCGCGTGTCGGCTGCGCGCCACTACGTCACCTTACGTATGTCCATCCGCGTCCCGGTTGGTGATGATGTGTCTACAACATCACACAACGAAAGGGATGCCAATGAAGTCGATCTGCACGGGAGTACTGCTGGCTGCCACGTCGCTGGCGGCGCTGGACGCCCAGGCCGGGGCCACGATTCCATTCGGGGAGGACAAGTCGGTCAGCGTCGGTTTCGGCATGCGCGGCAGCTACTCCAGTATTGAGAACGGCGCGCCGGACGGTTCGCACAGCAACGACTTCAACCTGGACAGCGCGCGCATCTTCCTCGGCGCCTCGCTGAACAAGAACATCAAGGGCATGTTCAACACCGAGTGGGACGGCGACCGCATCCGCGTGCTCGACGCGGCCGCGCAGTTCGCGATTTCGCCGGAACTGAACGTGTGGGCCGGCCGGCTGCTGTCGCCGAGCGACCGCGCCAACATGGCGGGCCCGTACTACTCGCTGGGCGGCGGCTACTGGGCCGGCGTGGCGTCGCGCTACGGCTACAACGGCGGCATCTTCCGTGGCCGTGACGACGGCGTGGTGGTCTGGGGTAACCTGGCCGGCGGCAAGCTGGGCTACTCGTTCGGCGCCTTCGAGGGCCACACCTTCGGCATCGGTTCGCTGACCGACGACCAGGCCAGGGCCGCCGGCATCGATGCATCGGACAAGCCGATGTTCGCCGGCCGCCTGCAATACGACTTCTGGGATGCCGAACCGGGCTACTACGGCACCGGCAGCTACCTGGGCAGCAAGGACATCCTGGCCATCGGCCTGGCCGGGCGCCAGCAGAAGGATGGCGTGCTGACCACGGCCGCCATCGGCGACTACGAATCCTGGAACGTCGACTTCCTGATGGAGAAGCGCCTCGGCACCGCGGGCGCCGTATCCGTCGAAGCGGCCTACTACGACTACGACACCGGCAACGCCGTGCTTGCCGAGCAGGGCAAGGCCTGGTCGGCCGGCGGCGGCTACATCTTCCCGATCGCCCTCGGCAGCCTGCAGCCCTACGTGCGCTACCAGAAATTCGAGGCCGATACCGGCATCGACACGCGCCAGGAAGACGTGGGCGTGAACTGGATCATCGACGGCTACAACGCCCAGCTTGGTGCGGTCTACTCGCGCACGAAGATGACCCGTGCTTCCGACCAGTCGCGCTTCGTTGTCGCGCTCCAGCTCCAGTACTGATATCAACTCATCGAGAAGAGGATCACCATGCAAACCCGCCGCCATTTCGTCACTTCCATTGCCGCTGCTGCCGCCCTGTGCGCCGCCGGCCTGCCTGCCTACGCCGCCGATACGATCAAGGTCGGCATCCTGCACTCGCTGTCCGGCACGATGGCGATCTCGGAAACGTCGCTGAAGGACGTCGCCCTGATGACGATCGAGGAGATCAACGCCAAGGGCGGCGTGATGGGCAAGAAGCTCGAAGCCGTCGTCGTCGACCCGGCGTCGAACTGGCCGCTGTTCGCCGAGAAGGCGCGCCAGCTCGTTTCCAAGGACAAGGTGGCCGCGGTGTTCGGCTGCTGGACGTCGGTGTCGCGCAAGTCCGTGCTGCCGGTGTTCAAGGAAACCAACAGCCTGCTGTTCTACCCGGTGCAGTACGAGGGCGAGGAACTGGAAAAGAACGTGTTCTACACGGGCGCGGCACCGAACCAGCAGGCGATTCCCGCCGTGGAATACCTGATGAGCAAGGATGGCGGCGGCGCCAAGCGCTTCGTGCTGCTGGGTACCGACTACGTCTATCCGCGCACCACCAACAAGATCCTGCGCGCCTTCCTGAAATCGAAGGGCGTCAAGGACAGCGACATCCAGGAAGTCTATACGCCGTTCGGCCACGCCGACTACCAGACCATCGTCGCCAACATCAAGAAGTTCTCCGCCGGCGGCAAGACGGCCGTGGTGTCGACGATCAACGGCGATTCCAACGTGCCGTTCTACAAGGAGCTGGGCAATGCCGGCCTGAAGGCGACCGACGTGCCGGTGGTGGCCTTCTCGGTCGGCGAGGAAGAGCTGCGCGGCGTGGACACCAAGCCGCTGCTGGGCCACCTGGCCGCATGGAATTACTTTGAATCCGTGAAAAACCCGACCAACGCCTCGTTCGTGAAGAAGTGGAAGGCTTACGCGGCGGCGAAGAAATTGCCGAATGCCGCCACCGCGGTGACCAACGATCCGATGGAAGCGACCTATGTCGGCATCCACATGTGGGCCCAGGCGGTGGAAAAGGCGAAATCCACCGATACCGACAAGGTGATCGCGGCGATGGGCGGCCAGACCTTCAAGGCGCCTTCGGGCTACACGCTGACGATGGACATGACGAACCACCACCTGCACAAGCCGGTGATGATCGGCGAGATCAAGAGCGACGGCCAGTTCTCGGTGGTGTGGAAGACCAAGGAGCCGGTGCGCGCGCAGCCATGGAGCCCGTTCATCCAGGGTAACGAGGGCAAGCAGAAGCTGTAAGGAAAGCAGCAAAACCACGGATGCGGAGGCTGCCGATGGCTGCCTCCGCATCCACAAAGGACCACGATATGGCGCATTTCCTCCGAACTCTCGCTGCGCTGCTGGTGCTGGGCTTTGCAAGCCTGTCCGCCCACGCAGCGATCGACCCGAATATCCTGAAACCCCTGGCGGGCGACGACTCCGATGCGCGCATCGAGGCCGTCGTCCGCATCGCCGCGCTGGCCAACGATGACGCCCGCAAGGTGCTGCAGGCGCTGAAGGACGACAGCCTGTACGCCACCCCGGAAGGCGACGTGCTGGTGGTCACCGACGACAGCGCCTGGAACCCGGCCACCGGCGCCACCGGCCCGCTACCCGACGGGATCGACGGCGTGGTCGTCAACAACCGCCTGCGCGGCGCGGTCGATGGCGCGCTGTCCGGCATGGCGCTGCTGTCGACGGATGCCGCGCAGCGCCGCGCCGCCGCGCAGGCGTTGCTGGACCGCGGCGTCACGCCGGAGCAGTTGCCGCTGGTGACAAAGGCGCTGGCCGTCGAGACGGACCCGGATATCAAGGCCACGCTGCAGTCGGCGAAAGCGGTGGCCGACCTGCAATCTCCCGATGCTGCCGTACGCAAGGCCGCCGTGCTCGCGCTGGCCGATACCGGCACCGCGTCGCTGCGCCCGCAGCTGCAGGCCATGCTGGAAAAGAACGCCGACGGCAGCCATGCGGAGCCGGACGGCGACCTCCGCCTGGCCGCGGCCAACACGCTCAATGCGATCGACGGCCGCACGTCGCGCGCCGAATTCGTGGGCAACCTGTTCTATGGCCTGTCGCTGGGCAGCGTGCTGCTGCTGGCGGCGCTGGGCCTGGCCATCACCTTCGGCCTGATGGGCATCATCAACATGGCGCACGGCGAACTGCTGATGATCGGCGCCTACACCACGTACCTGGTGCAGGCGGTGTTCCGCCAGTATTTCCCGGGCGCCCTCGACTGGTACCTGGTCGCCGCGCTGCCGTGCGCGTTCTTCGTGGCGTTCGCCGTCGGCGTGCTGCTGGAGCGCACCGTCATCCGCTGGCTGTATGGCCGCCCGCTGGAAACGCTGCTGGCCACCTGGGGCATCAGCCTGATCCTGATGCAGGCGGTGCGCACGGTGTTCGGCGCGCAGAACGTGGAAGTGGCCAATCCATCGTGGATGGCCGGCGGCGTCACGGTCATGGGTTCGCTGGTGCTGCCGTACAGCCGCATCGCGATCATCATCTTTGCCGCCCTGGTGGTGGCCGCCGTCTGGCTGATCCTCAACAAGACGCGCCTCGGCCTGTTCGTGCGCGCCGTGATGCAGAACCGCCGCATGGCCGATTGCGTGGGCGTGCCCACCAGCCGCATCGACATGATGACGTTCGGCCTCGGCTCCGGCATCGCCGGCCTGGGCGGCGTGGCGCTGTCCCAGATCGGCAACGTGGGGCCCGACCTGGGCCAGGCCTATATCGTCGACTCGTTCATGGTGGTGGTGCTGGGCGGCGTCGGCCAGCTGGCCGGCACCGTGATCGGCGCGCTGGGCCTGGGCGAAGTCAACAAATTCCTGGAACCCGTGGCTGGCGCCGTGCTGGGCAAGATCGCGATCCTCGTCTTCATCATCATCTTCATCCAGCGCCGGCCGCAGGGCATGTTCGCGCTGAAAGGAAGGAGCGTCGAATGAGCGCCCGCAAGTCATTGTTCTCGAAACGCGCCTGGACCGCGCTGGCCGTGGTCACCGTGGTGGCCGCCGCGCTGCCGCTGCTGAACCTCATGTTCCCGGCCGGCCATGCGCTGCACATCTCCAGCTACGTGCTGGGGCTGGTGGCCAAGTTCATGTGCTTCGCGCTGGCAGCGCTGGCGCTGGACCTGGTGTGGGGCTACACCGGCATCCTGTCGCTGGGCCACGGCCTGTTCTTCGCGCTGGGCGGCTATGCGCATGGCATGTACCTGATGCGCGCCATCGGCCGCGACGGCGTCTACCAGAGCAACCTGCCGGACTTCATGGTCTTCCTCGACTGGAAGGAGTACCCGTGGTACTGGGCGATGACGGACAGCTTCTGGTACTGCATGCTGCTGGTGGTGCTGGTGCCCGGCGTGCTGGCGTTCGTGTTCGGCTACTTCGCGTTCCGCTCGCGGATCAAGGGCGTGTATTTCTCGATCATCACGCAGGCGCTGACGTATGCGGCGATGCTGCTGTTCTTCCGCAACGATACTGGCTTCGGCGGCAACAACGGCTTCACGGACTTCAAGCGCATCCTCGGCTTCGACATCACGGCACCGGGCACGCGGGCGGTGCTGTACATCGTCACGCTGGCTTTCCTGGTCGGTGCGCTGCTGCTGTGCCGCTGGATCGTCACGTCGCGCCTCGGCCGCGTGCTGCAGGGCGTGCGAGACTCGGAATCGCGGCTGATGTTCATCGGCTACGACCCGCTGTGGTTCAAGCTGTTCGTGTGGACGCTGTCCGCCGTGCTGTGCGGGATCGCCGGCGCGCTGTACGTGCCGCAGGTGGGCATCATCAATCCTTCCGAAATGTCGGCGGCCAACTCGATCGAAATGGTGGTGTGGGTGGCGATCGGCGGACGCGGCACGCTGGTCGGCCCGATCATCGGCGCGTTCACCGTCAACGGCCTGAAAAGCTGGTTCACCGCCACCTTCCCCGACCTGTGGCTGTTCGCCCTGGGCCTGCTGTTCATCCTGGTCACGCTGTTCATGCGCAAGGGCATCCTGGGCCTGTTCGAGGACCTGAAATCCATCCGCCGCAAGGCCCCGGCGGAAACGCCGGCGGAAGAAAAATCGAAGGAGGCGGCATGAGTGCATTGAAACGCGAAGGGCTCGACACCACCCACGGCGCGATCCTGTACCTGAGCGACATCACCGTGTCGTTCGACGGCTTCCGCGCCATCAACAAGCTCAATCTCGATATCTCGGTGGGCGAACTGCGCTGCATCATCGGCCCGAACGGTGCCGGCAAGACGACGATGATGGACGTCATCACCGGCAAGACGCGGCCGACCTCCGGCACCGCCTTTTTCGGCCAGACCTATGACCTGGCGACGATGACGGAATACGAAATCGCCCACGCCGGCATCGGCCGCAAGTTCCAGCGTCCCACGGTATTCGAGCAGCACACCGTGTTCGAGAACCTGGAACTGGCGATGAAGATGGACAAGCGCGTGCGCCCCACGCTGTTCGCCCGGCTGACTTCCGAGCAGGAAGACAAGATCGCGTCGATCCTGCGACTGATCCGGCTGAACGGCCAGGAAGACCGGCTGGCCGGCCTGCTGTCGCACGGCCAGAAGCAGTGGCTGGAAATCGGCATGCTGCTGATGCAGGAACCGCAACTGATCCTGCTCGATGAACCGGTGGCCGGCATGAGCGATGCCGAAACGGCACGCACCGCCGAACTGCTGAACGAATTGCGCGGCAAGCATTCGATCATGGTCGTCGAACACGATATGGGCTTCGTGACCGAGATCGCCCAGCAGGGCAAGGTGACAGTGCTGCATGAAGGTTCGGTGCTGGCCGAGGGCCGCATGGACGAGGTGCAGGCCGATGAACGGGTGATCGACGTGTACCTGGGACGATAAAGAAAGGCGGGAACGCATATGCTGCAAGTCGAACATGTCAACCAGTACTACGGCTCGTCGCACACGCTGCGCGGCGTGTCGCTGACGGTGGAAAAGGGCCAGTGCATGGCGCTGCTGGGCCGCAACGGCGTGGGCAAGACCACGCTGCTGAAATGCCTGATGGGCGTGCTGCCGGTCGCCCGCGGCAAGGTAAGCTGGAACGGCCGCGACATCACGAAGCTGAAGCCGCACCAGCGCGCCAGGGCGGGCATCGCCTATGTGCCGCAAGGTCGCGAGATCTTTGCCCGGCTGACGGTGGAAGAGAACCTGACGATGGGAATGGCCACGCTGTCGTCCCGCGAGGCGGCCACGATCAGCGGCGAAGTGTATGAACTGTTCCCGGTGCTGAAGGAGATGAAGCACCGGCGCGGCGGCGATTTATCCGGCGGGCAGCAGCAGCAGCTGGCGATCGCCCGGGCGATGCTGCAGAAGCCGGGCCTGATCATCCTCGACGAACCCACCGAAGGCATCCAGCCATCGATCATCAAGGATATCGGCCGGGTGATCCGTCTGCTGCGCGAGCGGGGCGACATGGGCATCCTGCTGTGCGAGCAGTACTTCGACTTCGCGCACGAACTGGCCGACAAGTTCGTGGTCATGTCGCGCGGGGAGGTGGTGGCCAGCGGGGATGCGGCGGAGATGGGGGCGGAGCACGTGCGGCGGCATCTGGCGGTTTGATGCTGGATGTCGCGTATGGCACTGAAGCTACTGGGGTCTGTCCCCGGTAAGTGTTATCGACTCCACGAGTTGTCAGCGTTGTGAGGGGACTGACCCCGGTTTTTGCCGGCGTTGCATCGGCGCATCCAAAAACCGGGGTCAGTCCCCTCGTCAAGCTAACAGCAAGCTCTCTTTTCAACACTTACCGGGGACAGACCCCAGTTGCGCAACTGCCGGTAGCCACATCACACCGCTTCGGCGGCCGCCGGCGCGCTGGCCCGCATCCGGTTCAGCGCCAGGGCGGCGGCGGCTGTGCGGGTTTCCACGCCCAGCTTGTGGAACACGTGTTCGAGGTGCTTGTTGACGGTGCGCGGGCTGGTGCCGAGGATGTCGCCGATGTCGCGGTTGGTCTTGCCCATCATGACCCAGTGCAGCACTTCGGATTCGCGCTGCGTGAGCTTCAGCAGCGCCATCAGGGCCTGCACCCGCGCGGTATCGGATTCCTCGCGCAGCACGATCATCCACTGTTCACTGCCGAGGTCCGCCACCGTGAACACAAGCCGGCTGGCGCCGCGGATGATGGTCAGCGGCATGCTCTTGTCGCCGGCAAGCCAGGCGGCCAGTGCCGGCGGCGTGGCCTCCGCCGTGTCGAAATACTGGCCCATCCACTGCCGCGCCAGCGGCGTTTGCCAGACGATGCGGCCATTGTGCGGCGTCACCGCCAGCATCGCGTTGCCGAAGGCGTCGAGCGCGCTTCTGGCCTGGTTCATCAGCCGCGCCGTCTGCAGGTGGGCGGCGATGCGCGCCAGCACTTCGCTTTGCCGCACCGGCTTGGTCACGTAGTCGGTGCCGCCGGCGTCGAAGGCGGCGACGACGTGCTCCGGTTCCGTGAGCCCGGTCATGAACACGACCGGGATCGCCCGCGTGATCATGCTGGCGCGCAGGTGGCGGCATACTTCAAAGCCGTCCATGCCGGGCATCATCGCATCGAGCAGGATGATGTCCGGCACCAGTTGCCGGGCGCGCTCCAGCGCGGCGGGACCGTTGTTGGCGACGAGGACGGTGAAACCGGCTTCGTCCAGCGCGTCGTGCAGCACGGCCAGGTTTTCCGGCACGTCGTCGACGATCAGGACAACGTGGCTGGCATGCCGGTCAGGTGGTTTGCTTGACATGGTGTTCTCCCTGTTCCAGGAATCGTGACATCGCCTCCAGGTCGAAGCGGGCGGCATGGCCGCGCAGCGCTGCGACGAAGGCATCGTAATCGGGGGCCAGCGCGGCGATCTCGTCCAGCTGCGTGCGGATGCCGCGCACATAGCCTGAAGCGATCTGGTCGCGCAGCGCATCGAGTTGCGCGGCCGGCGGGAAACGCAGCGGCGCCGGTGCGATCGGTGCGGGCGCGGCCGGCGGGGCCTGCGTCAGCCATTCGAGCGCCAGCCGGCGGCCGATGCGTTCCAGCAGTTCCGCCACGTTGACGGGCTTGACGATGAAGTCCTCGGCGGGGATGCCGGCCGGGTTTTCCAGCGCCTTGTCGTAGGCATTGGCGGACACGATCAGGATCGGTACCGGCGAACCGTGTTCATGGCGGATGACGCGGCTGGCCTCCCAGCCGTCGATGCCCGGCATCGCCAGGTCCATCAGGATCAGGTCCGGCTGGACCTCCCGGTAAAGGTCGAGGCATTGCTGGCCGGACTGCGCCTGCGCCGTTTCAAAACCCAGCGGCGCCAGGATGTTGACGAGCAGCTCGCGGTCGACCTGCTCGTTGTCGACGACGAGGATCTTCCTGCGCGGCCCGGCGTAGCCGGTGCGGGCCGGGCCGCGCACGGCGGCCGGCGTGGCGCCATGCACGCGCGGCAGCCGCAGCAGGATGCGGAACGTGCTGCCGGTACCGGGCGTGCTGTCGAGCGTCAGCTCGCCGCCCATCATCTGCGTCAGCATCTTGCTGATCGGCAGGCCCAGGCCGGTGCCGGGTGCCGCGCCCGGCCCGTTGGCGGCGCTGCCGCGCGAGAACGGCTCGAAGATGCGCTCCGCCTCGTCGGGCAGGATGCCGGCGCCGGTGTCCGCGATGTCGAAGGTGACCAGGTCGCGCGCATGGCGCACGCGGAACGTGACGGTGCCATGCCGCGTGAACTTCACGGCATTGCCGAGGATGTTGATCAGGATCTGGCCCAGCCGCTTGCGATCCGCCCTCACCACCTGCGGCAGTTCGCCGGCCGGCTCGTAGCGGAATGCCAGGCCCTTGGCGGCGGCCTGCTGTTCGAACATGCGCACCAGCTGGCCGATGAAGTCGTGGAAATCCACTTCGCGGATGTCGAAACTGAACTTGCCGCCTTCGATGCGGGCGATGTCGAGCGTGCCCTCGATCAGCGACAGCAGGTGTTCGCCGCTGCCGCGGATCACGCGGATGGCCTGCTGGCGGTGCGCGGGAATTGCCGGATCGTTGTCCAGCAGTTGCGCGTAGCCGAGGATGCTGTTCAGCGGCGTGCGGATCTCGTGGCTGATGCCGGCGATGTAGCGGCTCTTGGCCTGGTTGGCTGCGTCGGCCTGTTTCTTGGCCAGCTGCAGGGCGGCGTCGGTGCGGCCGTGCAGTTCGATCTCGCGCTGCAGCAGGCTGGTTTGCCGGTTCGATTCCTCCTGCGCCACGCGCCGGCTGGCACCGGTGAGCACGAGCCACCACGCGACGATGCCGCTGACCAGCAGCAGCGCCGCGAAGATCTTCAGGTAGGCCAGCCGCAGCGCAGGCAGCAGCGCGGTCGCCGCCTCGCCCAGCGCCTTCTGCTCGTGCACGTACAACAGGCCGAGCAGGGCGCCCACGAACAGCACGGTGACCACCATCAGCATCAGGTAGTGGCCGAGTCCACTCGTCATGTAGGGCCACATCGACGCGGGCAGCAGTTTCTTCATTGCCCCTTCCCACTGGTGGGCGAAGCGGGCGTGCGGCTTGCAGGCATCGTCGCAGCGGGCATCCAGGCAGCAGCACAGCGAGCAGATCGGCCCCTGGTAGGCGGGGCAGTGCGCCATGTCCTCGGTTTCGTATTCCTTCTCGCAGATGCAGCAGACCTTGGTATGCGCATGTCCCCATCCGTGGGCCGGCCGCGACAGGTAATAGCGGCCGCCCGTGGCCCAGGCGATCAGCGGCGATGCGACCAGGGCGGTGCCCAGCGCGATAAAGGCCGAAAAGGCCTGCAGCTGCGCGCCGAACAGGCCGGTGAACGCGGCGACCGACAGCACGGACGCCAGCAGCATCGCACCGACGCCGACCGGGTTGATGTCATACAGATACGCGCGGCGGAACTCGATGCCGGGAGGGCTCAGGCCCAGTGGCTTGTTGATGACGAGATCCGCGACCACCGCCGTGATCCACGCGATCGCGATGTTCGAGTACAGGCCCAGTACCTGGTCCAGCGCCTGGAACACGTCCAGCTCCATCAGCAGCACGGCGATCAGCGCGTTGAACACGGCCCACACCACGCGGCCCGGATGGCTGTGCGTCAGGCGCGCAAAGAAATTCGACCAGGCCAGCGAACCGGCGTAGGCGTTGGTCATGTTGATCTTGACCTGCGAGATGACGACGAACAGCGCGGTCGCCAGCACGGCCAGCGTGGGATTTGAAAATACCTCGGAAAAACCGGCGAGGTACATCTGGTTCGGGTTCACCGCTTCGGCCAGCGAGGCGCCGCCCTTGATCGCCAGCAGCGCCAGCAGCGCGCCGCCCAGCATCTTGAGGATGCCGAGCACGATCCAGCCCGGCCCCGCGACCAGCACGCCCAGGTGCCAGCGCAGGCGGTTTTCCTTCGTCTGCTCCGGCATGAAACGCAGGAAGTCGACCTGTTCGCCGATCTGCGTGATCAGGGCCACCCCCACCGCGGTGGCGGCGCCGAACAGCAGCATGTTGAAGCCGCCATTGTCCGGCGACTGGCCGGTGAAATGCGCCAGCTCGCCGACGAGCTCCGGCTGCTTGTGGAGGATGGCGATGAACGGCAGCGCCAGCAGCACCAGCCAGATGGGCTGGCTGATCATCTGGATGCGGCTGATCAGCGTGACCCCATGGGTGACCAGCGGGATCACCACCAGCGCGCTGACGAGGTAGCCGAGATAGAGCGGCAGGTGGAAATACAGCTCCAGCGCATACGCCATGATCGCCGCTTCGAGCGCGAACAGGATGAACGTGAACGACGCGTACACGAACGATGAAATGGTCGAACCGATGTAGCCGAAGCCGGCGCCCCGTGTCAGCAGGTCCATGTCCACGCCGTGGCGGGCAGCGTAGTAACTGATCGGCAGGCCGGTCAGGAAAATGATCAGGCCGACGGTGAGGATGGCCCAGAACGCGTTGACGAAGCCGTAGTTGACGGCGATGGTGCCGCCGATCGCTTCCAGCACGAGGAACGAGATCGCGCCGAACGCCGTGTTCGATACGCGGAACACCGACCACTTGCGGAACGAGCGCGGCGTGTAGCGCAGCGCGTAGTCCTCGATCGTTTCGTTGGCAACCCAGGTGTTGTAGTCCCGGCGGATCTTGATGATGCGCTGGGGCGGCTCGCTCTCGGCGGGAACGCTTTGTTTTGGTGCGGCGGTCGTCATCGTGGCGGCTTCGATGCCCCAACTTGGGGCAATAGGAGGGTATGCGGGCAGTCATTGCCCGAGATTCATGGGCGCTGCAAGGCGCTTTATCTATCTGATTAGCAAGAACTTTGCCCGCTCAGCCATTGTGGATTCAAAGAACTATTCGATTGAAAGCTGCTCGGCCATGAGCGTAGAATGGCCGATCGCCCATAAATTCCCGCAGGAAAGCTCAATGTATAGAAAGAATCCAGTCCTGCATGAGCTGGCCACGCGGCCGCTGGAGCGTGCTTCCTGGGCCGGGCCCTATGCGATCCTGCTGCGCATGCTGCTGATCGGCCTGGCCGTTCTGTCGCTGTCGCGCATCGGCTTGATGGCATGGCAATGGCAGCGTGTCGCCACGGAAGGCATCCCGGTGCAGATGCTGGTGCAGGGCGTGCGTGCCGACCTGATCCTGCTTGGCTACCTGCTGGCCGTTCCGCTGCTGCTGGCACCGCTGCTGGCTTATCGCCGGCTGGCCGCACTGTGGCGCGGGCTGACGCTGGCATGGGCAACGGCCGCGCTGGTCTTCGTGGTGTTCATGGAGTTTTCCACGCCGCAGTTCGTGATGCAGTACGACGTGCGGCCGAACCGGCTGTTCGTCGAATACCTGTCCGACCCGGTCGAAGTGCTGTCGACCTTGTGGAACGGATTCCGCATCGCGGTGATCCTCGGCATGGCCGGCACCGTGCTGCTGGGCGTGGCCATCCACCGGCTGCTGCGCGCCGGATCGGCGCGCGTGACGATGTGGCCGGCCTGGAAGCTGTTGCTGACATGGCCGCTGATCTGCCTGGCAGTCGTCATGCAGATCCGCTCGACGACCGCCCACCGCCCGGCCAACGCGGCCCTGTTCGCGCTGACCAGCGATGCGATGGTCAACTCGCTGATCATCAATTCGCCGTGGTCGATGCTCGAAGGCCTGGCCTCGATGCTGGAAGAAAAGACGTCGTCGGAAATCTATGGCGACATGGACCGGGCGCGCGTGCTGGCCGAGGTGAAGGCGGTGCCGTGGCTGCGCGATGTCCGTTTCACGGATCCGGCGCTGCCCACGCTGCACCGCCAGGAGCCGGCGATCCGCCGCGACCGGCCACTGAACCTGGTGATCGTGCTGGAGGAAAGCCTGGGCGCGACCTTCGTGCAATCGCTGGGCGGCCTGCCGCTGACGCCGGAACTGGAAAAACTGAAGAACGAGGGCTGGTGGTTCGAGCAACTGTATGCGACCGGCACCCGGTCGGTACGCGGCATCGAGGCGGTGGTGGCGGGCTATGCGCCCACGCCGGCGCGCAGCGTCGTCAAGCTGTCGCTGTCGCAGACGAACTTTTATACGCTGGCGGCCGGGCTGGGCCAGCAGGGCTACCACACGGAATTCGTGTACGGTGGCGAGGCGCACTTCGACAATATGCGCAGTTTCTTCACCGGCAACGGCTTCCAGAAGATCGTCGACCGCAAGCAAATGAAGCCGAAGTTCACCGGCAGCTGGGGCGCCTCGGACGAAGACCTGTTCGACAAGTCGCTGGAACGGCTGAAAGCACTGCACAAGGAAGGCAAGCCGTTCTTCAGCCTGATCTTCACGTCGTCGAACCATGAGCCGTTCGAATTCCCTGACGGGAAAATCGCGCTGCACGATGCGGACAAGCAGACGGTCAACAACGCCGTCAAGTACGCCGACTTCGCGCTCGGCAAGTTCATCGCGGCAGCCAAGCGGGAAGACTACTGGAAGGACACCGTGTTCCTGATCGTGGCCGACCATGACAACCGCGTGTACGGCAATGCACTGGTGCCGGTGAAGAAATTCCACATCCCCGGCCTGATCCTCGGCGCGGACATCGCGCCAAAGCGCATCGCCACGATGGCCAGCCAGATCGACCTGGGGCCGACGCTGCTGTCGCTGATGGGCGTGGCCAGCGAACACCCGATGATCGGGCGCGACCTGGTGCGCGACAGCACGTCGCCGGGCCGGGCACTGCTGCAGTTCAATAACTACTTTGCTTATCTGGAAGGCAGTACCGCCACCGTGCTGCGGCCTTCCGGCAGCCCCTTGCTGGGCCACTACGACATGGCGACGGGCGAATTCGACAACGATGCGGCCGGCAAGCCGACGGCGGCCCAGGTGGAACGGGCGATGGCGCACGTGATGCTGCCGTCGCTGATGTACCGGGAAGGTGTGTACCGGTTGCCGCCAGGCAGATAGCCGTGTGTCATGGCTTGCCGAAGCCGTACTTCGCCAGGATCGCCTGGCCGGCGCCGGACGCCGCATAGCCGGCGAACTGGCGCGCCAGTGCCGGCTGCGGTGCGTTGGCGACGATGGCGATGGGGTAGCGCACCGGCGTCGCGGTCGGAATCGTGGCCACGGCTTTCACCTTGTCTTTTTGCGCCATCACGTCGGTGGCGTAGACGAAGCCCGCATCGACTTCGCCGCGCGCCACGTAGTCGAGGCTCTGTCGCACCGACGTGCCGAAGACGAATTTCGCTTCCAGGCCCGCCCACAGCCCCGCCTTCGTCAGCGCCTCCTGCGTGTAGCGGCCGATCGGTACGCTGGCCGGATTGCCGGTGGTCAGCCGCTGCGCACCGCGCAGGTCCGCCAGCGAAGCGATCCGGCTGCCCGCCGGCACGATCAGCACCACCGTGTTGCTGACGAAATCGCGCCGCGTGCCCGGTGCCAGCAGCTTCAGGTTCTCGGCCTTGTCCATCGCTTCCTGGTCGGCGGAGGCAAACACGTCAACCGGTGCGCCCTTGGCGATCTGCTGTACGAGCGGATCGGAGGCGGCAAAGTTCAGCAGCACGCGGTTGCCCGGGTGGGCCGCCTCGAACGACTGCGCCAGTTCCTTGAACGCATTGGTCAGGCTGGCGGCAGCGGAAACGGTCACATCGGCGGCGCCGGCCAGCATCGGGATCGCCGCCGTGAATACCGCGGCAAGAAATTTTTTTCGCATCGTCGCTCCTGGTTGTGGAAGGCGCAATATACATGAGTATATAGCGCTGCCACCAGCGACGCGTTGACTCCCGCTGGCTATTTGGCGTAGTCGGTCAATATGGTTGGGGTCAGCGTGTGGGGGAGTGCCTGGCTTGACGGCTTGCCGCCAGCCGGTGCGCGTCGGGAAGCGCGGCAGGGAGCCGAGGCGCGAGCGCACCGCGGCACCCGATTGGATGGCGAGCGGTGCGCGGCAAACGACGCCTGCCTTATTCCTGCTTGTCCTTCAGCGCCTGCAGTTGCTCGCGCAGTTGCGGGCCGTTGAAGTGCGTGTAGTCCTTGTTGAACTCGGTCTTGATCAGGTCTTTCAGCTGTGGATCGATGACCGTGCGCAGTGTGCCCAGGAATTGTGGCGAGGCCGAAATGACCAGGTGGGCAAAGCGGCCTTCCTGGTGTGCCTTGCTCAGGTAGGAGGAAATATCCTTGGCGAATTTCACTGCCTCGGCCTCGTTGGGAGTGACAGCTGGCTGGTACTGCTTGTTCGGCGCGCCCGAATTGGCATTGTGCGCGATGCCGGGCGCCTGGTTGCCGCTGCCGATGTTGTGGCTGCTCTTGGCCGCGGCCGTGGGGCCGGCCTGATCGGTGACGACGTCCGAGATGCTCTGCTTTGCGCCGGGACTGACCATGTCTTCGATTTCCTGCAGGGGTTCGGTCAGCGCGGATTCCTCGAAGATCCTTGCCCGGCCTGCGTTGGCCGTGATAATCCAGGTTGGTTTCATGCTATTCCAGTCTCGTTATGTGATCGTGAATAGTATGTTTCGGCGATGGGACACCGCCGGAAACAAGCGCAGTGCCATGAAGTCCGCATGCCCGCCGCGCGGGCCAGGAACGCCGGCTGCCATCCGCATGCCGGTCATGGCGAGGCCAGTATAGCCCCGGCGCCGGAACCCCGGCGCACCAACGCGGCGGGGGGGCGGCCCCGGGCGAAACAGCCGGGCTGCCGGTCCGCGAACCGTGCGCGCGCCGGCGCGCGACTTGCGCACAATGTGCCGATCCAAGATCACAGGAGGGCATGATGGCAAACGAACAGAAAGACTTGCAGAACGGGGGCGGCCAGGGCGCCGGCAATGCGCAACGGGCAACCAACCAGGATACGCTGGCCGAGCAGGGCGCCCGGCCGGTGCCGGCGCAGCCGGCACCGGCGGCGCCGGGTGCCGAAGTGGTGGGCGCCGCCGGTGGTACCGATGCGTCCGCGGCGGCAAAGCAGCCCGGTAGTTCCGGCCCCGGCGGCAAGGGATTGCGCGATGACGGTGTCGACGCGACCGGCATGCCGGGCACGCCGGGTGGCACGGTGTCCACCGACCGGATGAGCCCCGCGACCGATTCGGCGGCGGCCGGCGGCACCGGCCTGGGCGAGGCGGCCAGCGCCGCCGATACGCGCACCGGCACGGGTACGTCGTCCGGCCATGGCACGTCGCTGACCGGGGGCGGGCAGCAGCCCTGACGCTCCCTGCGACCGCTCAGCCGGCCGGCTGGGCGGCGGGCCGCTCCGTGGCGACCCGCACATCCGGCTTGGCGCCCGCGGAGAACTTTTCCTGCATGTATTCGAGGAACGCCCGCACGCGCGGGCTGAGGTGCTTGCGGCTTTGCCAGGCCAGGTAAAGTGGTTCCTGCCCTGGAGGCTGGAATGCCGTAAGCACCGGTACCAGGAGCCCCGCGGCGAGGTCGTCGCCCACATGGAAGCGGGCCAGGCGAACGAGCCCGAGCCCCTGCCGCGCCAGTGCCAGTAGCATGTCGCCTTGGTTCGCGCCGAGGTTACCCTTTGCCGTGACCATGCGGGGCCCGTCCTCCTGCATCACCGGCCACAGGTTCCAGTCGGCGCGGTGGCTGAAGTTGATGCAGTTGTGCCGTGCCAGGTCGTCCGGCGTTTGTGGCGTGCCATGGCGCGCCAGGTAGGCAGGGGCAGCGCACACGATCCACGGGCTGTCGAGCAGGCGCCGCGCCACCAGCGAGGAATCGGGCAGCGGGCCGCCCTGGATCGACACGTCGATGCGCTGCTCGACGAAATCGACCGGCTCATTGGTCAGGTGAAACTCCACGCGCAGCTTCGGGTAGCGGGTCAGGAACTCGCCAATTACTGGCGCCAGCTGGTGCTTGGCGAAGCTGACCATCGAATGCACGCGCAGCGTGCCGCTGACCGTGCCCGAACAGGACAGCACGGCGTTTTCGGCGCTGCTCAGAGCCGCGAAAATCTCCTGTCCTTCCTCGTACAACACCCGGCCTGTGTCGGTAGGCGTCAGCATGCGCGGCGTGCGGTGGAACAGCCGCACGTCGAGCCGGTCCTCCAGCCGCGAAACCAGCTTGCTCACTGCCGACGGCGATAGCGCGAGGCGGCGCCCGGCCGCTGAAAAGCTGCCCGTCTCGACGGCCGCCAGGAACACCTCCAACTCGCTCAACTGAATCGTCACCGGCTCTCCGCTGCTGTGAATTTTCGTCATAACCCATTGACGATTATCGCATTGCGGGCGTACCCCGCGCGCCGCAAGATAGGACATCACCGTGCGTACAACGCACCTTCCCAGCGATAAAACAAGGAGATCCAGCGTGTCCAAGTCCACCGAACGTACTCACCCGAAAAACCTGGTCGGCTTCCCCCAGCCGCTGCCGCGCTTCGCCATCAACGACCTCGTCGTGCCGGATGCCGTGCCGGAGGACGAACGCGAATGGGTGCCGCAGGCCCCGAACGTGTGGTTTCGCCCGCTGATCCTGAACGTGACGCAGGGCTATTTCGTCAATGTGCTGCGCGTGCGAAAAAGCGGCGTGCTGTCGCGCCACCGCCATGACGGCCCGGTGCATGCCCACGTGCTGAAGGGCCGCTGGTATTACCTCGAGCATGACTGGACCGCGATCGAGGGCTCGTATGCCCACGAGATTCCCGGCGAGATCCACACGTTGTATGTGCCGGAAGACGTGAGCGAAATGATGACGCTGTTCCACGTGACGGGGGCTTACACCTACCTCGACGAGGAAGGCAGGCCGGTCGGCTATGAAGATGTGTTCACCAAGCTCGAAGCCGCGGTGAAGCACTACGAGGCAGTCGGCCTCGGTACCGATTACGTCCGGCGCTCCATCCGGTAACGGCAGCACCCCGGTTCCAGCAGCGCTAGCCCGAAACAGGAGACAGCCCGCCGTCCGGCGGGCCAGAACAATCAAAAGGAGCAGCAACATGAGTACCGACACCAGCGGCATCGCCGGCGCCCTCGCAGGCACCACTGCACAACCCGATGAACTGTCCAGGCAACAGTCCAGCGAACGTGCCAGCGAAGTGGCCACCGTTTACCGCAAGGTCAACCTGCGCCTGATCCCTTTCCTGTTCATCTGCTACGTCGCGGCTTACCTCGACCGCATCAACATCGGTTTCGCGCAACTGCAGATGAAGGCGGACCTGGGATTCAGCGATGCCGTCTATGGACTGGGTGCCGGCATCTTCTTTTTCGGCTATGCGCTGTTCGAGGTGCCCAGCAACCTGCTGCTTGAAAAGATCGGCGCCCGCAAGACGCTGTTGCGCATCATGGTGCTGTGGGGCCTCACTTCCGCCGGCATGATGTTCATCACCACGCCGGCCCAGCTGTATATCGCGCGATTTCTGCTCGGCCTGTTTGAAGCCGGTTTCTTCCCCGGGATCATTCTTTATTTCACCTATTGGTATCCATCCGGCATGCGCGCCAGGATCATTGCACTGTTCATGTCCGGCATGGCGGTGGCAGGCATTATCGGCGGGCCGCTGTCGGGCTGGATCATGAACGACATGGCCGGCGTCAACGGCTGGGCCGGCTGGCAGTGGATGTTCCTGCTCGAAGGGTTGCCAGCAGTGCTGCTCGGCGTACTGGCCTGGTTCGTGTTGCAGGACCGTCCGCGCGACGCCTCCTGGCTGTCGGCGCGCGACAAGGAAGTGATCGAAAACACCCTCCAGCAAGACCGGCAGGCACTGGGCCCGGCTCACCATGGCTCGCTGCGCAACGCCATGCGCGATCCGAAAATCTACATTCTCGCGTTCGCGTACTTCACGTTTATCGCCGGCACGTATGTGATCACGTTCTGGCTGCCCGCCATTGTGAAAAGCTTCGGCGTCAGCGATCCACTGCGCATCGGCATGCTCACGGCAATCCCGTACATCATCGGTGCGATCGGCATGGTCGTGCTGGGCAAGAGCTCGGACCGGACCCGGGAGCGGCGATGGCATGCGGCCGGCGCGGCTTTCCTCGGTGGCGCCGCGCTGGTGGTCTCGACACTGGTTCCCGGAAACCTGACGCTGGCACTGGTTGCTCTGTCATTCGCGGCAATCGGCATCCTCGCGACGATGCCGCTGTTCTGGGCGATGCCTGCGGCCTATCTGTCCGGACCTGCCGCGGCTGGCGGGATCGCGCTGATCAATTCGCTCGGCCTGGTCGGTGGCTTCGTCAGCCCGTTCGTGATCGGCTGGTTCAAGACAACGACGGGCAGCGTCGACGGTGGCTTGTATTTTGTGGCGGCAATGATGGTGCTGGGCGCGATCGTGCTGCTGGTGGGGATCCCGGCAAAGTCGCTGCGAGAAAAGCGCACGAACTGAAAGGGAATGCAAAAACGCCGCCCGCGGGCGGCGTCGTGTGCTCAGGCAGTGGCGATCAGATCACGCCCTGCGCCAGCATCGCATCGGCCACCTTGACGAAGCCGGCGATGTTCGCGCCATCCACGTAGCTGACGCTGCCGTCCGGCCGCGCGCCGTACTTCAGGCACGCGGCATGGATGCCCTGCATGATCTGCAGCAGGCGGGCATCCACTTCCTCGCGCGGCCAGCTGATGCGCTCGGCGTTCTGGCTCATCTCCAGGCCGGACGTGGCGACGCCGCCGGCGTTGCTGGCCTTGCCCGGCGCGTACAGCACGCCGGCGGCCTCGAAGGCTTTCGCCGCTTCGATGGTGGACGGCATGTTGGCGCCTTCGGCCACGCACAGCACGCCGTTCCTGATCAGCGTCGCGGCATCGTCCGCATCCAGTTCGTTCTGCGTGGCGCAGGGCAGGGCCACGTCCACCGGGATATGCCACGGCCGCACGCCCGCCTCGAACCGGCTGCCGGTACGCTCGGCGTAGTCGCTGACGCGGCCATAGTGATGGTTCTTCACTTCCATCAGGATCGCCAGCTTCTCAGGCGTGAAGCCTTCCTCGTCGATCACGGTGCCGCTCGAATCCGAGACGGTGATGACCCGGGCGCCCAGTTCCATCGCCTTTTCCACCGCGTACTGCGCCACGTTGCCCGAGCCGGACACGCTGACGCGCAAGCCTTCGAAGGTGCGGCCGCGCGTTTTCAGCATCTCGTCCGCGAAGTACACGGTGCCGTAGCCGGTCGCTTCCGGGCGGATCAGCGAGCCGCCGAAACTCAGGCCCTTGCCGGTGAACACGCAGTCGGCGCGGTTGCTGAGCTTTTTCATCATGCCGGCCATGTAGCCGACCTCGCGGCCGCCCACGCCGATATCGCCGGCAGGCACGTCGGTGTCCGAGCCTACATGGCGGAACAGCTCGCTCACGAAGGCCTGGCAGAAGCGCATCACTTCGCCCGGGCTCTTGCCTTTCGGATCGAAGTCGGAACCGCCCTTGCCGCCGCCCATCGGCAGCGTCGTCAGCGCATTCTTGAACGTCTGCTCGAAGGCCAGGAATTTCAGCACGGACAGGGTGACGGAAGGGTGGAAGCGCAGGCCGCCCTTGTATGGGCCGATGGCCATGCTGTGCTGGATGCGGTAGCCGCGATTGACCTGCACCTGGCCGTGATCGTCGACCCAGGAAACGCGGAACATCACGACCCGTTCGGGTTCGACCAGGCGGTCCAGCAAGCCCTGCTCGGCATATTTCGGATGCGTTTCGATGAACGGCCACAGGCTTTCCATCACTTCGGTAACGGCCTGCAAGAATTCAGGCTGGCCAGGATTGCGGTCGGCAACGTGCTGCAAGAACTGGTGTACGGAGGCGTATTTCATGGTGAATCCCAAAGAACGAAAGGCGTCGCTGCGGAAGTGACGGTGGAGAGGCGGCACAGAAATGGTGCATTTGCGCACCATTCGCGTGCATTGCAATCCGATAATAACAAATAAAGATGATTCGGCAAAAGAGCCGGACGCAAAATAATAGTGCGTAAAGGGTGCCTAATTGTCGGGCCGATTGCCGGGACGGGTTCGAATCGCCACCGCGGAGCCGGCAGCGCCGCGTGGGGAGGTTCCGCCGCCATGGCCGGATGCGATACTCGCCCAGACCGATTTTGCGGTGGTAAGCTGTTTATATTGTTACTCCAATAGGATTGCCATGAAACCGCTGTTCTCCTCCGACGAAGAAGCGACCGCAGCATCCGTTGTGCCTGCGGCGCCCCTGATCCCTGCCGTCACGGCGAACAATCCGCCGGTATCGCGCCAGGAGGCAAGCGCGGCTCCGCTGGTCCGTATCGATATTTCCGGTATCGACGACAAGGCCATCGAGTCGCTGGGCGGCTCCACCGGCGCCGGCGTGGCGAAGGTGTCGGCCAAGTTGCTCGGCACCGTACGCGCGTCGGATGCGGATGTGTTCGGCACGCAGCTGAACGAACTGATTGCCACGTCGAAGGGCCTCGATCCGGCCAAGCTTCGTTCGGGTGGCATGATGTCGCGCCTGACGAACATGTTCGGCTCGGTGAAGGAAAAGATGCTGTCGCAATACCAGGTGGTCGAATCGCGCATGGATACCCTGGTTGCCGAGATGACGCGTCATGCCAACGTGCACCGGGGGCGCATCCAGGATTTCGATGAGATGTACAAGGGCCTGGAAACGTACTACCAGGGCCTGGATGCCGACGTGAAGAAGGGCGAGAACTGGGCGGCGCACCTTCGCCAGGCAATCGCGCAGCAGGCTGCGCCGGTGAATGCGTTCGAGGCGCAGCAGGCCACCGAGCTCAAGCGCCGTCTCGAACGTCTTGAAAAGCGCGTTGACGATTTGCGCCGCGCCATGCTGATGGCGACCCAGATGGTGCCGCAGATCCGGCTGTCGCAGGACAATGCCCGCGCGCTGACGGATACCTTCACCGATATCGTCAACGTGTCGATTCCGGCCTGGCGCAACGTGTTCTCGCTGTACCTGCTGCAACTGGAGGCCAAGCAGAGCGCGGCGGTTGCCAATGCGGCCTACGACGCGACCGACGCGGCCTTCCGTGCCCAGGCCGACATGCTGCTGGAGAATACCGAGACGGTGGCCCGCGCCAAGCAACGTTCGCTGGTCAGCCTGGAAACCGCCCAGCACGTGCAGACGCAGCTGGTGTCGGCCTTCGACAAGCTCGAGCAGATCTCGAACGAAGGCCAGCAACGCCGCAAGGACGAGCTGCCGAAACTGCAGGAGCTGGAGCGCGAGCTGATCGCGCGGTTCTCGGCCACCACGCCGGCCGGCGCCTGACACGGCCGGCGCCGATTGCTCCCGCTGCGCATTCCAGCGAAAATAGTATTCTCACCATGAAAGGAACACCATGTCGACGACGCTTGCTACCGGCCATCGCATCAACCTCGAAAAATCCGCTCCGGGCTTGAAGCGCGTTCGCATCGGCCTCGGATGGAAGGTCAATGCCGCCGACGGCCAGCCGTTCGACCTCGACTCGTCGGTATTCCTGTGCAGGAAGGATGCGGACGACCACCCGGTCATGCTCAGCAACGCCCACTTCGTGTACTACAACCACACCACCTCGCCGGATGGCGCCGTGGTGCACTCCGGCGACAATCGCACGGGCGACAAGGATGGTGACGACGAAGTCATCACCGTCGACCTGGCCCGCGTCGAGGCGGAAGTCATGGAGATGCCTATCGTGGTCACCATCCACGATGCCGAGGCGCGCAAGCAGACCTTTGGCCGCGTCAATGACGCCTACGTAAAGGTGTACAACGACGAGACCGGCGAAACGCTCGCGCAGTACGACCTGGACGAAGACTACTCGGACAAGACCGCGCTGCAGTTCGGCTCGCTGTACCGCAAGGATGGCGAATGGCGCTTCCAGGCCGTCGGCGCCGGCTTCAAGCTGAACCTGGCGACCTTCATCCGCAAGCTCGGCGGCACCGTCTGAGGACGGCACCCGCCGCGCGGCCCTCATTTCAGGAAGCGCTCGTGGCACCCGACGCACGTTGCCGATGACTCATCAGACGCCCAAGGCATTCGACTTCGGCGAGGAGCCCGATCCCGATCCCGTTCCCGCGCCGGATCGGCGTCCGGCCGGACCGCAGGCGTTCGATTTCGGGGCCGTGCAGGATGCCGCGCCGCCAGCGACCCACACTCCGCCGAGGCCACTGTCGTTCGACGACTTGCCCGCCGCGCCGCCACCGTCAGGCGCGCCACCGAAAGCCGGGGCCAGGCCGCTGTTCGAAAGCGAGGACCATCCCGCGGTGCGCGACGCCCTGGCCATCGCCAGGGCCAGCTATCCAGTCCTGTTCGAACAGTCGGAGCAGCGCCTTGCCGCGCTGTTCCGCCGCATCCTGCCGGTCAGGCTGGCCCTGGTGACAGGGTGGGCGGAAACGCCGTTGATGGAGCAGGCCGCGCTGCTCCAGCCGATCACGGAGCTGGTCTTGAAGTTCGCCCGGATGGCGGTGCCCGCGCTGCTCGATGCCGCGCTGGAAAGCAGCAGGGCGACGCCGGGCGTGTTCGGCAAGCTGTTCCGCCGCCCGGCATCGCCCGCCCAGTACAAGCCGGCGCTGACGGCGTCGCGCACGGAGCTGCTGCAACTGATGGTGGACAGCGAAGCCGCCATGCGCAAGCTGGAAGCCTCGGCGCAGAACCTGACCTTGCACTGGACTGTGCTTGCCGTGGTCGCCGAGCTTGCCGGTGGCGCGGCGGATGCAACCTTGCTGGATGCGCTCATGCAGCGCCGCACGCTGATCCAGCAGGCCATGCGCCAGGCCGAGCTGTCGATGCTGCAGATGGGGCAGGTGCGCCAGCAAGCCGTCGACCTGATCGGGCAGGTGTCTTCTTTCCTGACGGTTACCTTGCCCGCGCTGGAGATGGCGCAGGCGCAGGCGCAGGGCGGTTCCCTCAAATGAAAACGCCACCCGAAGGTGGCTGGAAGGTTTCCTTGTCGCCTGCGCTTACTTGTCGGGAGCGTTCGCTGCACGGGCGCGCGGAGGATTTCCCTGCCTGTAAGTGCGCTTGGGGTGGATGACCATGCGTTCGACCAGGTCCGCGAGCGCCTTGCTGTGATACATGTCGATGCACTTCAGGAAATCGAACCTGACTTCACGAACTTCCTGCTCGACGAGTGGATTGGAATAGTCCCGCGCCAGATACCTGTCCACCAGTGACTTGACGGCATCGGGACTTTTCTCGAGGTCGAAATACGTCCAGTCACGCAGCGCGCTGACACTGCTTCCCGCATCCCTGGCCGCGCCCGCCTCGTTCCGGTAAGCCTGCGCCATGCAGGTCGCCAGTACCATGTCCTTGTAATTCTGGGCATGGGTCCGGCTCCCAGCCTCTGGAGAGTTTTCTTTCAGGTCGGCGGCGTGACACGTCGATGACAACAAAGTAAACATCACCAGGGTCACGCCGAACGGGATCGATTTCATCGCAAACTCCAGAAATTGGCACGATCCGTGCGGAACTTTGCCTCAGGCTCGTTGAAGTAACAGTGATCGTAGCAGGATCGGCCGCGGCCCATTCGTCCTACCAGGGTAGTTCTTCGCCGTTGTACGATCTGAAGGATCCGCTGTCGGCAGGTGCCAGCGCATCCAGCACGCGCAGCATGTCGGCAGCGGCATCCTCTGCCGGCCGCCCGATGGCTTCGCCGCGAAACGGTTGCGACAGGCGCGAATTGACAGTGCCCGGATGCAAGGCAACCAGGACGCTGTTCTTCTGGCTGCGTGCGGCTTCGATGGCAGCTGTCTTGACGAGCATGTTGAGCGCGGCCTTGGACGCGCGATAGCTGTACCAGCCGCCCAGCCGGTTGTCGCCGATGCTGCCCACCTTTGCCGACAACATGGCCATGATGGCGCGCTCGCTGGCGAGCAGCGGAACGAAATGGCGCAACAGCAGTGCCGGGCCGAAGGTATTGGCCCGGAAGGTTGCCTGCATTTGCAGGTAATGAAGGTCGGCCAGGCGCTTCTCAGGCATGAAGGCCTCGCTATGAAGTATCCCTGCCGCATTGATGATCAGGTGGAAGCGCCGGTCGCCACCAAGCACGCGTGCCGCCTCGGCAATGCTGTTTTCGTCGGCAAAGTCGACCGGCGGCGTCGAGTGGCGATGCAGGCCATGCACCGACGCACAGCATGGCGAATTTTCCAGCAGGTCGACGAAGGCCGCGCCGATCGTACCCGAGGCGCCGATGACCAGCGCGTTGAACCCGTGGGGAAGACTGTTCATCATGCTGGAATGCTCCATTGCAAATGTGCAGGGCGCCAGGCCGCGCCGGGATGGCTATTCTGCCCGGATTGCGGAACAGGCATGCACACGGCGTGCGCTGCCGGACCGGGTTCCAACGCTCGCGCGGCGTTTTGCCCGCAACTGATCGAACAGCCCCGGACCCGGAGAGTTGTTAGAATCTGCCGTAGTTTTTCAACGCCCATTTGCAGGAGTACAAAATCCTACGGTTTTTAATCAGAGCAGTGATCCGCATGCCAAAGCTGGCGATCGCTGTTGCGTTGCTGGTGCTGGCAGTGCTGGCCGGCTCGATGACCTACACCGGCTACCTTGTCATCGGCGTCCTGGCCGATCTTCTCGGCACCGGGCGGTTCATGGCGGGGCTGCTTCTCGGCGTTCTCTTTGCAAGATTCCCCTTGTTCAGCAAAGGCAAGCTGCGCATTGTCGGCCTGTTGCCCAAGCCGGCCCGCCGGCCACTGATCGTTGGGCTGCTTGCACTGAGCCTGCTGACCTTCCTGTCGCGTGGCGAGTACGTGCCCGCATCGTTTACCGGTTTCGCGACCGCTTTCGTGATCGGATTCCCGTGGCTGAGGCGAGCCATCTTCGATCGGATGTTGTCGTCCGTCTTCAAGTTTACCGGCCAGAAGCCTTCCGGCGGCAACGACGACACGGTCATCGAAGGCGAGTTCAGGGAGAAGAAAGACTGAGGGGTGATTGTTTCCGGTTTGGCGAATAATCGCCGGGACTGACATCCGCCACCCTGCTGATGCATGGCAGTGAGCTAACATACGGCTCCCAGCACAGCCGCCTCGCCCAATGAAACGCAAGCTCATCCCTGTCACCATCGCTGGCCTGGCCATTGGCGCCCTGGCCTGGGCGCTGGTCCAGAACATGCGAGGTCCGGCCCTGGCCGGTTACGAAGTCGCGGTGCGGCCGCTGGTGCAGACTGTCGTGGCGACCGGCCGCGTGGCGGCCTTGTCCCGCGCACAGGTCGGCAGCGCGGTCACCGGCGTGGTGATCGAACGGCGCGTGCGGGAGGGCGATCTGGTACAGCCCGGCGATGTGCTGGCGGTGTTGCGCGCCGACGATCTCGATGCGTCGGTGCGCGAGGCGCAAGCCTCGCTGGCACAGCTGCAGCAGTCGACCCGTCCACAGGCGCAGGCCAGCCTGCGCGAGGCCCAGGCGAGACTGGAGCAGGCCAGCCGCGAAGCCAGGCGCCGCCGCGATCTGTTCCAGCAGCAGATGATCACCCGCGAGACGATGGAACAGGCGGTACAGGCGGAGACCGTGGCGCGCACGGCAGTCGAGCAGGCGCAGCTGACAGTCCGCTCGCTCGTGGCCGGCAATCCCGGCGAGACAGCGGCGCGCGCCCGCGTCGCCAGCGCCCAGGCCCAGCTGGCCAAAACCACCATCCGCGCCGAAGTCGCCGGCACCGTGCTGATCCGCAACGCCGAGCCGGGCGACCTGGTGCAGCCCGGGCGGGTCCTGTTTGAAATCGCCCGCACCGGCGACACCGAGGTCGTGGTGCCGCTGGATGAAAAAAACCTGGCAGTGCTGGCTATCGGCCAGGCCGCCACGTGCATCGCCGACGCCGATCCCGGGCGCCCGTTTCCTGCCAAAGTCAGCTTCATCGCCCCCAGCGTCGATCCGCAGCGCGGCACCGTGGATGTTCGTCTCGCGGTCAACCCGGTCCCCGATTTCCTGCGCGAGGGTATGACTGTTTCCGTGAACGTGGAAACCGGGCGGCGCGACCGTGCCATCGTCGTGCCCAACGACGCACTGGCCGCGGCGGACGGCGATCAAGCCACGGTGTGGCTGGTGAGCGATGGCCGCGCCATGCGCCGCCAGGTGCGGCTCGGCCTGCGTGGCCTGACCCAGACGGAAGTCACGGCCGGGCTGCGGGACGGCGACCGCGTGCTGGCCGATGCGCAGGCCGCGCTGGAACCGGGCGACCGGGTGCGCGTCGTGCCGACCGCCCTGACCGCCGACCCTGCCACGCGCAAGGAACTTCCGGTCAAGCTGGACTGATGCCATGTGGATCGAGTGGACTATTGCCACCAGGTTCCTGCGGGAGGGCAGGGTGCAGAGCACCCTGATTCTGGTCGGCATCGCCGTGGGCGTGGCAGTGATCGTCTTCCTTACCGCATTGATTACCGGACTGCAGGCCAACATCATCAACCGCACGCTGGGCACCCAGGCCCACATCAAGGTACAGCCCCCCGAAGAGTACAACCGCACCTTGCCGCCCGCACCGGGCACCGCGCAGCTGCTGCTCGAGAGCAAGCGTGCCCAGCGCCTGCGCTCGATCAATAACTGGCAGCAGGTGCGCGATGTGCTTGATACGATGCCGGGTGTCACGGCCGTGTCGCCGCTGATTTCGGGACCGGCGTTCGCGCGCCGCGGCGCGGCGCTCCAGTCGGTGGCGCTGGTCGGCATCGACCCGCAGCGCTACCTGCGCATCATCCCGGTCCAGGAAGACATCGTCGCCGGCGTGTTTCGCATCGGCGCGGGCGACACCGTGATCGGCAAGCAGCTGGCGACCGACCTCGGCATGCGCGTCGGCGACAAGCTGCGCCTGGACGGAGGGCAGGGACGGGAGAGCGTGGTGAACGTGGCCGGCATCTTCGAGCTGGGCGTGCGCGAGCTGGATGCGCGCTATGTGTACCTGGACATGAAGCAGGCGCAGTCCCTGCTCAACCTGCCCGGTGCGGCGACGATCATCGACGTGACGGTGGAGGACATTTTCGATGCGCAGGCCGTTGCCCTGCGGATTGCCCGTCTCACGGGCCTGAAGGCGGAAAGCTGGATGGAAACCAACAGCCAGCTGATGAACGCCTTGCGCTCGCAGAGCCTCTCCACGCGGATGATCAGCGCTTTCGTGGCATTGAGCGTCGCGCTGGGCATTGCCAGCGTGCTGTCGGTAAGCGTGGTCCAGCGCACCCGCGAGATCGGCATCCTGCGCGCGATGGGGACCACGCGGCAACAGATGCTGGGCGTCTTCCTGGTCCAGGGAGCGATCTTCGGCCTGGCCGGTTCGCTGCTCGGTGCGCTGGCGGGATATGGCCTGGTGAGCGCCTTCAACATTTTCGGCCCGAAGCTGTTCTATATCCCCATCAACCCGTGGCTGCCGGTGGCCGCGACCGCGCTGGCAACGGTCACCGGCATCCTGTCGGCGGCCGTGCCGGCGCGCCGTGCCGCTGCGCTCGACCCGGTGGAGGCGATACGCCATGTCTGAACACATGATTGAGCACAATCGCCGCGAGGAGGTGCTGCGGCTGGACGGCCTGCGAAAAAGCTACAACATCGGCAAACCCACCGAAGTGGAAGTGCTGCACGGCCTCGACCTGCGCCTGCAGCGCAGCGACTTCGCCGCACTGGTGGGCGCTTCCGGTTCGGGCAAGAGCACGCTGCTCAATGTGCTCGGCCTGCTGGACCGCCCCACGGCGGGCGAGCTGGTCCTGCTCGGCGAGCCTACCCGGAAGATGGACGACGCCCGGCGCACCGCGCTGCGCGGCAGTGCAATCGGCTTTGTCTTCCAGTTCCACCATTTGATCCAGGCCTTCACCGCGCTGGAGAACGTGTTGATGCCGCTGATGGTGGCGACGGGCAAGCCGACGCGCGAACAGGTCGAACACGCCCGGACCCTGCTTGCCCAGGTTGGCCTGGAGGGGCTCGACCAGCGCAAGCCCGACCAGCTTTCCGGCGGCCAGCAGCAGCGCGTGGCCGTGGCCCGCGCGCTGGTCAGCCGCCCGGCGCTGCTGCTGGCTGATGAACCCACGGGCAATCTCGACACCAGGTCCGCCGCCGAAGTCTTCCAGCTGTTTCGTACATTTAACGCGGAGTTTGGCTGCGCGGTGCTGCTGGTCACGCACGATCCGCGCATGGCCGAACAGTGCGACCGCACGATCACGCTGGTCGACGGCAATATCGAGAGCGATGAAACAACGGGATAGCGGAAACGAAGCGCATGCGGGGAGTTGTCGTCTCCCGAATCGGCACCGTGGCGGCCAAACGGATTCACGCGCTTGCGCGTGCCCTTTTCATACCTGGGGCGGGCCCTCGCTGCGGGCCGCCATTTGCCTGGCGATGGCACGGACCGCGATGGCGTAGCTGCGGCTGGCGCGCAGTGGGCCACCGTGCTTCAGATGCAGCAGCATATCGCTGTTGGGCAGCGGTTCAACCTTCTGGATGCGGTCTGTCGCGACGATCATGCTGCGGTGAATGCGCACGAACCGGGCGCTATCGAGCCGCGCGCCGAACCCTGAAATGGTATCGCGCAGCAGATGCTGTTCGGCGCCGACGTGGAGCGCCACATAGTTGCCTTGCGCTTCGATCCAGTCGACCTCGGACAAGGGCAGCGACAGCGGCTGGCCGCGCCGTTTTACTTCCACATGCGTCAGCATCGGTGCCGGCTTCGTGATCGCCGCCGGCCGGGAAGTTCGCTGCAGATGCACCTGGACCAGCGCAGTGAGCGCGGCCAGCGCGAACATCAGCAGCGTGAAATTACCCACCAACTGGGCCCGGATCTCGTCCCGGGACGGCAGCCACTGGCCGGCGAAGATCCAGGATGCCAGCAAACACGATACCAGTACCAGTGCCAGCGCCAGGCCGGCGACGCTTGCGGCATGGATCAGCAGATTGCGCCTGCGCAAAGGGCCGCGCAGCGAAAAACGTTCCACCAGCGCGTGCACCACCGAGGTGACTGTCGTGCCCAGCAGGGCGGCAACCAGGATGCGGATCGCCTCGTGGGACCAGTTCAGCACCTGGCCGGCGTGGCTGGCTCGCTGGATGTTGCCGGGTTCGAGCACCAGCAGGAAGGCCAGCCAGTACAGCATGACCCAGGCGTGCGCAAGCAGCCAGGCGGGCCGGAGCGGCGCGGGAGCGGGATGGGCGGTGCTCGTCATGCACCCGATTCTAGCAGCGATCCGGCGCTTCGCCACAATGGGATGGGCTGGTCTGGAAAGTGACCAGCCGGTCTCGCCTCGCCGTCGCGACGGGGCGACACTGGCCGCTGACCAATCGTTGGAGAGCGGGTATGTGGAAGGTGATATGCAAACGGGGCCTGGCGCTGTTGTCATGGTGTGCGGGCTGGGCGCTGGCGGCGCCGGTGATGACGGCGGACGGTGCTGTGGCCGGGCAGCGGTGGGCCGGCGTGGACGTGTATCGCGGCATGCCGTTCGCGCTGCCGCCACTGGGGGCGTTGCGCTGGCGGCCGCCGCAGCCGGTAACGCCATGGCAGGGCGTGCGCGACGCCAGCAGGTTTGCGCCGGCATGCATGCAGCAAGGCGTATCGATGCCCGGCGAGATGGCGCCGTCCGTCAGCGAGGATTGCCTGTACCTGAATGTGTGGGCGCCGCCGCGCCGCGCCGGCCAGCGCCTGCCGGTGATCGTGTGGATCCACGGCGGCGGCTATGTCAACGGTTCGGCGTCGATGCCGCTGTATCACGGCGACCGGCTGGCGCGCAAGGGCGTGCTGGTGGTCACTGTCGCCTACCGTCTCGGCGCGCTGGGTTTCCTGGCGCATCCGGCGCTGAGCGCTGAATCGCCGCATCGGTCGTCGGGTAACTACGGCCTGATGGACCAGATCGCGGCACTGGAATGGGTGCAGCGCAATATCGCTGCCTTTGGCGGCGACCCGAAGCGCGTCACCATCGCCGGACAGTCGGCCGGCGCGATGGCGGTCAGCGCGCTGCTGGTGTCGCCGCGCACGAAGGGACTGTTCCAGCGCGCTATTGCGCAGAGCGGCGGTATCTTCGAACCATTGCAGCTGGCTCCCGGCTACGCGCTGGCCAATGCCGAACGCGATGGAGCCAGCTATATGGCGTCGCTCGGCGCCACCACGCTGGAGGCGATGCGCAAACTGCCGGCCGAACACCTGCTCGGGGCCAACGCCGTCAGCCATCCGGTGATCGAGCCGGATCTGCTGCCGTTGTCGCCGTACGACGCCTATGTGCGGGGGCGTCATCACGACGTGCCTTTGCTGATCGGTTCGAACAGCGAGGAGGCGCGCGCGCTGGTCGATGTGTCGGCGGTGCGCGCTGCCACGTTCGAGGCGGACATCGGCGCCAGCTTCGGCGCCCTGCCGCCGGCGCTGCTGGCGGCTTATCCGCATGCGACCGACGCGCAGGCACGCGACGCGCGTCTCGGGTTCGAACGCGACTTGCGGTTCGGCTGGGACATGTGGGCATGGGCGCGGCTGGCGCAATCGGGGCGCAGTAACGTCTATTACTACAGCTTCGAGCAGCGGCCACCCTTTCCCGCCGATTCGGTGCATGCCGGCTGGGGCGCGAGCCACTTTGCCGAGTTGTGGTACATGTTCGACCATCTGGGGCAGGTACCGTGGGCGTGGCGCGACACCGACCACGAACTGGCAGCGGCGATGTCGGGCTACTGGGTGCGTTTTGCCGCCACCGGCGATCCCAACGGCAAAGGCATGCCGCGCTGGCCGGCGTTTCGTGGCGCGACGGGGCAGGTTCAGCGGCTGGGCGATCGGATTGAAAACGGCCCGGTGCCGGCGCTCGACCGCCTGCAAGTCTTCGATGCCGTGTATTCCGGGCTTCGGGGCAGGGCGTTTGGAGAGTGAGCCATTCAATCAGGGGTCATGCAAGCTTGCATGACCCCGGAAACGACAACGCCCACTTGCATGAGTGGGCGTTCTTCTGGATGTGTTCTTGGTGGCCCGGGGCGGAATCGAACCACCGACACAAGGATTTTCAATCCTCTGCTCTACCAACTGAGCTACCAGGCCAAGAGGCCGCATTATAGCAGCTCAATGCAGAGTTGCAATAGGCTTTGCAAAGTTCCGCAAGCGCCATCATCAATATTTGCTGTGGGATCAACGATGAATTGCCCAAGCCCTGCTTTATCTCAACAAAAATCATCGGCATCATGTTGTTCATCGCATCCAAGGAGAACACCATGCAAGAACACATCCCCGCACTCGGCCTCGGCACGTTCCGCCTGCAAGGGCAGGTAGTCATCGATTCCGTGCGCGCCGGGCTGGAGCTGGGGTACCGCCACATCGACACCGCGCAGATCTACGGCAACGAAGCCGAGGTGGGCAGCGCCATCGCGGCGAGCGGCGTCGCCCGCGGCGAACTGTTCGTGACGACCAAGGTCTGGACGGCAAACCTGGCTGGCGACAGGCTGGCCGCCAGCCTGCGCGAAAGCCTGGACAAGCTGCGCCTGGAGCAGGTGGACCTGGCGCTGATCCACTGGCCGTCGCCGCAGGACGCGGTGCCCGTTGCCGAGACCATGCAGGCGCTGCTGGCTGCGAAGCGCGCCGGCCTGGCGCGCCGGATCGGCATCTCGAACTTCACGATCCGCCATATGCGGCAGGCGATCGATGCGGTCGGCGCACAGGAAATCGCCACGAACCAGGTGGAAATCCACCCGTTCCTGCAGAACCGCGCGGTGGTGCGGTTCGCACGCGAGCACGGCATCCACCTGACCGCCTACATGCCGCTCGCCTACGGCAAGGTGATGACGGACCCCGTGATCGCCGCCATCGCCGCGCGCCACGGTGCGACGCCCGCACAGGTCGCGCTGGCCTGGTCGCTGCGGCAGGGCTTTGCCGTGATTCCGTCGTCGACCAAGCGGGCGAACCTGGAAGCGAACCTGGGCGCGGCCCGCATCGCGCTGTCGGACGACGACATGGCGGCCATCGCGGTGCTGGAAGCGAACGGCCGGATCGCCAGTCCCGAAGGCATCGCGCCCGTGTGGGACTGAGCCGGCGCCACCGGCCCGGCCGCGGCCCGCGCGCCCCGCCAGCCGTCGATCGTTATAATGGCAAGATGAACACGCCATCCTCTTCCAAGCATCATGTGCAGACGGCGGTCTGCATCGTCGGCAACGGCGCGATCGCCAAGGCGGCCGCGCTGGCATTCGCCCAGGCCGGGCAAAGCGTCACGCTGCTCGGCCCGCCCGCCGCGGCGAAGCCGGATGGGCTCGAGCCCAGCTGGGACGTGCGGGTCTATGCGCTGAACCATACGGCGCACGAGCTGCTGTCGAACCTGAAAGTGTGGGGCGCGATGGACCAGCAGCGTATCGCCCCGGTCGACGGCATGCTCGTCAAGGGCGACGGCGAACAGCCCGGACACCTGAACTTCGATGCCTACGGCGCCCACACGGACACGCTGGCGTGGATCGTCGAGGACCGCAACCTGAACGAGGCGCTCGACGCGGCGCTGCGCTTTGCCCAGAACGTGCACCTCGTGACGGGCCGCGCGGTGGCGCTGAAGTGCGACGAGGATGGCGCCGCCGTGCAGCTGGCGGACGGCACCTCCGTCAAGACATCGCTGGTCGTCGGCGCGGACGGCGCCCAGTCCTGGGTGCGCGGCCAGTGCGACATCGGCCTCGATTACAAGCCGTATGGCCAGAAAGGCGTGGTCGCCAATTTCGACACGGAGCTGCCGCATCACGGTAGTGCATTCCAGTGGTTTACGTGCGACCGCGGCATCGTGGCGCTGCTGCCGCTGCCGGGTAACCGCGTCTCCCTGGTATGGTCCGCGCCGGACATGCTGGCCGACCAGCTGTGCAGTGAAGGTGCGCAGGCACTGGCCGACCGGCTGGCCGAATTTGCCGCGGACAAGCTGGGCAAGCTGACCCCTGTCTTGCCGGAAACGGTGCGCGCCTTCCCGCTGTCGCTGGTGCGCCCCCATTCGCTGGTGGCGCAGCGCGTCGCCCTGATCGGCGATGCCGCCCACGTGGTGCATCCGCTGGCGGGCCATGGCATGAACCTGGGGTTCGGCGACGTGCGCGACCTGGTGCGTGCCGTCACCGAGCGCGAGGAACACCGCTCGATCGGCGACGAGCGCGTGCTTGCCCGCTATGCTCGTTCGCGCAAGGAAGAAGTGCTGCTGATGCAGGCCACGACCGACGGCTTGCAGCGCCTGTTCGGCGCGAATCTCGAACCAGTGCGCGCAGTACGCAATTTCGGGCTAAACTTGCTGGATAAATTGCCTTTCGTCAAGCGTTCGCTGATGTCGCACGCGCTGGGCCGGCACTGATTCCACCGGACGGCGCGGCGATCCTGTGCCGTCGTCCTGTTTTACCCGGAGAGTTTATGAAGTTCATCAAGACTGGCCTCGTGCTGGCATCGGCGCTGCTGATGTCGTGCGCGGGCGCCGACAATGGCGTCGAAGCCACGATCCGCAAGAACGTCGAACCCAAGCTGGGCCCCGACGTCAAGATCGATGCCATCCGCGCGACCCCGTATTCCGGCCTGTATGAAATCCGCATCGGCAACGAGATCCGCTACACGGACAAGACCGGTACTTACCTGTTCGCCGGCCATATCTTCAACCTGAAGACCAAGGAAGACGTGACGCAGGCGCGCATCGACGAAGTCAACCGCATCAAGTTCTCCGAGCTGCCGCTGGAGCTGGCGCTGAAGACCGTGAAGGGCAACGGCAAGCGCGTGGTGGCCATCTTCGAAGATCCGAACTGCGGCTACTGCAAGAAGTTCCGCCGCGAGACGCTGGCGAAAGTGGACAACATCACCGTCTACACGTTCATGTACAACATCCTGTCGCCCGACTCCACGGTCAAGTCGCGCAACATCTGGTGCGCGGCGGACCGCAACCGCGCCTGGGACGAGTGGATGCTGAACAACAAGCAGGCACCGGCCGCGCCGGATGGCTGCACCGCGCCGAACGACAGGGTGCTGGCGCTGGGGAACAAGCTGGGCCTGGAAGGCACGCCGGCCATCTTCTTTGCCGACGGCAGCCGCATCCCGGGCGCCATCGACGTGGCGGCAATGGAAGCGAAGTTCGCCTCGATCAAGTAATACCGTAGCAAGGCACAGATCACCGAGCCGATGCGGCGCGCCCACGAAGCGCGCCGCTTTCACAATAAAACGCCGCAAAACTGGGAGTAATCCATGGTCACCCTGAACATCAACGGGCGCGACACGCAGGTCGACGCCGATCCATCGACGCCGATCCTGTGGGCGCTGCGCGACAACCTGAACATGACCGGCACGAAATTCGGCTGTGGCGCCGCGCTGTGCGGCGCCTGCACCGTGCACCTCGGCGGGCAGCCGATCCGCTCCTGCGTGACGCCGATTTCCGCCGCCGTGGGCCAGAAGATCACCACGATCGAAGCGATGGAGCATGACAAGGTGGGCAAGGCCGTGCAGGACGCCTGGGTCAGGCACGACGTGCCGCAATGCGGCTACTGCCAGAGCGGGCAGGTGATGAGTGCCACCGCGCTGCTGAAAACGAACACGAAACCGACCGACGCCGACATCGATGGCGCCATGGCCGGCAACATCTGCCGCTGCGGCACCTACCAACGCATCCGCCTCGCCATCAAGGATGCGGCGAAGTCGCTCGCCTGAAGGAGATCACATGCGCAAAGAATGGCTCAATGCCGATGACATGGCGGTCGTGACGGCCGGCGACAACCCGGGTGTATCGCGCCGCGGTTTCATGAAGGCGGCCGGCGCCGGCCTGGTGCTCGGCTTCACGTTCACGGGCGGCGGGCGGATGGCCCGCGCGGCCGAGCAGAAGCCTTCGCAGCAGCCGAACGCGTTCCTGCGCATCGCGCCGGACAACACCATCACCGTGCAGGTGAACCGCCTGGAATTCGGCCAGGGCGTGCAGACCGCGCTGCCGATGCTGATCGCCGAGGAACTCGATGCCGACTGGTCGCAGATCCGCGGCGCGCTGGCGCCTGCCGGCGAAGCCTACAAGGACCCGGCGATGGGCATCCAGATCACCGGCGGTTCCGGTTCCGTGGCCCACTCGTGGGTGCAGTACCGCGAGATCGGCGCGAAGGCGCGCGCGATGCTGGTGGCGGCGGCGGCCGAACAGTGGAAGGTGCCAGTGAATCAGGTAAAGGCGGCGAAAGGCCTGCTCACCGCTCCGGGCGGCAAAAAGGCGACGTACGGCCAGATGGCCGAGGCGGCGATGAAGCAGTCGGTGCCGGAACACGTGGTGCTGAAGAACGTCGAGAAATTCCGCTTCATCGGCAAGCCGATGCCGCGCCTGGACGCGCGCGCGAAATCGAACGGCAGCCAGCAGTTCGGCATGGACTTCAAGCCGGCCGGCACCAAAGTGGCCGTGGTGGCGCGCCCGCCGGTGTTCGGCGCGAAAGTGGCGAAATTCGATGCCACCGCTGCGAAGAAGATCAAGGGCGTGATCGCCGTGGTGCCGGTCGACGTGGACCGCGGCGGCAGCGGCGTGGCCGTCATCGCGGATGGCTACTGGCAGGCGAAGCTGGGCCGCGACGCGCTGGCGATCGAGTGGGATACGGCGGGCGTGGAAAAGGTCAGTACCGAAGAGCAGTTCACCGCTTTCCGCGCACTGGCCGCGAAGCCTGGCGCGGTAGCGAAGCAGGGCGACACGTCGAAGCTGGCCGCCGCGCCTAAGAAGATCTCGGCCGTCTATGAATTCCCCTACCTGGCGCATGCGCCGATGGAACCGCTGAACTGCGTGGTCGACCTCAAGCGCGACGGCTGCACGATCTGGGCCGGCAGCCAGTTTCAGACGATGGACCAGGCCGCGGCCGCGAAGACCGCCGGGCTGAAGCCGGAGCAGGTGACCCTGCACACGATGATGGCCGGCGGCGGCTTCGGCCGGCGCGCCGTGCCGTCGTCCGACTACATCGTCGAAGCGGTCAACGTGGCGAAGGCTTACGCGAAAGCCGGGAAATCCGGCCCCGTGAAAGTGATCTGGAGCCGCGAGGACGATATCAAGGGCGGCTACTACCGCCCGTCGCACGTGCACCGCGCCGAACTTGGGCTCGATGCCGGCGGCAATATCGTCGGCTGGGATCACGTGATCGTCGGCCAGTCGATCATCAGCGGCACGGCGTTCGAGGCGTTCATGGTGAAGAATGGCGTGGATGCCACGATGGTCGAAGGCATGGGCGAGCCCTACAAGGTGCCGATGCACCTGTCCGTCCACAACGCGCAGGCCAACGTGCCGGTGCTGTGGTGGCGCTCGGTGGGCTCGACCCATACCGCGTTCGTGATGGAAACCCTGATCGACGAGGCGGCCGTGGCGGCCGGCGTGGACCCGGTGGCCTATCGCAGGAAGCTGATCCCGGCGGAGCACAAGCGCCATCACCTGGCGCTCGACCTGGCCGTCGGCAAATCCGGCTACGACACCGTGAAGCTGCCGGAAGGGCAGGCCTACGGCGTGGCGGTGCATGAATCGTTCGGCACCGTGGTGGCCTACGTGGTCACGGCGTCGGTGGAAAACGGCGCGCCGAAGCTGCACAAGGTGACGGCGGCCGTGCACTGCAACCAGCCGGTCAACCCGCTGACCATCGAAGCACAGGTGCAGGGCGCGGTGCTGATGGCCGTCGGCACCACGCTGCCTGGCGCCGCCATCACATTGAAGGATGGTATCGTGGAACAGGGCCAGCTCAGCGATTACACGGTGGCGCGCATGCCGGACATGCCGCAGGTCGAGGTGCACGTCGTGCCGTCGACCGAGCCGCCGACCGGCATGGGCGAGCCGGGCCTGCCGCCGCTGGCGCCGGCATTCGCCAATGCCGTGTTCCGCGTCACCGGCAAGCGGCTGCGCAAGCTGCCGTTCGACCTGGCCTCGGCCGCGGCGCCGCAGGTGGCGTAGTCCGCATGGCGGGCAATGCCATCGCCGGCATCCTGCTGGCCGCCGGCCGCGGCCGGCGTTTCGATCCGCTGGGGCAGCGCAACAAGCTGCTGCAGCCGATCGATGGCGAAGCGGTCGCCGTCCGGAGCGCACGGCACCTGCTGGCGGCGCTGCCGCGGGTGGTGGCCGTGGTGCGCGACGATGCGCAGGGCGCGCAGCTGGGGGCGCAACTGGCGGCGCTCGGCTGCGAGGTGACGCTGTGCGCGGAGGCGGACAGCGGCATGGCCGCGACGCTCGTGCACGGGCTTCGCCATGCGCTGGAAGCATCCGGCTGGGTGGTGGCGCTGGGCGACATGCCCCGCGTGCGGCCCGCCACGATCGCCGCGCTGGCGCAGGCGGTGGCAGCGGGGGCCGACATCGCGGTACCCGTGCATCGCAATGAACATGGAACGCAGCGCGGCAACCCGGTGGCCTTCAGCCCCCGCCATTTGCCGGAACTGCTCGCGCTGACCGGCGACCGGGGCGCGCGCGGCATCGTGAGGGATAATATCGTCAACGAAGTGGCGGTGGATGACCCGGGCATCCTGCTCGACATCGATACTCCGCCCGATCTCCTGCAATGAAAAACAAAACGCCGATCAAAGAGAAAACGCCGACCAGGCAAGCGAAGCCGCCGCGCGCCGCGGCGCCCGCCGTGGCCTACGCCATCGTTGCCAAGGATCTTGCCGCCCACCTGTTCCAGGTCACGCTGACCGTGCGGGAGCCCGCCCCGGATGGCCAGCTGCTGGCATTGCCGGCCTGGATCCCGGGCAGCTACATGATCCGCGAGTTTGCCCGCAACATCGTGCAGATCCGCGCCGAGGCCAATGGCCAGCCGGTCGCGCTGGCAAAGCTGGACAAGCACTCCTGGCAGGCCGCGCCTGTCGCGGGCCCGCTGACGGTGCAGTACGACGTGTATGCATGGGACCTTTCCGTGCGCGCCGCGCACCTGGACCGCACGCATGGCTTCTTCAACGGCACCAGCGTGTTCCTGCGCGTGGCCGGGCAGGAGAACGTGCCGCACGTGGTCGATATCGTTCGTCCGGCGGACGAGGCGGCGCGCAGCTGGCGCGTGGCCACCGCGCTGCCGGAGCTGAAGGCGAAGCGCCATGGCTTCGGCACCTATATGGCGGCCGATTACGATGAGCTGATCGACAGCCCGGTGGAAATGGGCGACTTCGCCCTCGCCACGTTCACGGCCCATGGCGTGCCGCACGACGTGGTGATCACCGGCCGCGTGCCGAACCTGGACATGGCGCGGCTGTGCGCCGACCTGAAGGCGATCTGCGAAACCCAGATCGCCTTCTTCGAGCCGAAGACGAAACAGGCGCCGATGGACCGCTACGTGTTCATGACGCTGGCCGTCGGCGACGGCTACGGCGGCCTGGAACACCGCGCATCGACGGCACTGATCTGCGCCCGCGCCGATTTGCCGACAACCTCCGCCCAGGGCAAGGAACGCAGCGAAGGCTACATCAAGTTCCTCGGCCTGTGCAGCCACGAGTACTTCCACACCTGGAACGTGAAGCGCATCAAGCCGGCCGTGTTCGCGCCGTATGACCTGCAGGTGGAAAACTATACGCCGCTGCTGTGGCTTTTCGAAGGCTTCACCAGCTATTACGACGACCTGTTCCTGGTGCGCGCCGGCATGATCAGCGAAGCCACGTACTTCAAGATGCTGGGCAAGACCGTCGGCAGCGTGCTGCGCGGCGCCGGCCGCACGAAGCAGAGCGTGGCCGAGTCGAGCTTCGATGCCTGGAGCAAGTATTATCGGCAGGATGAGAACGCGCCGAATGCGATCGTCAGCTATTACGCCAAGGGGTCGCTGGTGGGCCTCGGGCTGGACCTGACCATCCGCCAGAAGTCGGGCGGCAAGCGCTCGCTGGACGACATCATGCTGGCGCTGTGGCAGCGCTACGGCCGCGACTTCTACCCCGATGGCCGCCGCGGCGTGACCCCGGGCGACGTGGAAGCGCTGTTCGACGAGATCAGCGGCATGCGGCTGAAGAGCTACTTCGACAAGTACATCCGCGGTACCGATGACGTGCCGCTGGCGAAACTGCTGGCGCCATTCGGCGTGAAGTACACGGACGAGCGCAAGCTCGCCAAGCCCAGCCTCGATGCCAATATCGGCCGCGATGGCGCTGACGCGAAGCTGTCCGCCGTCCACGAAGGCGGCGCCGCGCACCGCGCCGGCTTGTCCGCCGGCGACCTGCTGGTGGCGGTCGACGGCCTGCGCGTCACGGGCAATCCCGCCAACCTGGAGGCGCTGCTGTCGCGTTACAGCGTGGGCGACACGGTGCAGGTGCATGCTTTCCGGCGCGATGAACTGATGGCGTTCACGGTGCAGCTGCAGGGCGATCGCGTGCCCGGTGTCGGACTGGCGATCGATACCGCGCGCAAGAGCGCGGTGGCGCGCCCGACGATGCTGCGCTGACATGAAGCAGCTGGACCCGTTCAGCGTCGTACTGATGGCGGCGCTGATGTGCGCCGTGATGAGTGCCGTGCTGTTCGGTGCCCGCCGCGGCTTTCCCGCCGAACTGCGGGGCATCAGCCATTGGGGTGCCGCGCTGGCGGTGCAGGTGCTGTCGGCCTTTTGCTTCGCGCTGCGCGGTACGTTGCCGGAAGTGCTGGTACTGCCGGTGGCGAATGTGCTGTTTGTGTTCGGCAACGGCCTGTGCGTGATCGGCCTGCAGCGCTTCTATGGCAAGGCCCCGGGCTGGCGCACGCTGGGCGGTGCATGCGGCTTCGCGCTGGCAGGCATGCTGTACTACCTGCTGGTCGACCCGGACTATGCGGCGCGGGTGGCGTGGATGTCCGTGCCGGTAACGCTGATCAACGTCATGCTGATGGTGCTCCTGGTGCGCAATGGCCGGCGCAAGCTGGCCACGCTGTTCTTCGGTTCGATGATCGCGGTGAATACCGTGCTGGTCGCCGTGCGCGGCGTGGTGGCACTGACGCATGGCGAGGCACTGGTCGACGTGACCCGGCCCGGCCTGTTCCAGGGCTTCTACCTGGCCGTGACCGCGCTGCAGCCGCCGTTGCTGGCCGTCGGCTTCATGATGGTGGCCTACGAGCGGCTGCGCCTCATTCTCGAACGCCGCTCGGCCAGCGATCCGCTGACGGGGGTGCTGAACCGGCGCGGGTTCGGCGACGCGTATGCGCGCGAGGTGGCGCGCATGGCACGCATGCGGCAGCAATCCCGCACGCTGGCCCTGCTGTCGGTGGACCTCGATTACTTCAAGAAAATCAATGACCGCTTCGGCCATGCCGAAGGCGACCGGGTACTGGTCAGCGTGGCGCAGATGATCGGCTCGGCATTGCGCGAATCCGATGCGCTGGCCCGCTTCGGTGGCGAGGAATTCATCGTGCTGCTGCCGGATACGGATGGCAAACGGGCGATCGGCGTGGCCCAGCGCGTGCAGCGCCTGCTGCGCGAAGCGTGCGCCGGCGAGCTGCCGTCATGCACGGCCAGCATCGGCGTGGCCGTGCAGACCGATCCGGAAGAGCCCCTCGATGCGCTGCTGTGCCGGGCGGACGAAGCGCTCTACCGCGCGAAGGAAAATGGACGCGACCGGATCGAGACGTGGAAGGTGGCGGCGTGAGCCGCCTGTCGACGTGATGGCGGTCAGGCAAACAGCCTGTTCAACTCCGTGCCCGGATCTTCCGCCCGCATGAATGCCTCGCCAACCAGGAAGGCATGCACGTTCGCCTCGCGCATCCGCCGCACATCGTCGCCGTTCAGGATGCCGGATTCGGTGACGACCATCCGTTCGGCCGGAATCCGCGGCAGCAGATCGATGGTGTTCTCGAGCGATACGTCGAAGGTGCGCAGGTTGCGGTTGTTGATGCCGATGAGGTTGGTCTTCAGCTTCAGCGCGGCGGTCAGTTCGTCGCCGTCGTGCGATTCCACCAGCACGTCCATGCCCAGTTCGTGGGCGCAGGCTTCCATCTCCGCCATCAGGCCGTGATCGAGGCCGGCCACGATCAGCAGGATGCAGTCGGCGCCCATCGCGCGCGCTTCATAGACCTGGTAGAGGTCGACCAGGAAATCCTTGCGGATCACCGGCAGCGTGCACGCGGCGCGTGCCTGCTTCAGGTAGTCGACGGAACCCTGGAAGAACTGCTCGTCCGTCAGCACCGACAGGCAGGCGGCGCCACCGGCGGCATAGCTTTGCGCGATCGCCGCAGGCTGGAAGTCGGCGCGCAGCACGCCCTTCGATGGCGAAGCCTTTTTTACCTCGGCGATGACGCCGGCCTGGCCGGCGGCGATCTTGCTGCGCAGGCTGGCTTCGAAACCGCGGATCGCGGCGCGCGACTCGCGGTCGGCTTCCACCTCGTCGCGCAGGCTGGCCAGGCTGCGGTATTTCTTGGCCGCGGCTACTTCTTCGGCCTTGACGGCCAGGATCTTGTTCAGGATATCGGACATGGGTTGTACTTTTTTAGTGACGGTCGGCGAGGGCGAGGCGGGCGCCCAGCGCCAGGAACAGGCCACCCGTGACACGGTTCAGCCACAGCGCGACGCGCGGCTTGACCTTCAGCTTCGAGCTCGCGAAGGCAGTGAACAGCGCCAGGCCGTTACACCACAACATGCCGTTGAAGTTGAAGATGCAGCCCAGGATGATGAAGGCCAGCGGCTTGTTCGGTGCATCGGCATCGATGAACTGGGGCACGAAGGCAAGGAAGAACAGCGCCACTTTCGGATTCAGAACGTTGGTGAGGAAGCCCTGGGCGAAAATGCGGCCGAGCGGCAAGGCTGCCGGTGCCGGTGCCGGCATGGCTGGATTCTCGTCCGAGCCCTTCAGCTTTGCCCGCAGCATCTGGATGCCGCACCATACGATGTATGCCGCGCCAATCCACTTCACCACCGTAAACGCCGTGGCGGAAGTGGCCAGCAGGGCGGACAGGCCCAGCGCCGCGGCCAGTACATGCACCATCGTGCCGGCACCGATGCCGAGCGACGCCGCAACGCCGGCGCGCCAGCCCTGCGTGGCACTGCGCGCCATGATCAGCAGCGAATCCGGACCGGGCATGATGTTCAGCAGCAGCCCGGAAACGATGAACAGCGTCAGGTCGTGGATGCCGAACATGGCGTGCTCAATTGTCGGCGCCGAGCGCCTGCGTGACTTCGACGAACTGCTGCAGTTTCGCCAGCGCGGCACCCGATTCGATCGCCTGGCGCGCCTTGATCAGGCCCACTTCGATCGAGGGCGCAATGCCCGCCGCATACAGCGCGGTGCCGGCATTGAGCGCCACGATGTCGGTGGCGGCGCCGGTTTCGCCGGACAGCACGCCCATTACCTTGGCCTTCGATTCGGCGGCGTTGGCCACCTTCAGGTTGCGGCTGGCAACCATTTGCAGGCCGAAATCTTCCGGATGGATTTCGTATTCGCGGATCTCGCCGTCGACCAGTTCGCCGACCAGCGTGCCGGCACCCAGCGAAACTTCATCCATGTTGTCGCGGCCATAGACCACGATGGCGTGTTCCGCGCCGAGGCGCTGCAGCACGCGTACCTGGATGCCGACGAGATCCGGGTGGAACACGCCCATCAGGATGTTCGGCGCGCCGGCCGGATTGGTGAGCGGGCCGAGGATGTTGAAGATCGAGCGCACGCCCAGTTCGCGGCGCACCGGCGCCACGTGCTTCATCGCCGCGTGGTGGTTCGGCGCGAACATGAAGCCGATGCCCGTCTGCGCGATCGATTGCGCGATCTGTTCCGGCTTCAGGTTGATGTTGGCGCCCAGCGATTCGATCAGGTCGGCGCTGCCGGACGATGACGACACGCTGCGTCCGCCATGCTTGGCGATGCGCGCGCCTGCCGCCGCGGCCACGAACATCGCCGCGCTGCTGATGTTGAAGGTGTGCGCGCCGTCGCCGCCGGTGCCCACGATGTCGAGCAGGTTGGTGGTGTCCGCCATCGGCACCTTGGTGGAGAACTCGCGCATCACCTGCGCGGCGGCGGTGATCTCGCCGATGGTTTCCTTCTTCACGCGCAGGCCCATCGTCAGCGCGGCCACCATCACCGGCGACATTTCGCCGCTCATGATCTGGCGGAACAGGTGCAGCATTTCGTCGTGGAAGATCTCGCGGTGTTCGATGCAGCGGATCAGGGCTTCCTGGTGGGTGATCGGCATGGTCATTCCTTTGCGCTCGACGACGTGCGATCGAGGAAGTTCTTCAGCATGGCATGGCCATGTTCGGAGAGGATCGATTCGGGGTGGAACTGCACGCCTTCGATGTCGAAGTCCTTGTGCCGCACGCCCATGATTTCGCCGTCGTTCGTCCATGCCGTCACTTCCAGGCAGGCCGGCAGCGAAGCGCGCTCGATCGCCAGCGAGTGGTAGCGGATCACGGTGAAGGGGCTCGGCAGGTCCTTGAACACGCCTTCGCCGGTATGGGCGATGGGCGAAGTCTTGCCGTGCATGACTTCCTTGGCGCGGATGATCTTGCCGCCGAACGCTTCGCCGATGGCCTGGTGGCCCAGGCACACGCCGAGGATCGGCTTCTTGCCGGCGAAGTGCTTCAGCACCTCCACCGAGATGCCGGCCTGCGCCGGATCTTTCGGGCCTGGCGAGATGCAGATGCGGTCCGGGTTCAGCGCCTCGATCTCCTCGATCGTGATCTCGTCGTTGCGGTGTACCCGCACGTCTTCACCGAGTTCGCCGAAGTACTGCACGATGTTGTAGGTGAAGGAGTCGTAATTGTCGATCATCAGCAGCATGTCAGAACTCCCCATCCAGGCCGTCTTGCACTTGTTCGGCGGCGCGCAGCACGGCGCGCGCCTTGTTTTCAGTTTCCAGCCATTCCATTTCCGGTACCGAGTCGGCCACGATGCCGGCGGCGGCCTGCACGTACAGCATGCCGTCCTTGATCACGCCGGTGCGGATCGCGATCGCCACGTCCATCTCGCCGCCGAACGACAGGTAGCCGCACGCGCCCCCATAAATCCCGCGCTTGGAGATTTCCAGTTCGTCGATCACTTCCATCGCGCGCACTTTCGGCGCGCCGGTCAGCGTGCCGGCCGGGAAGGTGGCGCGCAGCACGTCCAGGTTCGACATGCCGGACTTCAGCTTGCCTTCGACGTTGGACACGATGTGCTGCACGTGCGAATACTTTTCGATCACCATCTTGTCCGTGACCTTCACGCTGCCGATCTCGGAAATGCGGCCCAGGTCGTTGCGGGCCAGGTCGATCAGCATCACGTGCTCGGCGATCTCCTTCGGATCGGCCAGCAGTTCCTCGGCCAGCTGCGCATCCTTTTCCGGCGTGGCGCCGCGCGGGCGCGTGCCGGCGATCGGGCGCAGCGTGACTTTCTTCTCACCATCCGGCAATGTCTCGTTGCGCACCAGGATTTCCGGCGACGCGCCGACGATCTGCATGTCGCCGAAGTTATAGAAGTACATGTACGGCGACGGGTTCAGCGAACGCAGCGCGCGGTACAGCGTGAGCGGCGAATCCACATAGGGCTTGCGGATGCGCTGGCCGATCTGCACCTGCATCAGGTCGCCGGCCATCACGTATTCCTTCGCCTTGGCGACGGCCGCCAGGTACGATTCCTTGTCGAAGTCGCGGATTGCCTCGGTGCGCACGGACGACGACGTGACCGGCGCATCGACGCCGCGGCGCAGCAGCGCCTTCAGTTCCTTCAGCCGCACGCGCGCCTTCGAGAACGATTCCGGCTGCGTGGTATCGGCGTACACGATCAGGTACAGCTTGCCGGAGAGGTTGTCGATGACGGCCAGTTCCTCGGTGACCATGAGCTGGATGTCGGGCAGGCCAAGGTCGTCCTTCTGCGAGCTGTTGGCCAGTTTCTTCTCGATGAAGCGCACCGTGTCGTAGCCGAAGTAGCCTGCCAGGCCACCGACGAAGCGGGGCATGCCGGGACGCAGCGCGACCTTGAAGCGGGCCTGGTACTGCTCGATGAATTCGAGGGGATTGCCGTCGAAGCTCTCGACGACTTCACCGCCCTTGACGATCTCGGTGCGGCTGCCGGTGGTGCGCAGCAGCGTCTTTGCCGGCAGGCCGATGAACGAGTAGCGGCCGAAGCGCTCGCCGCCAACGACGGACTCCAGCAGGAAGGTGTTCTTGCCGTTGTTCTGGCTCTGCGCCAGCTTCAGGTACAGCGACAGCGGCGTTTCCAGGTCGGCGAACGCTTCCGCGATCAGGGGGATACGGTTGTAGCCTTGCGTGGCCAGCGATTTGAATTCGAGTTCGGTCATGGTTCTCTCCAACCCGCCACGCGAACCCATTTTGGGCGTGATGGTGGCGGTGGGGTTCAAAAAACCTGCCGGGAGAGAGCGAAGAGGTGGATAGTCGCGCGAAATCTCCGACGGCAGCAATCAACGTGGCTGTGTTGCCCAGGATTGCCAGCGTCGCCACAGCCAGGCCTCGATCGATCCCTGGTGAGTAACGTTGTGTCTTTTGTTGAGAAACATCGTTTGACGAGCGTTCGGTTTTAAGTTGCAGCCGATTGATTCGGCTGGGTTTGATTCGGCTGGTTGTGCGCGTTGATTAACTGTGCAGCATGCAACAGCGTTTCCACTATACCATCGGAATCCGTGTCGTGTATAGATTCTCCGTGGTTATAACCATACGGTACCGTCAGCACCGGGCATCCGGCCGCGCGGGCAGCCTGCGCGTCGTTCGACGAATCGCCGATCGCCACCACCTGGTGCGGCGGCAGGCCGAAGTATTCGCAGGCCTTCATCAGCGGCAGCGGATCGGGCTTTTTCCTCTCGAACGAATCGCCGCCGTAGATCACCTCGAAGTAGCCATCGAGCTCCTTCAGCTTCAGCAGCGGCAGGGCGAACGCCAGCGGCTTGTTGGTCACGCATGCCAGGCGGATGCCGGCGTCCTTCAGCTCCGTCAGGCCGGCGGCCACGTCCGGATACAGCGTGCTGTGGTGGCCGTTGATCGCCAGGTAGTGCCGCTGGTAGGCATCCATCGCCGCGGCAAAATGCTGTTCGACGGCCGCATCGTCGTGGTCGAGCGACAGCACGCTGCGGATCAGGTTTTCCGAGCCCTTGCCGACCATGTTCTTGATCTGCTCGGCCGTGATGGCTTCCAGGCCCAGCTCGTCGCGCATGCGGTTGATGGCGACGTGGAAGTCCGGCACGGTGTCGAGCATCGTGCCGTCCAGGTCGATGATGGCGGCGCGCACGCCGGCCAGGGGGTGAGCGGCCGCCGTCATGCTCATACCGTCGCCAGCTGGGTGCGCATCGCGTCGATGACCGCCTTGTAGTCGGGCTGGCCGAAGATCGCCGAGCCGGCCACGAAGGTGTCCGCACCGGCCTTGGCCGCGGCGGCGATGTTGTCGATCTTGATGCCGCCATCGACTTCCAGCAGGATGTCGCGGCCGGATTCGTCGATCAGGCGGCGTGCTTCGGCGATCTTCTTCAGCGCTTGCGGAATGAACGACTGGCCGCCGAAGCCGGGGTTGACGGACATGATCAGGATCATGTCGACCTTGTCCATCACGTGTTCCAGGTAGGACAGCGGCGTGGCCGGGTTGAACACCAGGCCGGCCTTGCAGCCATGATCGCGGATCAGTTGCAGCGAGCGGTCGATGTGCTCGGAAGCTTCCGGATGGAAGGTGATGATGTTCGCGCCGGCCTTGGCGAAGTCCGGGATGATGCGGTCGACGGGCTTGACCATCAGGTGCACGTCGATCGGCACCTGCACATGCGGGCGGATCGCCTGGCAGACCAGCGGGCCGATCGTCAGGTTCGGCACATAGTGGTTGTCCATTACGTCGAAGTGGATGATGTCGGCGCCGGCGGCGACGACGTTCTTCACTTCCTCGCCCAGGCGGGCGAAGTCGGCGGACAGGATGCTGGGGGCGATGCGGAAAGTGGTCATGGCAGGCGTGGCTGGTAAGAGTAGGCAAAAAATCAGCCGCTATTTTACGCTGCCGTCCCGTATTCTGCGGAGTGCACCTTGCATGTGTGCGGAATTTGCGGTGCAATGTGAAACTATATTAGTGAAACGCTACATTTGAATTTTCGGCACGTTTGATGGCCAACCGCGCAACACATGCCCAGCAATAAAGGAAACCCGATGGCCCAATATGAATTCGATGTGTCGGTGAGGACGCAATTCCTGCCCGAGCAGTCCGATCCTGAACGCACCAATTTCGTGTTCACCTACTCGATCACGATCAAGAACACCGGGACGGTCGCGGCGCAGCTGATCTCGCGCCACTGGATCATTACCGACGCCAACAATCACAAGCAGGAAGTTCGCGGCCTCGGCGTGGTGGGGCACCAGCCGCTGCTGCAGCCGGGCGAACAGTTCGAATACACGAGCGGCACGGCGCTGCAGACGCCGCAGGGGTCGATGGTGGGCGAATACTTTTGCGTGGCCGAGGATGGCCACAAGTTCGACGTCAAGATTCCGGAGTTCGTGCTGTCGCTGCCGCATACGCTGCATTGAACCGGCTGCATTGAACCGGCTGCATTGAGCCGGCTGCATTGAACCGGCTTCACTGATCTACAATCGCATCATTCAGGCTGGTCCGGCCGCTTGGCCGGCGGCGCCTTTTTCTTGCCAGGCATCGTCCACCAGACGATGAATACCAGCAGGAACAGCGCGACCAATGCCTCGACCATCAGAATCCACATACCGCCTCCATGTTTTTTGTACGCCGTAGTCTACCCCGTAATATCCAGGCGCTGAGCTGCATCGCGGTATCGGCAGCCGTGCTCGCCGGTTGCGCATCCCAGCCATCCCGGCAGCCATCGCCGCAGCCATCACAGCAGACGCCGCAGCCGGTTCCGCAACCGGTGCCCGCTCCGCAGCCGCAACCGGTGCCTGCCCAGCCGCCCGCGCCGCCATCGAAAACGGCCTTCGTGCCGGGCACGTTTGCCGATTTGCCGGGCTGGTCGCGCGACGACCTGCGCGCGGCGTGGCCTGCTTTCCAGTCGTCGTGCGCGGTGATCGGCAAGCGCGCCGACTGGAAGGAGGCATGCTCGATCGCACGCACCGTCAACGCCGGCGACGAACGCGCCGTGCGGCTGTTCTTTGAAACCTTCCTGGTGCCGCACCGCGTGATCGCGCCGGACGGCTCGGACAGCGGCCTGGTCACAGGCTATTACGAGCCGCTGCTGCGTGGCGCCCGCAGGCAGGGCGGTCCGTACCAGACCCCTCTGTATAAAGTGCCGGACGATATGCTGACCATCGACCTTGCCGGCGTTTACCCGGAACTGAAGGGCAAGCGGCTGCGCGGCCGGCTGCAGGGCAGGAAGGTGGTGCCGTATGCCAGCCGCGAGGAAATCGCCCGCGCCGATTTCAGCGGCAAGGAATTGCTGTGGGTCGACGACCCGGTGGAAGCGTTCTTCCTCGAGGTGCAGGGTTCCGGCCGGGTGCAGCTCGACAGCGGCGAAACGGTGCGCGTGGCCTATGCGGACCAGAACGGCCATCCGTATAAATCGATCGGCAAGTGGCTGATCGAACAGGGCGAGCTGACGTCCGAGCAGGCATCCGCGCAGGGCATCAAGGCGTGGATCGCCGGACACCCGACGCGCCGGCAGGAATTGTTGAACGTGAATCCCAGTTATGTGTTCTTCCGGGAAGAAAAACTGCCGGACCCGAACGTGGGCCCGAAGGGATCGCTGGGCGTGCCGCTGACGCCGCAACGCTCGGTGGCGGTGGATACCACGCAGATTCCATCCGGCGTGCCGCTGTACCTGTCCACCACGCAGGCCGCCAGCGAGATTCCATTGCAGCGGCTGGTGATGGCGCAGGATACCGGCGGGGCGATCCGCGGCGCGATCCGGGTCGACTTCTTCTTTGGCTTCGGCACCGAGGCTGCCGAGAATGCGGGCCGGATGAAGCAGCGCGGCCAGGTGTGGGTGCTGCTGCCGCGCCCGACCCGCTGAGCTGGCGGCTGGCAGCCGATCGGCTACCTGTCGGCCGCTGATCGGCTGCTGATCGGCTACTTAGCGCAGGACCAGTACCGGCAGTTCGGTATGGGCCAGTACTTTCTGCGTTTCGCTGCCGAGGAACAGCTTGTTCAGGCCCGTGCGGCCGTGCGAGGCCATCAGGATGATGTCGCAATTGTATTTTTTCGCGGCATCGACGATTTCCTTGTACGGGGTGTGGGAATTCACGACGATGCCCTCGAACGGCACGCCGGCGGTGGCGCACGCGATCTCGACTTTATTGATGAAGGTCTTGGCCGTGGCGGCGATTTGCGTTTCAAACACTTCCGCGTCCGGCACGACAGCGCCTTCGGTCATCGGCACGAACGGGAACGGCTGGGCAACGCAGATGGCGACGATGCGCGCGCCATGTACCTGGGCGAAGCGGATCGCGAGATCGGTGGCTTTTACCGCAAGCTCGGACCCGTCGGTGGGTAACAGGATGTTCTTGAACATGACAGTCCCCTTGCAAAGTTGGCAATGCTCCAGTGTAAGTCCACCACGAGGTCAGGGGCGCACGCTTCGGATCGCGCGGGACGCAACCGTTCCGGCGGCCAGCAGCACGCCGCCAACGGCGATGCAATACAGGGCCGGGCGCACGCCGAGGTGGTCGCCCGCGTAGCCGGCAGCGAGCGCACCCAGCGGCGCCACCGCCACTGTCAGGAAGCGCATCGTGGAAATCATCCGGCCCAGCATCTCGTCGGGCGTCACACTCTGGCGCAGCGCCTGGTAAGGGATGAAGAACAGCATCGCACCCAGGTCGAAGAAGAACACCAGCGCGGCATAGGCCGCCGCGCTGAAGCGGGCATCACCGAACAGGCTGCGGGGAATCAGGGGCATCAGCACGAAGCCGAGCGCCATCGCGGCCGTGCCGATCACGATCGTGATGCCCGCGCCATAGCGCCGGTTCAGTGGGCGCAGCAACAGGGAACTGACGAAGACGCCCATTCCTCCCAGCATCTGGGCAATGCCGAGCGTGCCCGCGTTCATGCCCAGTTCGCGCGTGGCGAACAGCACGAGCAGTGCCGAATAGCCATAGAACAGGATGTGCCAGGCGCCGGCCACCCAGGCCAGCGCACGCAGCAGCGGCTGGTGCCAGATGAATGCGAATCCGGCGCGAACATCATGCAGCGGATGGCGCTCGCTGCGCGGCGGGATCGCTTCGCGCATTTTCACGCGGCCGATGTTCCATATCGAGATGAAGAAAGTGGCCGCGTTGGCGATGATCGCTACCGGCGCCGTCAGCCACTGGATCAGGATGCCGGCGAGCCCGGGCGCCAGCAGGCGTGAGATCGAATCCGTGCTGGCGAAGCGGGATTGCGCCTCCACCATGCGGTCGCGGCCGACGAGCATCGTGAGGAAGATCTGCTCGGCGCCGCCGCCGATGACGTTGCATGCGCCCTGGATCGCCGCCACTGCATACAGCCACGGCATGCCCAGCAGGTCGAGCCACCACGCGACGGGAATCGACGCGAGCGAGATGCCCTGGGCCGCCTTGCTGCCCAACAGAATCGGCAGTTTGCGGCTGCGGTCGAGCAGCACGCCCGCGGGGAGCGCAAGGATCGCGAAGGGTATTGCCTGGCAAGCGGTCAGGATACCCATCTGCGCCGGCGTCGCATGCAGCAGCAGGACGGCACACAATGGCAGCGCGAGCGTGCCGATCTGCGAGCCGAAGCTGGTCAGCACCATGCTTGCCCAGTAGCGGCGAAAGTCAGTACTCGACAGCAGCGCATCGCTGCGCCAGCGTTCGGCGATCGGGGAAAGGAAGGGAAGTGGCATCGGCCGGCGATCATATCAGTGTCGAACGGGGCGATGCAGGCGGTGACACAGGCCCCGTGCCGATGACGCTACAATTGTCCGATCCAACCGTCCCGGGAGACAAGCATGCAATATGAAGACCTGATCGTCGAAGTCCACGGCAAGGTGGCGCTGATCCGCCTGAACCGTCCGAAAGCGCTGAATGCGCTGAACGACCGCATGATGAACGAGCTGGGCGAGGCGCTCGCGGGCTTCGACAAGGATCCGCAGATCGGCTGCATCGTGCTGACCGGCAGCGAGAAGGCCTTCGCGGCAGGCGCCGACATTCCGGCGATGATCGACTACACCTACCAGGATACCTACCGCGACAATTACATCACCCGCAACTGGGAGCACATCCTGAAGGTACGCAAGCCCGTCATCGGCGCGGTGGCCGGCTATGCGCTGGGCGGCGGTTGCGAACTGGCGATGATGTGCGATTTCGTGATCGCGGCGGACACGGCGAAATTCGGCCAGCCGGAAATCAAGATCGGCGTTACGCCCGGTGCGGGTGCCACGCAGCGTTTACCGCGCGCGGTCGGCAAGGCAAAGGCAATGGACATGCTGCTGACGGCACGCAATATCGATGCGGCCGAAGCGGAGCGCACCGGCCTGGTGTCGCGCGTGGTGGCTGCGGACAAGCTGATCGAGGAGGCGCTGGCGGCCGCGACGACGATCGCATCGATGCCGCTGTCGGTTGCCATGCAGATCAAGGAAGCCGTCAACGTCGCCTATGAAGTACCGCTGACGGAAGGCGTGCGTTACGAGCGGCGGCTGTTCCATGCCGCTTTCGGTACGCCGGCCCAGCGCGAAGGCATGCATGCCTTCCTCGAAAAGCGCTTGCCAAACTTCGAGGGGCTTTGATATAGTTCTGTCCCTCGCAGCAACGCAGCTGTCACGAAAGTGAAACAAGCAAGTTGATGTGAGTAAATGAGAAGCTTGACGAATCGCACGAAACACCCGATAATCTTGCCTCTCTGCTGCTGACAAACACAACGATTTGTCGCCGGGTCTGAAAGATCCGCAGCAAGCCTTCAAGGGCAGAATTCTTTAACAATCAACAGTCGATAAGTGTGGGCGTTTGATGTGATGTGCCCTGGACTTCGGTTCGGAAGCTCAAAATATATAGCATCAAACGCTTACACAAGAAATAAACGTAATCATCTTCGGATGATTCGTCAGTATCTTGAGTGAGTGACCCCGACAGCAATGTCGGACAACAGAGATTGAACTGAAGAGTTTGATCCTGGCTCAGATTGAACGCTGGCGGCATGCTTTACACATGCAAGTCGAACGGTAACAGGGAGCTTGCTCCGCTGACGAGTGGCGAACGGGTGAGTAATATATCGGAACGTGCCCAAGAGTGGGGGATAACGTAGCGAAAGTTACGCTAATACCGCATACGATCTACGGATGAAAGCAGGGGACCGCAAGGCCTTGTGCTCCTGGAGCGGCCGATATCTGATTAGCTAGTTGGTGAGGTAAAGGCTCACCAAGGCGACGATCAGTAGCTGGTCTGAGAGGACGACCAGCCACAC